>JACCXF010000305.1 GCA_013697295.1 Actinomycetota bacterium | reverse complement strand
GGTCGCCGTAGAGCGGCTTGAAGTGGTCGAACACCCAGGCGCCGTCGAAGCCCGCGGACTCCGCATAGAGCACCCGCTCCTTTAAGCCGTCCCACGACAACTGATGTTGCGTGCAGTCAAGTCCCAGTTTCATAACGCCTCTCGTCCACTACGTTTGGATGGATCCGTTCAACCAATCAACGATCTCGTCGCCAAGCTTGTCGTACTTAGCCCAGAAGAAATGGTTTGCGCCCTGGACCAGCGTGACCTCGGCGTGAGGGATTTTCGCCACCCAGGTCTTGCAGTCCTCCGACTCGACCAGCTCGTCGTTGGCGGCCGCGACCATGAGCAACGGCACACCGAGATCGATCTCCTCCGGGGGCGGGAGGCCCGCGGTCACCCCCGGCTTCTCTTTCACGGCGGGCGCGATCGCGACGCAGGCGACCAGCGAGTCATCCTCTGCGGCCGCGCGGATCGCCACCGCCGCACCGAACGACCACCCCGCGATCGCGAGAGGCATGTCCGCATTGCGCCTGCGCATCAAGGCGATCCCTCCCTTTGCGTCCTGCACCTCGTCGATCCCTAACGTGGGCTCGCCCTCCGACTTGCCTATCCCCCTGAAGTTGAACCGGAGAACACTCCACCCCTCGTCCGTCATGCGCTCGGTCACCGCTTCGAGCAGCGGAGCGTTCATCGTGCCGCCCATCTTCGGGTGGGGGTGGCACAGCACCAGCCCCGCCCGTGGATCTTCGGGACCGACCAGCAGCGCCTCGAGGGTCAGTCCGTCCGACGACTCGAACGTCAGCTCTTCGACGCTCACCCGGCTTCTTCCCACTTCGCCAGTGCCGTTCTCAGGCGCTCTCCCGTCTCAGCCATCTCTTCTGGGCTGGCGTATTTCGTGCGTGGCCAGAAGAACCCGCGCAGGCCGTCCTTCCTCCGCCGGGGTACGACGTGCAGATGCAAGTGCGGGACGCTCTGACTGACGATGTTGTTCATCGCGACGAACGTGCCCTGGGCTTCAAAAGCGGTTTGTACGCAACGAGCCAGGAGCTGTGCGGTGGCGAAGAAGGGTTTGACCAGTGCCGGCGGGAGGTCGGCGAGGGTTTCGTGATGCTCCTTCGGTACCAGGAGCGTGTGTCCCACGAACAACGGACGGTGGTCGAGGAACGCCATACTCGTCTCGTCCTCATAGACGACCTCGGCACGGACCTTCCGTTCAACCACCTCACAGAACAGACACATGTCTCGGAAGCTTACGTCCGCGGCCGATCACGGAGCGAGGACGGGACCGGTTGTATCCTCCGGGCATGAAGCGAGAAGCCGACATCTCGGGTTCGCAGCGGAAATTGCTGATCGGGCACGTGACTCCTTCCAGGAGCGCAGATGGGGCCTCCGGCATCTCGTTGAAGGATGGGCGGACGCTACCGTTCGTCGTCTCTCGCACGTGGTCGGCTCCCGCCGGGCACTATCGAGAGCAGTGGTTCCTCGTGAACCCCGAGTCGCGCGAGGTGCTGTTCGAGGGCCCGGCGAAGACAACGCAGATCCTCGGCCTGCAGGCGCCCACCGATCTGTCGGACGAAGTACGAGCGCCCTTCGGGCTGGCGCCGGGCACCTACCTCGTCGTGTTCGCTCTCGGTGGGATCATGGGGGGGCAGATCGAGGTGGTTGCGGCCGAGAGACCCGCAGAGGAAGCGGCGTAGCGTCCGCGTATTTGCTGGCCGCCTCTATCCTGACTCCATGAACAGATCCTTTGTTCCCTTGATGCTCGCGGCCACGCTCGCGATTGGGGCCTGCTCGGTCGAGGTTTCGCCGCCGGGCTCCGAAGACCGGTCCTCGGGCTCGGACGCGTCCGCCTCCCGGGCCCCCGAGGGCGAGCCCAGCGATACGTCCGATATCTCGATCAACCAGGTCGACGCGCCGCTCCAGCATTCGAAGACATCTGAGGTGGTGAAGCGTGCTCTGCCATCGATCGTCAACGTGAAAGTAACCGCGCTGACTCAGGGAGTGCTCGGCCCCCGCGAGGGCAAGGGCCAGGGGTCGGGCGTCATCATCGACTCGGAGGGCATCATCATCACGAACAATCACGTCGTGCAGGACGCCACCGAGGTACGTGTCGTATTCAACGACCAGGAGCACGACGCGATGGACGGAACGGTCGTCGGCGTCGATCCGGAGCGGGACCTGGCGGTGGTCCAGGTAAAGGCCGACGATCTCACCCCGATCGAGATCGGACGCTCCGACGCACTCGAGCTGGGCGACGATGTCATCGCCATCGGCTACCCGCTGGGACTGGGTGGGGTAACAGTCACCAAGGGGATCGTCTCCGGCCAGAACCGAACCATCAAGATCCCGGTTCCGGACGGCGAGACGTTGCGGTTCACGGGACTGTTGCAGACCGACGCCGCGATCAATCCGGGTAACTCGGGTGGCGCGCTCATCGACGTGAACGGACGGCTGATCGGCGTCAACTCCGCCGCCGCTCTCGCGGCTGCCGCCGAGAACATCGGCTTCGCCATCGAGATCGACTCGGCGCTTCCGGTCATCGAGCAGATCCTCGAAGAACCCCTACAGGAGCATGCATGGCTCGGCGTTTCGGTGGGCGATCCCGAACCGGCGGCGCTGGACGAGTTCGGGCTCGACGAAGACGCCAAGGGGGCCCTGGTCCTCGAGGTTCTCTCGGGCGGTCCGGCCGAGGGGGTCGAGATGGACATCGGAGATCTCATCACCTCTATCGACGACCGGCGCATCACGAGCTCGGACGACCTCATCGACACCCTGGCGGATCTGGTTCCGGGCGACGAGGTGGAGCTGACGATCATCAGCGAGGGCGACGGGACGCGGACCGAGACCGTCGAGCTGGACCAACGTCCCGCACAGTTCGGCTCAGCCGAAGAGTAGAGACGGAGGGGCGACCGCACTTAGGCTGTCGCCATGAACCAGTTCGATGGGCGCGCAAGATGACGGAGCGGGTTCTCGCGGCGGGGGAGCGCATCCTGCTGGTGGACTCCCGCGACCGGCGCTACCTCATCACGCTGAGCACGGGGAAGCAATTCCATTCCCACTCGGGGACCCTCGACCACGACGAGTTGATCGGAGCGTTCGAGGGGACCACCGTCCGGTCCAGCAAGGGCGCGAGGATGCTCGCATTCCGCCCAACGCTGTCCGACTACATCCTCAAGATGCAGCGGGGTGCACAGGTCGTGTATCCAAAGGACCTCGGCCTGATCATCATGTACGCCGATATCTTTCCCGGCGCCGCCGTCTTGGAAGCAGGCACCGGTTCCGGATCGCTCACCCTCGCACTTTCTCGCGCGGTGGGGGATGCGGGCCTGGTGATCTCGTACGAGCTACGTGAGGATCACCACGAGCGCGGAGCCGCCAACGTAAGGGAGTGGTACGAGGGCCTCGGAGGCAAGCCAGAGAACGTCGATCTGCGCGTGGGCGACGTCTTCGAGGACATCCCCGAGAGCGGCGTGGATAGGCTCGTGCTCGACCTGCCCGAGCCGTGGCGCGCCGTCGGTCGAACGACCCACTCCCTGGCCGCTGGGGGAATCATGTGTTGTTACCTGCCGACCGTGCCCCAGGTGCAGCAGACGGTCGAGGCGATGCGGCGCGGTGGGTTCGGGATCGTAAACACGTTTGAGGGACTGGTTCGGACCTGGAACATCGAGGGGCAATCCGTGCGTCCGGACCACAGGATGGTCGCACACACCGGCTTCATCGTCACCGCGCGCAAGTTGGCAGGGCTGGAAGATGCGTCGATCCCGGATGCCTAGGGAGTAGTCTCTACGGCCTATAGGAGGTGGTGGCGGTCCCTCAAAACGAGCTCGAGCGCAGGATTGCCGAGTACGACCAAGAGGTCCAGGAACTCCAGAGCCAGGTGAAGCTGCTGGAGGAGGAGCTTGCTCTGACGCGGCGCAAGCTCGATGCGACGCCGCGCCAGATACATAGCCTCGAGAAGCGCCTTTCCGACACCTCCGACGAGCTCCAGAACGCACGCGATAACAACGACCGACTTGCCGGGACGCTGCGGGACGCGCGCGAGCAACTCGTCGCACTGAAGGAGGAGATCGAGAAACTGACCCAGCCCCCATCGGGATACGGCATCTTCCTCCAGGCTTTCGAGGACTCGACCGCGGACGTGTTCACGAACGGGCGCAAGCTCCGGGTTCACATCTCGCCCGAGGTCGACCTCGAGAAGGCCCAGCGCGGGCACCAAGTGATGCTGAACGAGGGGCTTAACGTCATCGAGCTCCTCGAGTACGAGGTGCAGGGTGAAGTGGTGCTCCTCAAGGAGCGCCTCGAAGAGGGGAATCGTGCACTGGTCACCGGTCGGGCCGATGAGGAGCGAGTCGTCGAGCTGGCGGATTCGCTCAAGGGGCTACATCTCCGCCCCGGCGACAGCCTGTTGCTCGAACCGAAGTCCGGCCATGTGATCGAGAAGCTTCCGAAGCCCGAGGTCGAGGAGCTGATCCTCGAAGAGGTGCCGGACATCTCTTACGACGATATCGGCGGCCTCACCTCTCAGATCGAAGAGATCATGGACGCCGTCGAGCTCCCCTTCCTGCACGCCGATCTGTTCCGCGAGCACGAGCTCGAAGCCCCGAAGGGCGTCCTTCTGTACGGCCCTCCCGGCTGCGGCAAAACGCTCGTGGCAAAGGCGGTGGCCAACTCGCTGGCCAAGAAGGTGGCGGCCAAGCTGGGGCGTGATGGGCGCCAGAGCTACTTCCTCAACATCAAGGGCCCGGAGCTACTGAACAAGTACGTCGGTGAAACCGAGCGGCAGATCCGGATGATCTTCCAGCGCGCCAAGGAGAAATCCGAGGAAGGCGTGCCGGTGATCGTGTTCTTCGACGAGATGGATTCACTGTTCCGTACGCGCGGCTCCGGCATCTCGAGCGACATCGAGTCGACCATCGTGCCCCAGCTGCTGGCCGAGATCGACGGCGTCGAGAGCCTCAAGAACGTCATCGTGGTGGGCGCCTCGAACCGCGAGGACCTGATCGACCCCGCGATCCTTCGCCCCGGTCGCCTGGACGTGAAGATCAAGATCGAACGTCCGAACGAGGAGTCGGCCACGGACATCTACTCGAAGTACCTCACGACCACCGTCCCAATAGCCAAGACCGAGATCGACAAGCACGGCTCGCGTGAGAAGGCCGTGCAAGAGATGATCGTCGCCACGGTCGCCCGGATGTACTCGGACGAGGACGAGAACCGCTTCCTCGAGGTCACTTACGCCAACGGCGACAAGGAGGAGCTGTACTTCAAGGACTTCTCCTCGGGGGCGATGATCGAGAACATCGTCCGGCGCGCCAAGAAGATGGCCATCAAGCGGGCCATCGCGGGCGAGCCGAAGGGGATCAACCAGAACGACCTGCTCGCGGCGATCCACCAGGAGTACCGCGAGAACGAGGACCTTCCGAATACGACGAATCCGGACGACTGGGCCCGCGTGTCCGGGAAGAAGGGCGAGCGCATCGTGTACATCCGGACGCTGGTAAGCGAGCACAGAGACGGCGAGGGCCCCCGCCAGGTCGAACAGGTGCAAACCGGCCAGTACCTCTAGCGACGGCCTAACCTGTTGCCATGACCGTTCCAAAGATCTGCGGGATCGAGACCGAGTATGGGATAGCGATCCGTGAAGCCGCCGACTTCAACCCGATCCTGACTTCGTCTCTGTTGATCAACGCCTACGCGAAGCCAGCGTTCAAACGCGTGAAGTGGGACTACGAGGAAGAGAATCCTCTGCGCGATGCCCGCGGCTTCGAGCGCACGCCGATGGATTCCAGTGCGGTCGAGGACGAGTCCGGCCTCGTGAACGTCATCTTGCCGAACGGATCCCGCTACTACGTGGATCACGCTCACCCCGAGTACTCGAGCCCCGAATGCTCTAATGCCCGTGACGTCGTCACATGGGACAAGGCGGGCGAGCGCATCCTCGAGGATTCGATCGAGGCCGCCCGGAACATCGTTCCCGACGGCGAGCGTGTCTTCATCTACAAGAACAACTCCGACGGCAAGGGCAACTCGTACGGTTGTCACGAGAACTACCTGGTGGACCGCCAGACGCCCTTCCCCAATCTCGTGAAGCACGTCATCCCGTTCTTCGTCACGCGTCAGGTGTTCACAGGTGCGGGGAAGGTGGGGGCCGAGAACGGTTCGGAGGGCGTCGACTATCAGATCTCTCAGCGTGCTGACTTCTTCGAGGTCGAGGTGGGGCTCGAGACGACTTTCAAACGGCCCATCATCAACACGCGCGACGAGCCCCATGCGGATCCAGACCTCTATCGGCGTTTCCACGTCATCGTCGGCGACGCAAACATGTCCGAGACGTCGACCTTCCTCAAGGTCGGGACCACGTCCCTCGTCCTCAGGATGATCGAGGACGACTTCATCGCCGATGACTTCACCCTGGCCGTACCGGTCCAGGCGATGAGAGCCGTGTCCCACGACCCTGGCTGTCGCGCCACGATCGAGCTCGTCGACGGCCGCAGGCTCACCGCCATCGAGCTCCAATGGGAGTATTTCCGCCTGGCGAAGAAGTACGCGCTCGACAACGACTTCGATGCCGTCACGGGCGACGTTCTGGATACCTGGGAACTGACCTTGGACAGCCTCGAGAGGGACACCATGTCCATGAGCCGCCGACTGGATTGGGTGGCGAAGCTCGCCATGCTCGAGGCCTACCGTGCGCGCGATGGCCTGGCGTGGGACGCTCCCAAGCTGCGGATGATCGATCTCCAGTATCACGACGTGAGGCGCCACAAGGGTCTCTACTACAAACTCCAGAACGCCGGCAAGATGGAGCGGATCGTCTCCGACGAGGCCATCGCCTACGCCGTCGATCATCCCCCCGAGGACACCCGTGCATACTTCCGGGGGGAGTGCCTCCGCAGGTTCAGCCCCACGATCGTCGCGGCCTCCTGGGATGCGCTGATATTCGACACGGGCGACGAGCCCCTGCGCAAGGTCCCGACGCTCGAGCCGACGCGCGGAACCAAGGCCCACGTGCAACAACTGCTGGATTCCAGTCCCGACGCCTCGACGCTGATCCACAACCTCGGCGGCTAGCTCTCGGCGACCGGCCCCGGGGCGTATCGGGGCTGGAATGCCCCTGAGGGTGCCTTGGATTGATGGGCCCGGGCCGAGAGTTTCCGTGGAGGTGTGTCGCAGGGGCGGGATAGCATCTCTTCCACATCTAGCAACGAGGTGAGGTGCAACGTGGCAGAAGGCGGAGGCCAGACCCGCAAGTCCCGTCCCAAGAAGGACGAAGAGCAAACTCAGCCCGAGGAACAGAAGGCTTCCTCCGAGGCGACCTCCGAGGTCGACGATCTCCTGGACGAGATCGACGAAGTTCTCGAGGAGAATGCGGAAGAATTCGTGCGCAGCTATGTGCAAAAAGGCGGCCAATAGGGCATTTCGGACATCAACGATCATCATCCTCCGCGCGATCGAGTACCTCGAGCGGAGCGATGGAACCCGACAACCGGGTTAGGTGCCCGAGCTGCGGCGAGCACAAGCGCGCTGAGGACTTCGTTCGGAACCGCGCCACGAAGACGGGGCGCGGCGCGTACTGCAAGCCGTGCCACAACCGCATCGGACGGGCCAACCGGGAGAAGCACCACGGCAGCACTCGCGCGTTTTGGCTCAAGCGTCGCTATGGGGTCGAAGCCGTTCAGGTCGAGTGGATGATCCTGCGCCAGGGCGGGCTGTGCGCCGTCTGCGGGAGGCGGCCGGCCGTGCACGTGGACCACGATCACGGGACCGGCCTCGTGCGCGGCATACTGTGTTTCAACTGCAACCGGGGCCTCGGTAAGCTCCGGGAGGACCCGGGCTTGATGCGGGCGGCTATCGGCTATCTAGAGGGGACCATTTGAGAGGCGAACCTGACTTCGGAGCGGACTTCCTGCGCAGGCCCGTGCATGGGCCCGGCTCGTCGTTCTCCGAGCTCATGAAGGGCCACCAGCCCGATCCTGAGGCCCCTTCGAGGTTCGAGGGACAGGTCCACGCGCCCGAGGGCACGACGGTCCTCGCACTCCGGTTCGACGAAGGGGTTGTGGTCGCCGGCGACCGCCGGGCGACCGAGGGGTTCCAGATCGCCCACCGGTCGATCGAGAAGGTCTTCGCCGCCGACGACATGTCCGCCGTGGCGATCGCGGGCGCCGCGGGCCCAGCGGTCGAGATCGTCCGCTTGCTGCAGACCGAGCTCGAGCATTACGAGAAGGTCGAGGGCGAGCGTCTCACGCTCGAGGGCAAGGCCAACAAGCTGTCCCAGATGATCCGCGCGAACCTGCCTGCTGCGATGCAGGGCATGATCGTCGTGCCGTTGTTCGCCGGTTTCGACGAGGCGCGGGGACACGGCCGCATCTTCAAGTACGACGTCACCGGCGGGCGTTACGAGGAAGACGACTACCACGCCACCGGCTCCGGTGGGAAGGACGCTCGGTCGTCGCTCAAGAAGCGCTACCGGCTCGACCTCACCCGGGAAGAAGCGGTCAAGTTCGCGATCGAGGCGCTGTTCGACGCGGCCGACGAGGACGTCGGGACGGGGGGACCGGACCTCATGAGGGGCATCTACCCGACGGTTGCGGCGATCTCCGCTGAAGGCATGGTCGAGATCCCCGAGGAGGAGATCCAGCGTCTCTTCGAAGAGCTGATCGCCGATCGCGCCGAAGACATCCGGTCGCAGGAGAGCCACCCGGTCGACGTGCGACGACCCGGCGAGGAGGCATAGCCCATGCCGATGCCTTATTACGTCTCCCCCGAGCAACTCATGCGGGACAAGGCCGACTACGCGCGCAAGGGCATCGCCCGAGGCAAGTCGGTCATCGCCCTCGAGTACGAGGCGGGCATCCTGTTCATGGCCGAGAATACCTCCGCGACCCTGTACAAGATCTCGGAGATCTACGACCGCATCGCGTTCGCAGGGGTGGGCAAGTTCAACGAGTTCGAGCAGCTTCGCATCGGTGGCATCCGCCTCGTCGATGTGAAGGGTTACTCGTACTCGCGCGAGGACGTCACCGCGAAGGGTCTGGCGAACGCCTACTCGCAGACGCTAGGGAACATCTTCACGTCGGAGGTGAAGCCGTACGAGTGCGAGATCCTCGTCGCCGCCGTGGGCGAGACGACGGCCACGAACGAGCTCTTCCACATCCTCTACGACGGGTCGGTCTCGGACCGCACGGGATACGTAGCCATGGGCGGGGCGTCCGAACAGCTGAAGGCCTATGTGGACGAGCGCTATCCGAAGGACTATCCGGCCTCGACGCCGGACCTGGCCACGGCCGTGACCCTCGGGCACGAGGCTCTGCAGTCGGTGGGCGGAGGCGAGACCCCGGTGGGCAGCCTCGAAGTCGCCATCCTCGACCGGACGAGAGCCCGTCGTAAGTTCCGGCGCTTCCCCGAAGAGGAGATCGCCCCGCTTCTCTGAGTCTCGGGTTACGACCGTCGGGACGCGTATCCTGACGGCATGGAGCGGCGGATCTTCGGGACCGAGAACGAGTACGGCGTCACCTGCACGTTCAGGGGGCAGCGCCGGCTATCGCCCGATGAAGTGGCGCGATACCTCTTCAGGAGGGTCGTGTCGTGGGGACGCTCGTCCAACGTCTTCCTGGAGAACGGCGCCCGCCTCTATCTCGACGTTGGCTCTCACCCGGAGTACGCGACCCCCGAATGCGACACGGTCTACGACCTGATCGTCCACGACAAGGCAGGGGAGCGGATCCTCGAAGGCCTGCTCAAGGCGGCTGAGGCCCGGCTCCGCGAGGAAGGGATCTCTGGCGACATCTACCTGTTCAAGAACAACACCGATTCGGCCGGGAACTCCTACGGGAGCCACGAGAACTACCTCGTCTCCCGTTACGGCGAGTTCGGTCGTCTCGCCGAGGTGATGATCCCGTTCTTCGTGTCACGTCAGATATTCGCCGGCGCCGGGAAGGTGCTGCAAACCGCCCGCGGGGCTCTGTTCTGCATCTCGCAGCGCGCCGAACACATCTGGGAGGGAGTCTCGTCGGCGACGACGAGGTCGCGACCGATCATCAACACGCGCGATGAGCCGCATGCCGATGCCGAGAAGTTCAGGCGACTTCACGTCATCGTCGGGGACTCGAATATGAGCGAGTGGACCTCTTATCTCAAGGTCGGGACCACGGCTCTGTTGCTGCGCATGGTCGAGGAGGGCGTGCAGATCCGGGACATGACGCTCGAGAACCCCATCCGCGCGATCCGCGAGATATCCCACGACATGACCTGTACCCGGCGTGTCCGGCTGGCCAACGGTCGTGAAGCGTCCGCCCTTGACATGCAGAAGGAGTATTTGTCCAAGGCTCTTCGCTGGGTGGACCAGCGCGACGATCCCGTGCTGAAGGAGATCGCCGTCATGTGGGAGCACGCGATCACCTCCCTTGAAGGCGATCAGGAGGCTCTCGTGAAACAAGTGGACTGGATCGCCAAGCGCAAGCTCATCGAGGATTACCGATCGCGGCACAACCTGTCGCTGGCCCACCCCCGCATAGCGCTGATGGATCTGGCCTATCACGACGTGAACCGCAAGCGGGGCCTGTACTACCTGCTCGAGCGACGAGAGATGGCCGAGCGCATGTGCGATGAACGTGACATCGAAAGGGCGACTCAGGAACCCCCGCAAACGACGAGAGCCAAGTTGCGAGGGGAATTCATCCGGGCCGCGAAACGAAAGCGTCGGGACTTCACCGTCGACTGGGTGCACCTGAAGCTGAACGACCAGGCGCAGCGAACCGTGCTCTGCAAAGACCCGTTCCGCTCCTCCGACGAACGCGTCACGAAGCTCATCGCGTCGCTGTAGTGGGCGCGTTCAAGGAAGGCGAGGTCGTTGGGGTCGTCGAGGAGGGCGATGACATCGTGCGCGCCACGGTCTCGGTAGGCGGGTCCGAGATCGCGACCGTCGGATATCCCTTCATGCTTGGCCGTCTCCGGCCGGGCGACAGGGTGGTCGTGAACACGACCGGATTGGATCTCGATCTGGGCACCGGTGGCGCGGGGTTCATCCTCTGGAACCTCGACGGACCCGGCCCCCCCGGCCCCCGCGATGGGCACATCGTCAAGCTTCGGTACACCCCATGGCAGACGGAGGTTGCTGCGGTAGAGGCTCAGGAGAGCCGGCACCACCAACGCCTCGCGGAGCTCGAGACGATCGACGGGAGACCGGTGGTCGTCGCCTCTTTGCATTCGCAGGTCGCTGCGATCGCCGCGGGCGTCAAGGCTCAGAACCCGAAGGCTCGCGTCGGCTACCTAATGACGGACGGGGGAGCGTTGCCGCTCGCGTGGAGCAACCTCTTGCGCGAGCTTCGCCGGGCGAACCTGATCGATGTCAGTTGCACCTGTGGTCATGCCTTTGGCGGCGATCTCGAAGCGGTGAACGTCTTCAGCGGGCTCGCCGCGCTCCGGGCGGTGGGTGAGGCGGATGTGACGATCGCCGCGATGGGACCGGGCGTCGTCGGCACCGGCTCGGCCCTGGGCTTCACGGGGATGGAGCAAGGTCAGGTGCTGGATGCGGTGGCAGCCTTGGGCGGCACTGGGATCGCCGCGCTCAGGATCTCGTTCGCCGATCCCCGCGCCCGACATCACGGTGTGAGTCACCATTCCCTGACCGCTCTGCGCCTGGCAGCCCGCGAGAGAGCGACGGTTGTGGTCCCGGAATTGCCCGACGACCAAGACGTGGTCGTTCGACAGCAGTTGCAGGAAGCAGGCATATCCGATCGACACCAGGTGGTGACGGTTGCGGGGACCGCCGGCCTGTCCACGCTCGAGCAGAGGGGCGTGCACCCGACGTCGATGGGCCGCTCGGTAGACCAGCTCCCCGAGCTGTTCCTGGCGGGGGCCGCAGCGGGTGGCCACGCCGCCTCCCTGTGACCCAGATCACCCCCTGAGGCTCGAACAGCGCCTATAACCCGTCGATGAGCGGTACCGCCGCCACCTTTGGATACTCTCGTCATATGAGACGTATCGAGCGGCTCATCAACCTGATCGCAGCGTTGCTCGAGACACTCCGACCTATGACCGCGGAAGAGATCCGCGAACGCATCGGAGGGTACGACCAACCCAACCACGAAGCCTTCCGCCGCGCCTTCGAACGAGACAAAGAAGCCCTCCGTTCGATGGGCATCCCGCTCGAGGTGGTGCCGACGGACCCCTACGCCGATCAAGCGGACGGGTACATCATCACCAAAGCGCGCTACTACCTACCGCAGCTCGATCTCGAACCCGACGAGCTAACCGCTCTGCGACTCGCTTCCGACGCGCTCCTCGGCTCGGGCGAAGACGCGGGCTCCGGCCTCCTCAAGCTCTCGATCGATGCCCCGATAGGCCCGCTATCCGGCCCGCGCTTCACGTGGGGAGCCGATCTGGCGGCGGAGGAGCCCGTCCTCGGTCCGCTCTACTCGGCTCTGGTCGACCGGCGCGGGGTCCAGTTCAGTTACGAATCGGGCGGAGGACAGAAGACCTTCCGCCGAGTGGAGCCGTTCGGGATCGTGCACCGACGGGGACGCTGGTACCTCGTGGGCCGGGACGTGGACCGGGAGAGCATCCGGTCTTTCCGGCTCTCGCGTATCGCGGGGGACCTCGAGACCGTCAACGTCACTTACGAGATACCCGAGGGGTTCGATGCGGCCGAGCACGTTTCCGCAGCTCTCGAGATTCAGACCGAGGCGTCGACCACCGCGGTGGTGCGTTTCGACGCTCGTATGCGCTGGTGGCCCGAGCAGAACATGGCGTCGAACCCCTCTACGGAAGCGCCGGGAGGCGCGCTCGATGTCGAGATGATCGTTGGCAACGTCGAGGCGCTGGTCTCGTGGGTGCTCGGGTTCGGCGAGGGTCTTCAGATCGTGAGTCCGCCCGAGGCACGCACTGCTCTCGTCGAACATCTGCGCCCGCTGGTGCAGAGCCGATGAGCGAAACCGCCCAGGGCCGCCTCGGCACCAGGCTTCGTCGCATCCTCTTGCTTCTGCCGTACGCGATCAAGAATCCGGGCGTGACCATCGACGAGCTCTCCGATCGCTTCGGGGTCAAGAAGAAAGACTTGATCGGCGACCTCAATCTCGTCTTCGTGTGTGGTCTTCCGGGCTACGGCCCCGGGGACCTCATCGATGTGTCGATCGAGAACGATCAGGTGTTCGTACAGATGGCCGACTACTTCTCGAGTCCGCTCAGGATCACTCCGGCGGAGGCTCTGTCTCTCTACGTCGGGGGGGCCGCCGTGATCGCGTTGCCCGAGATGGACGAGGCGGATGCGCTTCGCCGGGCACTGGAGAAGCTGGGACACGCGATCGGTATCGAACAGATGGGCACCGGAACCGGCGGGATCGCGGTGAGATGGGAGCCTGGGCCGGCGAATCATCTACGCCTTGCGCGGCAAGCCCTGCAAGAGCAGCGCCGCATGCGACTGGAGTATTTCTCGGCCAATCGCGGCGAGCTCAGCACCCGCACGATGGATCCGTGGGGTCTAGTGGCCGCACTGGGCCACTGGTACCTGATCGGGTTCGATCGTCTTCGAAACGATGAACGCATGTTTCGGGTCGACCGGATCAAGGAAGCCGAGGTGCTCGACGAACCGGCGGACATCCCCGACGATTTCGATCCGTCGAGATACAGGGGCGCGTTCGTCCCGCGGGATGAACAGGACATCGTGTCGTTCGAGATCTCACCCGCCGCCGCCCGCTGGTTCGCGGACTATTACCCGCTCCGGAGCTCCCGAGAGCTCGACGATGGATGGCGCGCGGTGGAGCTCACGAGCGGTGGAACGCGCTGGGCGGCCACTCTGGTCCTACGCCTAGGCGATCAGGTGCGTGCAGTAAAACCCGAACCCGTTCTTACCGAAGCCCGCACTTTGGCGAGCGTCCTTACGGACGCACACTCTTAAGCTGTTTGAGCGGTGGTGCCCAGGAGGCGGACGACCTTGCGGCCGGTGGATCGGCTAGGGAGCGAGAACGAGAAGGTCGAGCCCTTCCCCCAGGTCGAGTCGACCCAGATGCGCCCGCCGTGCACCTTGACCAGCTGGGAGCAGAGGTAGAGGCCCACGCCGGTGCCGCCCTGCTCGCGAGTGGACGAGCTGTCCACCTGGTGGAAGCGCTCGAAGATGTGGGGGATGTCGGACGATACGAGCCCGAGGCCCTGGTCGATGATGTCGACGCGGAGCTCGTCCTCTTCCCGGCTGACCCTGACCGTCACGGGAGTCGGGTTCTCCGAATACTTCAATGCGTTCTCGATGAGGTGTCTCAGGACGAGGCCGACCTTGGTCTCGTCGCAGGGCCACGAGAGCTTGTCGGCCACATCCAGAACGATCTCGCGCTCCGGGAAGTCCTGGATCGTGTCGGCGGAGACCGCGCTGACCAGGGTGGCGACGTCGACGGGCTCGACACGGAGCGTCGCCTCCCGCGACTCGATCTTCGAGATGTAGAGCAGGTCCTCGATCAGCCGTTCGAGATGCGCGGCTTTCGTATCGATGGTCGACAACGCCTCACGCTGGTCCTCGGGGGACGCCGTTTCGACCCGCTTCAACAGGGTGCGGGCGAAACCCTTGATGATCGTCAGTGGCGTTCGAAGTTCGTGCCCGATCATCGCAACGAAGTCACGGTGGGTCTGGGCGATCTCTCGCTCGGAGGTCACGTCGTCCATGATCAAGACACGCCCCATGGGCGCACCCGGCACCCTGACGTCCGTCACTCGCACCTTGTAGACCAACGGCGGGTTGCCGGCAACGACCTCGCTCTGCATCTCGCCTTCAGCCGTAAGAAGCATCTCTACGTCGTCGTGCCCCAGACCGCCGACGACGTTGGCTCCGGCCGAGAACATCGCCGAAACCTGGAACAGCTGCTCTGCTGCAGGGTTGATGGCAACGATAAGTGCACGGGCATCGACCAGAACGATCGGGTTGGGAACCGCCTGGATGATAGACGCGAGCTCCGACTCCTTGCGCTCGATGACCGAGTAGAGCTCGGCCGCGCCAACTGCGCTGGCGCATTGCTGGGCGTAAGCGCGCAGAAGGTCCCCACGATCCTCGACCAGGCCCCGATCCGCCCTCATCACGAACACTCCCCGGGTGCCGCGCGCCGTTCGGAGGCCAACAGCAGTGATGGACCCGTCTGGAAGATCGATATTGGCGACGTCGGTCGAGTCGATCGCGCGCTGGACATCAGGGTCCGCCACGATGTCGCGGATAACCGTCTTGCTCATCCCTCGGAAGACCCCGCGGTCGATCGCCCCCGTCTCGGGATCGAAGAGGCACGCGAAGCCGTCCTTGGCCCCCGCAAGCCGCGTCCCACCATCGAGGATGTGACGAAGCAGAGAATCCACGTCCAGTGCCCCGAGGAGTCCCTTGCTCGACTCGACCAGTGCCATGAGGTCGGAGGAACGCTGTTCGGCCCGTTCATGCAACCGGGCTCGGTTGATGATGCCGGCCGCCTGATCGGCAAAGAGTTGTGCTACACGCAGGTCCTCGTCCGTGAAGACCCTCGACCCGGTCATGGTCAGGTTGAGGACCCCGATACCGCGGCCCTGGATCCGCATGGGGATCACGAGGCTGGAGGAGATCGGCCTGGACTTGGGCACGAAGTTGACGAAGGCGTCCGAATCGACGTCTCCCAGCAGCAGGGACTTCCCGGTGGCCAATACGCGGCCGGAGACGCCCTCACCGACACTGGTCCGGTGCCCCAGGGGCACCTCGAGGGGCAGCCCACGCGAGGCGACCAGAGCGAGCGAGGCGCCGCCATCTTCGAGGAGCATGATCGAGCCCTGTTCGGCCTCCAGGAGCTCGAGGGCGACGCCCAGCATCGACTGAACCGACTCGTGAAGCGGAGTGGCCGACGAGGCGATGTCGTTCACCTTCAGCGCCGACTCGAGGGCCTGCCGCCACCTATCGGGTGAATGCGGCAGATCGGTCCGGGGGCGCGAGAAGAGGGTCATATCTTTTCATCGGCCTACGGGAACGCCGTCCTGAGCGGTCACGGTCGACCAATCCGCCAAACGACGCACCCACGAACCAACTGGTGTGTCAGTAAATAGGCTTGGTCTACGCAGAATGACTGAGGTTCTTAAACCGCGGGCATGCAGCAGCCGATAACGCAGGAGTGACCATCAGGATCCTTCGAGAGGCTCGGATATGACGACGATCAAAGCATCGTGCCCCGGATGTGGTGAGGTTGACCTCACCGCCGATGACATCCTGCTCCGGATCGGAGCAACCCGATCGGTGAACAGTTACGGGTTCACTTGCCCCGATTGCACCGAGTTCATCGAGAAGCCGGCCGACGACCGAGTGGTCAGGCTGTTGCTCTCGGGTGGCGTCGTACCCGTCCCGGTGCACGTTCCCGCCGAGGCGCTCGAGATCCACAGCGGACCTCCCATCTCGCATGACGACCTCTTGGAGTTTCACGAGTTCCTCGATGGCGACACCTGGTTCGAGGAGTTCAGCGGGCGCTAGACGCCCCACCGCAAGACCCCTGCGCCACCTACTCATCCGATTGGCCGCGCCGCCGCCCTAGACTGCTGAGATGCCTCAGATCGGTCCCATGGAGATCATGGTCGTGGCGATCATCGCCCTCGTCGTCTTCGGCCCCGAGAAGTTGCCGGAGCTCGCTCGCACGCTCGGGCGCTACGCGTCGGAGTTGCGCCGGGTCGCCGGGGAGGTCCGGTCCGAATTCGAGTTCGGCATCGACGACGAGGTCGAGGACGAGAAGCCGGCCCCCAAGCCCAGGAAACCGTTGACGACTCGCTCCGACCCGCCGGACGCGAGTTCCGAGGGGGACGCTCCCGATGAGACCGACAGCTCGGCCGGCGACCCCACGGCCGCTGAGACTCCAGGGGACACCGATGCGCCGCTGGCCCGTGGGATCGACGCACAGCCCCGAGCGAGCGGGAACGGGCGAACGCCCCCGGACCCGGAGGCTTAGTGGCCACCGACTCAAGTCGAAGAAGGTTGCTCCGGTTCAGACGAAAGTCCAAGCCGAGCAGCAGGGTGGAGGCGATGACGGTGATGGAGCACCTCAGGGAGCTCCGGACCCGGATCATCATCTCGGCTCTCGCATTCATCCTGATCTCGGTGATCGCGTTCTTCTTCTACGATCCGATCCAGACGTTCCTGCGAACTCCGCTGTGCGACGTGCCTCGCGACCGACTCGGGCCTCAGGGTTGCGAGCTCGTCTTCACGAAGCCCACGGGCGGATTCCAGTTCCGCCTCAAGCTGACGGCGCTTGTCGGTCTCGCGGTCACGTCGCCGATCTGGATCTACCAGATCTACGCCTTCATCGTGCCTGCCCTCACTTCGAAGGAGAAGCGGTACTCGATCCCGTTCTTGGCCTCGTCGATCCTGTTGTTCTTGGTCGGCACGACCTTCGCCTATCTCACGCTCCCGGTCGGTCTGCGCTTCCTCATCGAGTTGGGAGGGGAGGGCCTCGTACCTCTCGTCGACGCCGAGTCGTATCTGAGCTTCGTGGGCTTCCTCCTGCTGGCTTTCGGTCTCACGTTCGAGCTGCCACTGCTCCTGGTCTTCCTGGGCCTCGTCGGCGCCGTCTCGGTCGAACAACTCAGACAGCATCGCAAGACGGCCTTCGTGTCGACCTTCGTGCTGGCCGCGGTCGTCACCCCGAGCCAGGATCCGTACACGATGTCGATCATGGCCATCCCGCTGTACCTGCTCTACGAGCTCACGATCATCATCCTTCGCACCGTCATGCGGCGCCGGGGCGTGGCCCAGAGCTGAGTAGGCGGGGGGTCCACGGGGCCTCCGATATATTCGGGCTATGGCGATCAAGGGTAAGAAGAAGAGTCGCGGGAGCCAGGCAAGGCGGCGCCCCGCCGCGGCCCCCCGCCCCACGGTCACCCCACGGCGTCGAGAGCCCTGGTACCGGACTACTCGTGGGCGACTGATCGCAGGTGCCCTCCTGGCCGCGATCGCGGGGCTCGTTATCTGGGCCGTGATGGCGGCGCAATCGCGTTCCGACGAGCTGGCGAAGGAGCAGGGCCGCCTCGGCGAGTACACGACCGAGATGAGGTCGATCCTTGAGACCGTGGGCCCCCCCGCCGGCGCGATGACGGCCGCTCCGGTCTCGGCGAAGGACGACCTGGGGTCGCTGGAGAAAGACGTGGTGGGATGGCTCGCGCAACTCACGAACGGTCAACAGCAGATACAGGGGGTGGTCACTCCTGCGGGCGAGGAGAGCGTGAGCGCCGCGTTCCTCCAGGCCATCAATACGTACGCCTCCGCAGCCCGCTCGTACGAGCTCGCCGGGAAAGTCGACGGTCGGGCGCTCGATGATGTTCTGCAGCTTGCTGCTCAGCAGCGCGATCAGGCGGGATCGCAGTGGCAGCTCGCCACCGACCTTCTCGATAAGGCTCGCGCGGAGGCGGAGATGAACGCGTCGGACATCGCGGTTCCGGCCGAGGCGGTCCCGGGGACGGCACCTTCCGGCGCCGAAGGCGGCGATGCCGCCGGTGAGGGAAACTAACACGCCCGACCAGCGCCCCGTCGTAGTGGTCGATTTCGAACATTCCTACGGGTTCTCGTTCGATCCATTCCAGAGCCAGGCGTGCGCTGCCGTTGCACAGGGATCTTCCGTCCTCGTGGCCGCGCCCACAGGGGCGGGCAAGACCGTGGTGGGCGAGTTCGCCGCGTGGATGGCGTTGCGCGGTGGCGGGAAAACGTTCTACACGACGCCCATCAAGGCTCTCTCGAATCAGAAGTACGGAGACTTCGTCGAGCTCCATGGTGCGGAGAACGTGGGTCTGCTGACCGGCGATAACTCGGTGAACGGCGACGCCCCCATAGTTGTGATGACCACCGAGGTCCTGCGGAACATGATTTACGAAGACGCTCTGGCGCTGGCGGACCTTCGCTATGTCGTTCTCGACGAGGTCCACTACCTACAGGATCGCTATCGCGGCGGCGTGTGGGAAGAGGTTCTCATCCACCTTCCGATCGACGTCCTCACCGTCTCGCTCTCCGCTACGGTCTCCAATGCCGAGGAGTTCGCCGAATGGTTGAAGACCCTGAGGGGGTCCACGGAAGTCATCATCGAGGAACAGCGGCCGGTCGAGATCCGCCACTGGTACTTCGCGTCCGAAGAGCTACTCCCGATGTTCGTTCGGAAACCCGACGGCGAAGTGATCCCCAATCCCCAGGGTAGGCAGTTGGGCCGCCGGAAGAGTCGCGGGGCCGAGCGCCCGCGCCGTGGAGGGAAACGAACAGGCTCTCGGGCCCGTCCGCCGAGAAGGACCGAAGTTATCGACCGGCTCTCATCGGAGTCGATGCTGCCGGTCATCTACTTCATCTTCTCTCGCAAGGGATGCGACGACGCGATCATGCAGTGCCTTCGGGACAACGTGCGTCTCACCACCGCAGCCGAGCGGAAGGAGATCGTCACCTACGCCAGCGAGAGAGTGGGGGACCTGTCGCCGGATGAGCTCGAGGTCCTCGGCTACGACTCATGGGTCGAAGCCCTTCGTCGAGGCGTTGCGTCACATCACGCAGGGATGATCCCCGCCTTCAAGGAGATCGTCGAGGAGCTCTTCTCCCGGGGCCTCGTCAAGGCCGTGTTCGCGACCGAGACCCTGGCGCTCGGCATCAACATGCCGGCTCGAACGGTCGTGGTTGAGAGCCTCATGAAGTTCACCGGCGAGAAGCACGAACAGATCACGCCCGGGCAGTACACGCAGCTATCGGGTCGGGCAGGCCGGAGGGGGATAGACGAGCTCGGTCATTGCGTCGTCTTGATGCAGCGGTTCATCGAATTCGATGCGATCACGCGGCTAGCTTCCACCCGTACGTATCCATTGGTGTCCTCGTTCCGCCCCTCCTACAACATGGCGGTGAACCTCGTACGCAACTACGATCGGCCCGAGGCCGAGCATCTCGTCAACTCTTCATTCGCTCAGTACCAGGCCGACCGCGATGTCGTGCAGTTGGAACAGTCGAAGGAGCGTCAAGAGGCGTACCTCGCCTCCTACCGTGAGCGGTTCCGCTGCGACCTTGGAGACTTCGATGAGTACCGCGAGCTGTACGACAAGCTCCGCCGCCTCGAAGGACGTCACGGCTCGGGTCAGGAACGCGAGCGTAGGGAGCGCACCCTCGATGCCATTAACTCGCTCGAGCCGGGCGATGTGATCCAGGTGCGAGGAGGTCGCAGGCGCGGCCGGTATGCGGTTCTCGATGTGACACAACGACGGTCCGAGAAGAGTCCCCGTGTGCTTGCGCTGTCGGAGGAGCGTTCGATGGTGCGCTTCGCTCCCGTGGACTTCAGGGAGCCTCCTCGCCCGGTGGGACGGCTCAGGCTTCCTAAGGGTTTCCACACGCGCGATGCCCACGCACGACGAAAAGTGGCGCGCGATCTTGCCGACCTGAAGCCGGCTCCTCCGAAGCGTGATGAGAGCGTTCGGGCGGCCAGCTCGGAGATGGAGGATCTGGCCGCCAGGCTGGAGCGACATTTATGCAGCGACTGTCCTGACCTCTCACGCCACATCCATTTCGCGGAGCGGGCGACGCGACTCGAGAAGGAGGTTCGAGGGATCGAGCGCCGGATCGGAAGGAGAACGCAAACCCTGGCGCGCCGCTTCGAACGCGTCCTCGAGGTTCTCGAGCATCTCGGTTACGTCGAGCGTTGGTCGCTCACCCACAAGGGCGAGATCCTGTCGAGGGTCTATAACGAGTCGGACCTTCTCGTGGTCGAGGCGATCGAGGAGGGGCTGTTCGAGGATCTGCACGCTCCCGATCTGGCGGCGGTCATCTCGGCCCTCGTGTTCGAGACGCGTGGCCCCGACCCGGAAGTGGCGGCGGCCATGCCTTCGCGAGCGTCGGATGGGGTCTGGAAGGAGCTCATGACGCTGTGGCGCTCGATCCACAAGGACGAGGAGGCGCGCGGCCTCGAGCTGACGAGGGAGCCGGATCCGGGCTTCGCCGCTCGGGCCCGCTTATGGGCCTCCGGTGAGCCTCTGGATGAGGTCCTCGGGTACGACGACGCCGCCGGCGACTTCGTTCGTTCGGTCAAGCAGCTCGTGGACCTGCTCCGGCAACTGGTCGAGATCGCGCCCACCGACGAGCTGGCCGCTCGGCTGAAGGACGCCACGGATTCGGTCCATCGGGGAGTGGTGGCCTACACCTCGCTCGAACTCGACGACGAAGTGGACGACTAGCAGGAAGGAACTGACTAGCCACGGGGCCAGGCCCTCACCCAGGACAGGGCGTGCCTCAACACTGCTCTCACAAGGGTCTGCATGCGGTGCATGTGGTGCACGTGGTGCATGCGGCGCATGTGGTGCAGGGTGGGAACAGGGCTTAGCCTCTCAATAGTGCTCTCGAAAAGGTCTGGTGCACGTGGTGCATGCGGTGCACGTGCACCAGTTGCACCATGTGCACCGCGGGTTTGGGAAGACTCTCTTGAGCGATTGACTTGGTCTCTGAGCCAAGCCCTTCAAGGCGGACGAGATCGGCCGTGGTGGGTCGCTTCCCGCGGTGGAGTTTGTATGGAGTTTGTATGGCCAGAGGCACCCGGCAGGTGAGAGGACCCCGGGCGGGCGGGATGCGAGGATGGCCCCATGACGGACGCCTTCATCGTGGATGCGGTACGGACCCCATGGGCCGGTTCGGAGGGATTCTGGCCTCCGTGCGCCCGGACGACATGGCCGCCCACGTGATCGCTGCCCTCGTCCAACGCAACGAGATCCCCGGGGACGACGTCGACGACGTCTACTGGGGCGCCGCCAACCAGGCGGGGGAGGACAACCGAAACGTGGCCCGGATGGCCGCCCTGCTGGCGGGCCTACCGGTCGAGGTGCCCGGCGCGACGGTCAACCGGCTGTGTGGCTCCGGGCTCGAAAGCGGAAGGGCCCCCCGGTCAGGATCGATGCGGACGAGCCACCGCGACCGGACACCACGCTCGAGCAGCTCGCTGCACTGCGCCCCGCATTCGTCGAGGACGGCACGGTGACCGCAGGCAACTCCTCCGGCATCAACGACGGCGCCGCGACGGTGCTCATCGCCTCGGAGGAAGCGATGGATGCGAACGATTGGAAACCGATGGCACGGGTGGTTGCCTCGGCCACGGCCGGGGTCGAACCTCGCGTCATGGGCCTTGGTCCGATCCATGCGACGCGCGCTCTCGGCCACCCGCTCGGCTGTTCGGGCGCGCGGATCATGACGACGCTGGTGCACGAGATGCAACGGCGTGACGCTCGTTACGGCCTCGCGGCGATGTGTATCGGGGTGGGGCAGGGGATCGCCGCCATCGTCGAACGTACGTGACCAGGGGCCGCACGCTCGAGGACCTGGCCGCCGCCGGCTTGGTCGCCGACCATCCTCACGATCTGCGTGACCATTCGATGGATTGGTCGGCGCCCGCCTTGATCGCCCAGCGCACAGGGACCGCCCGCCCCTTGCCGATCTTCGTGGCGCGTCCTCGTTCCACCGAGCAGGTAACCCACCTGCTCGAGTGGGCGAACCGGATGAAGACCCCCGTGGTGCCGTTCGGAGGCGGTTCCGGCGTCTGTCGTGCGATAGAGCCGGCCGACGCAGTGTTGGTCGACATGCGCTCCATGGACAAGATCGTGGAGTTCGACGAGCAGTCGCGGCTCGTCACCGTGCAGGCCGGGATCATGGGTCCGATCCTGTCGGAGGAGCTCGAGTCGCGCGGCTTCATGCTCGGTCACGAACCACAGTCGCTTGCGCTGTCGACGGTGGGGGGGTGGATAGCGACGCGCGCGTGTGGGCAATTGTCGGCCCGCTATGGCGGGATCGAGGACCTGCTGGTTGGACTCGAGGCCGTACTCCCTGACGGGCGGGTCGTGCGCAGTCGGGTCGCGCCGCGCAGGGCCACGGGTCCGGATGTGGCCGCCCTCATGCTGGGGTCGGAGGGAACCCTTGGGATCGTGACCGAGGCGACCCTTCGCGTGTCGCCTATTCCCGAAGGCCGCGCCGACGCCGCCCTGACCTTCGACCACATGAACGAGGGGGTGGCGGCGTGCCGCGCTCTCGCACAATCGGACCTCCGCCCGACGATGGCGCGGCTCTACGACAAGGAAGACGCCTCGATCTTCCTTCGCGATCACGAGGAGCCCCCCGAAGGGCCCCTGCTCCTGCTCTCGTTCGATGGGTTCGATCACGATGGGCGGGCGCGTGCCGCTCGGGAGCTCGCGGGGGGCTATGACGCAGACCCATCGTTCGTGGCTCACTGGTGGGCGCACCGCAACGACGCCGTCGAGGCCTACCGTTCGTTGATGGGGGGCGGTGGCTTGCTCGGGCCCCATGCACTCATCGACACGATCGAGGTCGTGGCGACGTGGTCAAACCTCCGAGCTCTGTACCACTCGGTTAAGGAAGCGCTCGCCTCCCGAGCCGACATCGCCGGGTGTCATCTCTCACACCTGTACGCGGACGGAGCATGTCTCTACTTCACGGCAGCGTCCGCTTGTGCCTCCGATGACGACGCGCTCGAGCTGAACCGGGCGTGGTGGGATGCGGCCATGACTGCGACGCTCGAGGCGGAAGGCTCGATAAGCCACCATCACGGGATCGGTCGCACGAGGGCGCAGTGGCTCCCGCAGGAACTGAACGGGTGGTTCGACGTGCTGGCGGCCGTTAAGCGGGCGGTCGACCCCAACGGGATCATGAATCCGGGGGCCCTGGGCCTGTGAGCTCTCCCTTCGGCGTGATGACCTTGATCTGCAACGCCCGATCGGGTGGCGGCGGGGTGGCCAAGGCGCTTCCCGTGGTGACGGAGAAGCTAAGGGAGCGCGAATTGGAGTACGAGCTGCGCTACACGGAGCACGCGGGACACGCGACCGAGATCGCCCGTGACGCGTTGCGGAACGGATCGCGCTTCCTGGTGGCCGTCGGCGGGGACGGAACGGTTCATGAAGTCGTGAACGGGATGATCGAGGACGATCGCGCCATCGATCCCGGCGCCGTCATGGGAGTCATCGCTGCCGGAACCGGCTCGGATTTCATCAAGACGTTCGGGATCCCCGCCGCCCCCGGCTTCGCGACCGCTCACCTCGACGGTCCGGAGTCCTTCACGATCGACATCGGCAAGATCACGTACATGCAGGATGGCCGTGAGACCGTCCGGTACTTCCCCAACATCGCCGAGGCCGGTCTCGGTGCGGCGTGCGTAGAGCGCGCCGGCAGGCTTCCTCGCTGGCTGGGGCCCACCGTTTACTTCTTCGCCTTCTGGCTGACGATCGCCAAACACAAGGCGGCGAACGTGGTGGTGGACCTCGTGGACAAGAAGTACGAGGGCCCTATGAACAACATGGTCGTTGCGAACGGGCAGTTCTTCGGAGGCGGCATGAAGATCGCTCCGAAGGCTGCGCCCACGGACGGACTGTTCGATATCCAGATCGAGCACGCCCGGAAGCGCGAGGCCATCGCGATCTTGCCCAAGGTCTTCAAAGGTGAGCACGTTCCGCACCCCGACATACTCGAGGCCAAGCGAGTGAAGGTGTCGATCACAGCCGATCGGCCGCTGCCGATAGAAGCCGACGGCGAGGTCCTGGGCGAGACGCCGGCCACTTTCGAGCTACTGCCGGATGCGATCCGGCTGAAGGTCTAGGCGGGAAGCTCGGCTAGGAACGCCCGCAGGTCGTCGGACAAACGCGCCGGGTACTCGATGGGCAGGTAGTGCGTCGCCTTGTCGTAGACCTCGAGCCTCGCCCCCGGTATCGCGCCCGCCGTTTCCTCCATCTGCTTCAACGGGGTGAACGGGTCGCGTTCGCCGGCCACCACGAGGGTCGGGGCTTCGATCGATTGCAGAGCGTCGGGAGCGGGGTCGCCGGCCACAGCCTCGAACATGTCGAGGATCGTGCGCAGGTCGCACGAGGCCATGCCCCGGATAAAGTCCACGAGCGCGGTTGTGTCGGCCGTTGCGGCGATGAAACCGGATTGGCGGATGAGCCCCACGATCTCCGGGCGCGCGACGAGGCCGCGCAAGGGACCTTCGAGCAAGCCCGAGAAGTGTTTCGCGACGCTGGCGAACAACGGCAGGGCCGAGGGCATCTCGAGATGGCGAAGGAAGCGGGTCAGCGCGTACCCATAAGTCCCGCAGATGAGCACGAGCCCGGACACACGATCTGGATAACGGTGCGCGATCTCGAGAGCGATCCGGCCGCCCGTGCTCCATGAGGCGAGTGCGAAGCGGTCGAGGTCGAGGTGGTCCATGGCGGACATGGCGTCCTCGGCGTGGGCCCCGGGATCGATGCGTTCGGACGCCGGCTGGGCGGACCCGAACGTGCCCCTGTGGTCCCAGGTGACGATGGACCGGGTTCGGGCGACATCCGCCAGCGACCGCCGCCAGAGGGCCAGGTTCGCGCCGATGCCGTTGGCGACGAGCAGGGGCGTCCCGTCACCCTCGCCCATTGCACGCACCGATAGAAGAGTGCCGTCGAACGACCGGATGAGCTCCGGCTCGTGATCGAGGTTCGGGGAGGTCATCCGGTGCGCGCACCGCCCGGCGCGTGGGCTTCCGGGCGCGGAGAGTCACCGAGCCGCGTCCCCCGCTCGCGTTCGATCTCCAGACGATAGGCATCCCGTTGCCGGTTGCATTCGGCCCGGTCCCAGCCGAGCTCCTCAGACATCAGATCGAGGGCGAGAGCGCCGGCTCCTATCCCTGCGGCGGGGTCGGTTAACGACAGACGCGTCCGCCGCGCCAGCAGGTCACCCAGATGCGTGGCCATCTCGTAGCGAACGCAGTACGCCGCCTCGGCCGCGATGGGGGCGAAGCCTTCCGACAGAGACTCCGTATGCGAATCCTTCACCGCGAGGTCCAACACCGCCAGGGCACGATCCCCGTACGACCTGATGAGGCTCTCGAGCGATGAATCGGAAACCCCCAGGTGTTTGGCCCTGCGTCCCATAGCGGCACGCAGAGCATCGAGATCGCTGGACCCAAGGCGTATCCAACCCGTGCGCGGCTTCGCGTCGACCTCGAGGTCCTCGGCCACACGATTGACGGCGTCCTTCGCCATCCGCCTGTAGGTCGTGAGCTTCCCGCCCGTGATACCGGTGATACCAGGAGCGATGTCGTAGACGGCGTGACGACGGGACAGGTCCGCGGTCTCGCCGGCCTCGCCGGAGATCAACGGCCTCAGGCCCGCGTAGGCGCCGGAGATGTCCGAGGGTGACAGATCCAGTTTGAACGCGCTGTTAACCGCGTCGAGGCAGTAGCGGCGATCCTCGTCGTCCACGGACGGATGGTCGATCTCGCCATGGAACGTTGTGTCGGTCGTCCCGACCACGACCGAGCCCAGCCATGGGATCACGAACAGCATCCGCTTGCGCTCCGCGTCTGGGATGAACGCGGCCGCCTCCGCCATGGGGATCTTCGCCCGGTGGAACACGAGGTGGACCCCCTTGGAGGGGCGAAGTCGGGGAGGGGCGCCGTTCTTGGCCAATGACTCGAGACGGTCGGTCCACACGCCGGTTGCAGCGATGATCCTGCGGGCTCGCATCTCGAAAACCTGGCCTGTCAGGGTGTCTTCGACGAGCGCGCTACAGACGTCCTCACTGCCCTCGAGGTCCCGCACCAGTGTGTAGTTGCAGACTGTCGCGCCGTACCTGCGCGCCTGGATCAAGACCTCCATCACCAGACGAACGTCGTCGGTCTTGCTGTCGTAGAACATGAACCCACCGCGCATCTTGTTGCGCGGGAGAGGCGGCACGAGAGTCTCGGTCTCCTCGCGATCGATATACCGGTGTGCCTTGAGGTTCTTGAAGGTGGCCAGCGCGTCGTACGCCCATAGCCCGACGCCGAACTTAGCGCGCAACCACCTATCCGAGATCGGGATGACGAACGGGAACGGTTGCACGAGATGAGGAGCGAGGCGCCCCAGCAGCTCTCGCTCCGTCGAGGCTTCACGGACGAGGCCGAACTCACGTTGCTCGAGGTATCGGAGCCCCCCGTGGACGAGCTTCGATGACTTGCTCGATGTGCCCGATGCGAAATCGTTGCGTTCGACCAGCCCGGCGGTCATGCCGCGAGACACCGCATCGAGAGCTATCCCCGCTCCCGTTATCCCCCCGCCGACCACCAGGAGGTCGAGTGGATCGGTGGCGCTGTGAGCGAGGCGTTCGAGCGCCCCGGTGCGGGAGCCCAGCCCGCCGCCGGACCCGGAGGGTGGCTTCACAGCAGGCCCGCCACCCAGCCCACCACGTTGGCGAGCCCCACGATCACGAGCACGGCTCCGAGGAGTATGAGGGGCCCCACCCACCAGTCCATCTGGCGGCCGAGGGGGTCGGGCTCCGACCCGGAGACGTGGCGCACGACCAGTTGGGGGCCTCCGAGCTGCGAGAAATGGAGGTGCTCACGCTTGCCCTCGACCACGTCGGCGACGCCCTGGAGCAGGTCGATGATCTCCTCGTCGTCCAGCGTCAGCGTGGCTTCCTCTAGCGAACGTCCTTCTCTGTCTTCGATCTTCACGCGCCGGTCGTCTCCATCCATGTGGGTTGGTTTGCCTTATTGTCCCGCACATGCCCGCCGACACCAGGCTCCTGGATGAAGACCAGCGCGCCCTGGTCGGGCTCGTTCGGGAGTTCGGCTCGAACGAGCTGGCTCCTGCGGTCGAGGGCTACGAATCCCGGGGCGAGGACCCACGGGTTCTCTACGCTCAGCTGGCGGAGCTGGGGCTCGCCGGCCTTCCATTCCCCGAGGATCACGGCGGTGGAGGTCAGCCTTACTCGAACTACCTCCTGCTGATCGAGGAGCTCGCCTATCACTACCTCTCGTTCGCGATCGGCGTTTCCGTGCACACCCTGTGCACCTTCGCGGTAAACGAGTACGGAACCGAGCAACAGAAGAAGGACGTGCTGACCAAGCTCGCATCGGGCGAATGGTTCGGTGCCTACTCGCTGTCCGAATCGGACTCGGGATCCGACGCGGCCGCACTGGCCACCAAGGCCGAACGTACCGAGGGCGCCTACATCCTGAGCGGCGGAAAGGTGTTCTGCACTCGCGGCGAGGAAGCCGACGTCGTCCTCGTCATGGCGCGCACGGGTGGCGAGGGCCCGAAGGGGATCAGCGCGTTCCTGGTCGAGAAGAAGACCGACGGCTTTTCGGGACTCAAGAAGGAAGAGAAGATGGGCTGGCGCTCGTCGCCGACGTGGCAGCTATCGCTCGACGAGGCTCAAATACGGGTCGATCGCCGGCTGGGAGACGAAGGGCAGGGCTTCAAGATCGCCCTGGCATCGCTTGACTCCGGTCGTCTTGGCATCGCCGCGTGCGGCACCGGTCTCGCCCAGGCGGCGCTCGACGCGACCCTCGAGTTCACGACGGAGCGCGAGCAGTTCGGCGTACCCGTCGCTCACAACGAAGGGGTCCAATTCATGCTCGCCGACATGTCAACGCAGATCGAGGCGGGTCGTCGTCTCTACAGGCACGCCGCAGCCCTTAGAGACGCGGGCGAGGACTATTCCCTGCAGGCGGCGCAGGCGAAGCTCTTCTGCACGGATGCCGCCATGAAGGTCACCACCGACGCGGTGCAACTCCATGGAGGCTACGGATACATCACCGAGTACCCGGCCGAGCGCTTCATGCGCGATGCGAAGGGCCTCCAGATCGTGGAGGGGACGAACCAGATCCAGCGCTACGTGATCGGCCGCCGTCTCACCTCGTAGGGGGCTCGGCTACGGGGCGGTGTGAGTGATCGGGCGATGCTCGAAGGGGGTCGAGAGAACGATCGTGGACTTCGTCGTCACTTCGAGCTTGGCCCTGAGCGCGTCGAGGATCTCTTCGAGCGCCGGGGTGTTGGGGGCCCTGACGACGACGGTGTAGGAGTTGTCGCCGGCGACCGAGTAGCAGGACTCGACCAGCGGGAGCTCGGCGATCCGGGAGGGCACGTCGGCGGGGGAGTTGGGCCTTAGCGACACGCTCACGAAGGCGGTGATGGGCAGGCCCACCTTCTCGAGATCGATATCGGCCCGGTACCGCCGTATGACGCCCGATCGCTCGAGCTTGCGGATCCGGTCGTGGACCGACGATGGGGCCAGCCCAACGCGTTCGCCGATGTCGGCGTAGGTGAGTCGGGCGTCCTCCTCCAGCAAGGCAAGGATCTTCCGGTTCTTCTCATCCATGCCGAATATTATTCCGCTAGACAGCCTATCTGTCTAATGGTATTCACCAGAGGGTGCCAAAAGCCGATATCCTCCGTAGGCGGAGGGAAACAGCCGAGCTCGAGAGGAGGGCCACCGATGACGACCACGACGACCACGAGCGGTGCCGCGGTGCCCATCCACCGCGAGCCCAAGGCCCACGCGTCGCCTCAGCCATACGCCTACCCACCCGAGCGCGAGTTCCGGGAGCCCGACTGGTCGCGGCTCCCCGGCTATAAGGACGTCACCGAGGCCGAATGGACCAGCGCGAAGTGGCAGCGGCAGCACACGGTCAAGAACCTGGATCAGCTCCGCAAGGTGTTCGGGGACCTCGTTCCCGAGGATCTCGCCGACTCGATCCTGAAGGACCAGCAGGAACGAGCCACGATGTCGATGCTGATCCCGCCCCAGATGCTCAACACGATGGACGAGGGCGACCTGTGGGGCGACCCGATCCGGCGGTACATGATCCCGGCGTTCGAGGACCGCGAGCTCGAGTGGCCGAGCCACCCCCTGTCGCAACGCGACAGCCTTCACGAGGCGGACATGTGGGCGGTCGAGGGGCTGACTCACCGATACCCGCAGAAGGTGCTGGCCGAGCTGCTCTCGACGTGTCCCCAGTATTGCGGGCACTGCACGCGCATGGATCTCGTCGGAAACAGCGTTCCTCAAGTCATCAAGTACCGGTTCGAGATGAAGCAGAAGGATCGCTACGAGGCGATCCTGCAGTACCTGCGCGAGACCCCGACCGTTAGGGACGTCGTTGTGTCCGGGGGGGACCTGGCCAACCTTCCGATCTCTCACGTCGAGCACTTCGTCGGGTCGCTGCTCGATATCGAGAACATCCGGGACGTCCGCCTCGCTACGAAGGGCCTCATGGGCATACCGCAGCACTTCCTCCAGGACGATGTTCTCGCAGGGATGGAGCGGCTGGCCAGGAAGGCGGACGAGCGCGGGGTGGACATCGCGATCCACGCCCACGTCAATCACGCCAACTCCATCACGCCCCTAGTTGCCACGGCCGTCCGCAAATTGCTGGATATGGGCTTCCGAGACGTCCGCAACCAGGGCGTGCTCATGCGCGGGGTGAATGACTCGCAGCCCGCCCTGTTGGATCTCTGCTTCACTCTGCTGGATAAGGCCAAGATCATGCCGTACTACTTCTACATGTGCGACATGATCCCGAACTCGGAGCACTGGCGATTGGCTGTGTACGAGGCGCAAGGATTGCAACACGCGATGATGGGCTACCTTCCCGGTTTCGCGACGCCGCGTATCGTGTGCGACGTGCCCTACGTCGGAAAGCGGTGGGTTCATCAGGTCGACGCATACGATCGCGTGAATGGCATCTCGTACTGGACCAAGAACTACCGCACGGGGATCGAGCATGACGATACCGACGCGCTTCAGCGCATGTACGAGTACTACGACCCGATCCACACTTTGCCCGAAGAGGGCAAGGAGTACTGGCGCAAGCGGACGGCTGAGTCGGTCACGGCGTAACGACCGACATGGAACGTTTCGGAACCCATCGCTCCGTAGAACCACCCGGCGTGCTTCCCCAGCAGTCGCGCGTCCTCGATACGGACTGGCCGCTTCGGCCCGACGAGGTCGCCATCGATGTCGAGTTCCTGAACATCGACTCCGCCTCGTGGCATCAGATACGTCAGTCGAGCGAAAGCGATGCCACAGTCATGGGCGAGAGGATACGCGGCATCGTGAGCGAGGCCGGCAAGATGCACAACCCCGTTACGGGATCCGGCGGGATGCTCGTGGGCACGGTGTCGGAGCTCGGTGCCCATCGCGCGGGGCCCGCCGTGGGCACGCGGATAGCGACACTGGTGTCGCTCACCTTGACGCCATTGCGGCTCGACGAGGTCGTCAGCCTCGATCCAGCGTCCGAAAAGGTGCGCGTCCGGGGCACAGCGATCCTGTTCGGGTCCAGCATCTATGCAGAGGTACCCGACGATCTGGACGACGAGGTCGTCCTGGGGGTACTCGACGTGTGTGGTGCTCCCGCCTCGATGTCGAAGCTTGCACGCCCGGACATGAACGTCGCCATCATCGGAGCCGGCGGCAAATCCGGGATGCTTGCGTCCGCCCAAGCGGTTCGTTCGGTGGGCCCCGATGGCCGCGTTCTCGGGCTCTGCTGGCCCCAGGAGACGGTCGACAACGCCAAGGACGCCGGGGCGGAGGCGATCGCCGTCGATTGCACGAGCCCCATCGAGGTACACGACGCCGTGATCGAGGCGCTGGGAGGGCGACTGGCGGATCTCGTCTTCGTCTGCGCCAACGTCCCGGGCTGTGAGGGCGGCGCCATCCTCGCTTGCGAGGAGGACGGACGTGTCATGTTCTTCTCCATGGCTACCTCTTTCACCACCGCCGCGTTGACGGCCGAGGGCGTCGGCAAGTCGTGCGAGATGATCATCGGCAACGGGTTCGTGCCCGGACATGCGGACCTGGCCCTGAACCTCGTTCGCTCCGACGAGCGCTTGCTGGAGAAGTTCAAGGGATCGGGCCGATGACCACGACGTTGCTCCATAACGGAACCATCCGCACCAATGTCGAACCGGCCGATCCCGATTGGGTGCTGATCGATGGCGAGCAGGTCTCGGGCACCGGGCGCGCCTCCGATGCCCCGGAGGCCGATCGCGTCGTGGACCTGCAGGGAGCGGCGCTCGTTCCGGGTTTCTGCGATGCCCACGCTCACCTTCCCGCCACCGGTATCTACGCGAGCGGCATGGACTTCCGAGGGGTACGCGAGGTCGACGAGATCCTCGATGCCTTTCGAGTGCAAGGCAAGGGCGGGGGAGCGGTGTTGTTCGGCGGCAACTTCGAGGACCCCCTCGACCGTTCGATGTCGCGCCACGATCTCGACTCCGCCGTGGGCGAGCGACCCGCCATGCTCACCAGGGCCGACATGCACTCGTGCATCGTGTCGAGCGCGCTCCTCAGTCAGCTAGACCTGAGCGACCCGGAGGGCGTCGACCTCGACGAGAGCGGACAGCCGACCGGCTACCTGCGCGAGAAGGCCGCGCGCGGCGCCTACAACTGGTTCGAGAACAACCTCCCTCGCGCGGAGCAGATCGACGCCATCAGGGCCGCGGTGAGGCTTGCCTACAGCAAGGGCGTCACGTCGGTACACGAGATGTTCGTGGTCGAGTGGCGGGGGTGGAACTCGTTCGACGTCTTCACCGAGGCGATCGACCCCGTGGCCCTCACCATCCGCCCGTACCTCGCCACGACCGAGGTCGACCGGGTCAAGTCACTCGGCTACCCGTGCATCGGCGGCGACTGGTTCCTCGATGGATCGTTCGGCTCGCACACGGCGTGGATGAAGGAGCCGTTCACATCGTCGCCTCCTCCCGGCTCGCCGCCCAACGGGGTCAGCTACAGGACCGACGACGAGGTCTACGACTTCTTCCTCGAGGCGCAGACCGCAGGCATGCAGGTGGGCGTGCACGCGATCGGCGACGCCGCGATCGAACAAGCCGTGACGGCGTGGGAGAAGGTGGCCGAGCGGGCAGGCCCTGGCGCCGTCAGGTCGCTCGGCCATCGGCTCGAGCATTTCGAGTGCTCGGGTGACGACCACATCTCACGTTCGGCCCGCCTCGGTCTCCGCATCAGTGGCCAGCCGGCCTTCGACGCGTTCTGGGGAGGCGAGAACGGCCTCTACGCCGAGCGGATCGGATGGGACCGGGCCCGTGCGATGAACCGCTGCCGCTCCTGGCTCGACGCCGGGTTGCACGTCGGCGCGGGATCGGACTCGACCGTGACGCCGCTCGATCCGTTCCTCCAGATGCGGTCACTGCGCTCCCACCACGTCGGCGCCGAGTGCCTCACTGGACAAGAGGCTCTTTTCCTTCACACTTGTGGGGCGCATGGATTGTCGATGCAGGACCCGAATCGCGGGACGCTCGAAGCCGGCTCCGCAGCCGACCTGGTGTGGCTGGACCGCGACCCCGTGACGACCGATCCCGACGAGCTGACCAAGACCGAGGTGCTCGGAACCTGGGTCGACGGCCACAGGGTATGGCCGCTCGAGGAGGCGGCCACCTCGTGAGGACCGAGAGGCAGTTCTCTCGCCCGATCGGGCGGCTCCAGGTCGACGTGGACGCGATCGCGGAGTGCCGGGCCCTGGCGGCGGACATCTCCGCTCCGGTCGACGAGCTGGCGCGGTCCCGAACGACGGTGTCTCTGGAGCGTGCGTGCCTGCGACTGGTCGGGGTCGACGGCGTCGAAGGCGAAGGAACCGAGGCCGTACCGATCCCGAACCGCGTGGTCGACGAGGTGCGCAGCGCGGTCGGTCTCGAATGTGGCGTCCTGATCCCGTTCTTCCACGCGGTCGAGTCTGGATGCGGCGACATCCCGTCGGCAGCAAGGGCGGTCTCCTCGGGCGAGTGCCGACCCGAGTGGCCGGAGGGGCTGGATCTCGACCTGGCCACCGAACGCGCCCGCAAAGAGGCTGGGATCGCGGTCGATCTGATCGCGTCGGCCGCCACCCAGCGGGCCGAGGTGATCGAGCGGGTGGGGGACGCTCCCAAACCGTGGCTCTACCTGATCGTCGCCACCGGCAACATCCACGAAGACATCCCGCAGGCGGTGGCAGCCGCTCGCAACGGATGCGACATCATCGCCGTGATCCGCTCGACAGGACAGTCGCTGCTCGACTATGTCCCATACGGGGCGACCACCGACGGGTTCGCCGGCACCTATGCCACGCAGGAGAACTTCCGCCTCATGCGGGCCGCCCTCGACGAGGTCGGCGAAGAGCTCGGCCGCTACATCCGTTTGACGAACTACGCGAGCGGCCTCTGCATGCCCGAGATCGCCGCGATGGCGGCGATGGAGCGACTCGACATGATGCTCAACGATTGCATGTACGGAATCATCTTCCGAGACATCAACATGCAGCGAACGTTCGTGGACCAGAACTTCTCACGCATGGTGCATTCGCTCGCCGGGATCATCATCAACACCGGCGAGGACAACTACCTCACGACGGCGAACGCGGTCGATTCGGCTCACACGGTGCTCGCGTCCCAATTCCTCAACGAGCGCCTGGCCCTCAGCGCTGGACTCAGGGCGGAGCAGATGGGGCTCGGGCACGCCTTCGAGATCGATCCGAGCGTGCCGGACCAGATCATGCTCGAGATCGCTCACGCCCAGCTCGTGCGCGAATGCTTCCCCGATGCGCCACTCAAGTACATGCCTCCAACCAAGCACATGACCGGCAACATCTTTCAGGGGTTCCTGTACGACGGGATGTTCAACCTCGTCGGGGCACTAACGGGACAGGACATCATCCTGCTCGGAATGCTGACCGAGGGGATCCACACGCCGTTCCTGTCCGACCGTGACCTCGCCCTCGAGAACGCCGGCTACGTCTTCGGCGGGGCGACGGCACTTGCGGGCGAGCTTCGCTTCGAGGCCGGAGGGCTCGTGGAGCGACGCGCCAATCAGGTGCTCGAGGAGACCCGCCAGATGCTCCACAAGGTGGCCGACATCGGGATGTTCGCCGCGATCGAAGCAGGGATGTTCGCCGACACCGTTCGTACCCCCGAGGGAGGCAAGGGCCTCGATGGCGTGATCGAAAGGGCCGGCGGCTATGTGAACCCGATCGAGGACGAGCTCAAGACGCGGGTCGGGGTGAAGTGATGCCCGCGATCAAGCCCTACGGGGATTCGACGGACGACGGCCTCGTCCAGGTGTCGTTCACGCTCCCGATCGGAGAGCCGGAACGCGCTCGCCAGTCGGCGTTGAAGTTCGCCGAGTCGATGGGACTCCAGCGCGCCCAGGTGCAGCACATGAAGGCGATGGGCCCGGACTTCACCTTCTTCGTCGTCTACGGCGCCTCGATCCACACCGTCGACCCCGACGACATCGAGATCGACGAGCGGGACTTCCCGGAGCTCACCTCACAAGAGATCAACCGCATGATCCGCGAGACCCTCAAGCGACAACTGGTGGTCGTGGGGGCGTGCACCGGTACCGACGCTCACACCGTAGGGCTCGACGCGATCCTGTCGATGAAGGGCTACGCCGGCGACAAGGGTCTCGAGTACTTCGGCGAGATGCGGGTGCTCAACCTCGGGTCGCAGGTAACGCCGGAAGAGGTCGTCACCGTCGTGCGCGACGAGCAAGCGGACGCGGTGCTCATCTCCCAGGTCGTTACACAACGCGACGCCCACATCGTCCACCTCGAGCAGGTGCGGGACGCTCTGGAAGCGGCGGGGCTGAGGGACCGGGTCGTGCTGATCGGCGGAGGCCCCCGGTTCTCCGCGGAGCAGGCCGCGGAGCTCGGCTACGACCGCATCTTCGGCCGAGCCACGAAACCCTCCGATGTCGCCTCCTACCTGACGTGGGCCGTGACAGAACGGGCCAAGGCGCATGAGCCGGAAGCGGCCCCCGCCTCGTGAGCGACCCCATCCGGGCAAGCCACCGCCTCAGGCTCTCGCAGGCCGATGCCCACTACGGAGGCAACCTGGTGGCCGGAGGGCGCCTCATGGAGCTGTTCGGCGATGTGGCGACGGAGCTCTGCATCCGGTCCGACGGCGACGAGGGCCTGTTTGCCGGCTACAGCTCGGTCGACTTCCTCGCCCCCCTCTACGCTGGCGATTTCATCCAGGTCGAAGGCGAGGTCGCGAAGAAGGGAAGCTCCTCGAGGCGGATGGAGTTCCGGGTTCTCCGGTACGCTCGACCCAGACCAGACGTCTCGGACTCGGCGGCGGACCTCCTCGACGAGCCGGAGCTGGTGGCTCGAGCGACGGGCACATGCGTAGTCAAACAGGATCGTCAGCGCAAGGTTGGGGAAGGGAGTGGTTCATGAGAAGAGTGGATGGGATCCGAGCAGTCACTTACGACTGCTGGGGAACCTTGCTGAAGGACCGTGACTGGGAGGGCGCCATGGAGATCCGCACCGGCGCCCTTCGTCGTTTCCTGGACCTGTCCGACGACGAGGCCCGCGTCCTGATCGACGAGGCGTGGGGTCATCACGACGAGGCGTGGAAGCAGGTCGAGACGTTCGGACCGGGGCGCATGGCCGCCTACTGCCTCGAGAAGCACGGGATCGACGACGACGAGTCCATCGCCACTCTTACTCGAGAGTTCGAGGAAGCCAGCCTGACGAACGGCGTCGAACGCGTCGAGGGATCCCTCGAGACCATCCAGGTTCTGAAGAAGAACAGCATCCGCATCGGGCTCGTGTGCGACACCGGTTTCACTCCCGCGCGCGTGGTGCGCGAGCTGCTCGACGAATGCGATCTGCTGTCCGAGCTAGAGGTTCAGTGCTTCTCGGACGAGGTCGGCGTCCCCAAGCCCGGCGCCGAGATCTTCGCCAAGGCGCTTGCAGGGCTCGGCGCCCGCCCGCCGGAAGCAGTGCACATCGGAGACCTGAAGCGAACGGATATCGCAGGGGCCCGGGACATCGGCATGCACGGCGTCAGGTTCAAGGGCGTGCATAACGACGCCACCGACGCGCACGAGGCCGAGGTCGTCATCGACCGGCATCAGCAGCTTCTAGAGGTCCTCGGCCTGAGCTGAGCGGTCTGCCCCCCCGGCCCGCGCTCCACACCGACGCCATTTGGAATGACTGACATTCTGATCCGGGATGCAAAGCGAACCGACGCGTCGGCGATCGCCGCGCTCGGCCAGGTAGCCTTCCCGCTCGCGTACAAGGGCTTCATCCCCGATGCCGTGATCGCGACGGCCGTCGAACAGACCTACTCCGTTGCCGCGATCGAACGTCTCATCGATCAAGCGGGAGCCGACGACGCCCACTTCCTCGTAGCCGAACGAGATGGGGTAGTGGTGGGTTACCTCCACTACGACTCGGTCGGACCGGAACCGGAGCTGCACCGCATCTACGTCGCGCCGGGACAGTTCGGCGAAGGGATCGGGAGCCTGCTCCTCCGGGAACTCCACGAGCGCCTCGTCCCGGGAACCTCGTACATCCTCATGGTCATGGCCGCTAACGACGGAGCCGTACGGTTCTACGAGCGCCACGGGTTCGTCCGAGACAGAGAGGTCGACGGCGTCGAGCACTATCGCCTCCATATGGGCGTGACCAATCCGTCCGACACACCCGCGGTCCCGGCGCTGATCATGCGCTTCAGCTCGGGCGAGGAGTGACCGCTTACTTCTTGGCGGCGTCGCGGACGCAGAGGACCGCCCACGGAAGGATCTCGAGGCGCTCCGGTGGGATCTCGGCGCCACAGACGTCGCACTCCCCGTAGGTCCCCTCATCCAGTTTGGCCAGGGCCCGCTCGACGTCCTTCAGTAGCACCTGCATGTCATCGTGGAGCGCGACCTGCTCGATGCGCTCGATAGCCATGCTGGTGCCCTCACCAACGCGCTTCCCGAACGAGATCCCGCCGGCGGACTCGGGAGGCGCGGACATCAGCGCCAGCTCGGCCTCCAGCTTGACGCGCTTGTCTTCGAGGCTCGTTGCGATGTCTTCAGCAGCGGGTGTCATGAGCTGGTCCTGACTGTGTGACGGGGAGGAGGGAGACCGATTGCGGTGACCTCGAAGGGGACACCTTCGGCACCTCAGTGGTGCTTGAGTAGATCCTCGACGCGTTTTTCGGCCCGCTCGCGGTATCTCTTGTCGCCGAGCAGGTTGTCGATCCACCTGCCGAGGCTCTGCGTCGGGCTCGAGCCGGGGGAGCCATGCCTGGCATGACGAGAGCGGGCCCTCGTCGGCTGGATCTTGGCGGCTGCGCTAGAGGAGTTCATAGACAAAGTATGCCCCAAACAAGGCGACGCTCACCAGCAGGGTGAGACCGCTGTAGAAGAGGAGGCTGGCCTTCAGCGCGATCTTGGGTTCGTTGATCGAGAGGGCAAGCAGGAGGTGGGGGAGCTCCTCGGCCTTCAATGCCGCTTCGGTTCGCTCATCTGAACCGACAAGAGCCTCCAGGTCGGGAGCCCGCTCGTAACGACGTGTGGCGAAGGACAACAGGGCGAGGGCGAGTGAAACGAGTAGCACGACCGCCACTGCCACCCCGAGCCAGGTGGGAGCGAACCACAGGATCGATCTTCGAGTGAAGAACAGCCCCGCGACGACACCACCGGCACCGAGGAGGATGCCCGCCTTCGTATCGAGCGCGTCGATCCACACCCACTGTTCCTCGAGGCCCTTAAGGGCGCTGTCGTAGAGGAACGAGGTCCCGGAAGCGTTCCCATCCTCCGCTACCAGCTCCTCGTAGCCGCGTGTGACCTCTTCCGGTTCCTCCATAAAGAGATGTTACGGGGCACCCCCGACAGGTTCGCCGAAGAGCTAGTAGGCCCTCGCCCAAGTTGCTCGTTCGGTGCCCGAGCGACCGCAGACCACGCAGCTTCCTCCCGGATCCTCTCGTTCGATCGGGAGGAACCGGATCGTGGCCTTGGTCTCGGCCGTGACTTTCTTCTCGCAGGCTTCGTCACCGCACCAGGGCCCGGCCCAGAAGCCCGACTCGGCCTCGAGACCTTCTCGTAGCGTGTCGAAGTCGGTCGCCTCGTGGGTGTTGTCCTCGCGGAAGGACTTCGCGTCCTGGTAGAGCTCGGTCTGGATGCGGTCCAAGACACCGGCCATCCCCGAGATCGCATCTCCCACGGCAAGCTGCTGTTTGTCCCCGCCGGTGCGCGTGGCCATCACGACCTGGCCCGCTTCGACGTCGCGTGGTCCGACCTCGAGCCGCACCGGCACCCCCTTGAGCTCCCATTCGCTGAACTTGTAGCCGGGGCGATGCTGGTCGCGGTCGTCGATCTTGACGCGGATGAGGGCGCCGGTGAGTCCGTCCTTGACCTTGTTGGCAACCTCGAGGACCGAACCGCGCTCCTCGTCGGTCTTGTAGATAGGGACGATCACGACCTGGACCGGCGCGAGAGCCGGAGGCAACCGAAGTCCCCGATCGTCGCCGTGCGTCATGATCACGCCTCCGATCATGCGCGTCGAGAACCCCCATGAGGTGGCCCACGCGTACTCGAGCTCGCCATCTTTGTTGGAGAACTGCACGTCGTAGGCCTTGGCGAAGTTCTGCCCGAGGAAATGCGACGTCCCGCATTGAAGAGCGCGCTTGTCGCGCATGAGTCCCTCGATCGTGTACGTGTCGACGGCGCCGGGGAAACGCTCCTTGGGTGACTTACGGCCCGGAAGCACCGGAACCGCGAGCTCGTCCTCCGCTACCTCGCGGTAGACCTCGAGCATGCGTAGCGTCTCCTCTTGCGCTTCTTCAGAGGTGGAGTGCGCGGTGTGGCCCTCTTGCCACAGGAATTCGCTCGTCCGGAGGAACAGGCGCGTGCGCATCTCCCAACGCAGGACGTTGCACCACTGGTTGTAGAGAAGGGGCAGGTCGCGGTAGCTCTGGATCCAGTTCTTGTAGGTGTTCCAGATGACCGCCTCGGAGGTAGGGCGAATGACGAGCGGCTCCTCCAGCTCCTGGCCCCCGCCGTGCGTAACGATGGCGACCTCCGGAGCGAAGCCTTCGACGTGTTCGGCCTCTTTCTCGAGAAGGCTCATGGGGAACAGCAGGGGGAAGTAGACGTTCTCGTGCCCGGTCGCCTTGAAGCGATCGTCGAGGGCGCGCTGGATGTGTTCCCACACCGCGTAGCCGTGGGGCTTGATGATCATCGTGCCCTTGGCCATGCCGTGCTCGGCCATGCCGGCGCGTTTGACGACCTCGACGTACCACGCCGGGAAGTCCTCGCTCTGACTGGGTAGTCGGTCCTTCGCCATCCCTATTCACCCACGATCTGCACGACGACCGGCCGGGGGCCTGGGGCCTTGAGCTCCAGCAGCAACACCCGCTGCCACGTTCCAAGACGCAGTTTGCCATCTACGAAGGGGAGCACGACCGAGGGCGAGCCGATCATGCCCTTGGGATCGGCGCCGGATGAGTCCACGAGCCGCTCGACCACGTTCCGGATGTCGACGAGCAAACCGGATTCTCGCTCGTTGATGACGAGCGGACAACCCGCGGTGGGGGAGAACACGGTGGCCTGGCCCTGTGCGAGGTTAGCCCCATCGATCACGTTCTGGATCTCGTCCGTGATGTCGACGAAGCCGAACTCGGCGCCCGCCTCGACGGTGAATTCGGCTCGCTGCGTGTTCATGGCGCCGTACTCTGCCCGCTTCTGAACGGTTGAGCAAGTGACCGGTTAAGGAGCTCCGGGCGCACTTTCCGTGGAAAGGTCGGGCACAACCTGTGGACAGGTTGGGGACGAAAGAGAAACTTTCGCGCTCCCCGTCTTTTCTCTTCGCAACCCGTTGACACCCCCTGGAGCGCCTCTTATGTTGACGAAGTCCCAAGCAGCAGACCGGCAGGGACTTCCGCCGGAAGCTCCGAGAGGAGCCGATGGAGGAGCCGGGGGAGCGGAGGCCCTTAGGGCGTCACCGTTCAAGGTGAGCCGAACGACTTCGGTCGTTATCGACTCACTAGACCCGGATACTGCGCCGGGCGGCGTTGAAGGAATCGCCTCGGGTTCCCGAGATCGATTCCGGAGCCAACCGGGCACCTGGAACCTCCGCTTGCGGAGGCCTGGGTGAAAGCAGACGGAAGTCCGCGATGGAATGTTGCTTGGGACTCTGATTTGGGGGACCCGAGAGGCCTGAGGACAACGCTCCAATAACCGGCGCGAGCCGGCTACCGAGCGGCCCCAACGGCCACTCGGGTCC
>JACCXF010000302.1 GCA_013697295.1 Actinomycetota bacterium | reverse complement strand
CCCTCGACTCCGCCGGTCTTCCAACCGCAGCGCGCTTCGATCTGGCTGCTCTGGAGGACGCCTGGACTCATGACAAGAAGTACCACCAAGGCGTCCGCTTCGTGTTGTTGGCCGGGATAGGCCGGCCCGAGGCGGGGGTACATGTACCGCGCGCCGCACTGGCGGGCGCGATCGAGAGGATGGCTGCCGGAGCATGAATGTGCTGGTGATCCACGGTCCTAACCTGAACCTGCTCGGCTCCAGGGAGCTATCCGTCTATGGCCCCGCGACCCTCGAGGACGTTGATCGGGTCCTGCGGGCCGAGGCGCAGAGCCTGGGCATCGATCTAGAGATCCACCAAACCGCGCGCGAGGGCGAGATCATCGAGCTTCTCCATGCCGGTGCCGATCGGGTGGCCGGTGCCCTGGTGAACCCCGCTGCCTACTCGCACACGAGCCGAGCGATCGCCGATGCCTTCCGCGCCGTTCCGTACCCCGTGGTCGAGGTACACCTATCGAACATCCACGCTCGTGAGGAGTGGCGCCGGACCTCGGTGACGGCCGAGGCAGCGCGCGGCATCGTTGCCGGGTTCGGCCCCGGGTCTTACGTCGCGGCGCTACGTGCGCTGGTAAAGGTTGGTGAGGACACGTGAACAACGAAGGTCGAGTAACAAAGCTGCGGTCGGGTCTGGCAGAGACGCAGGCGGATGGCCTGCTCGTGGTGGACCTCGACAACGTGAGGTACCTGACGGGGTTCAGTGGCTCGAACGGTCAAGTCCTAATCACTCCCGAGAGCGTTCAGTTCTTTACCGACGGGCGCTACCGTGCCCGAGCGCAACAGACGGTCCAGGGTGCCGATGTCGTCGTGTACTCGGATTCATTGTTTGCGCCCTTGCGGGACCGGCTGGCGGCTGGGGGCATCAAGAAACTAGGGATCGAAGCGTCCGCGATGACCGTCGCCGACCACCACCGCTTCGCCGGCAAGCTCGACGACTACGAGCTGATCGCAACGACCGGTGTGGTCGAGAAACTTCGTAGAGCCAAGGACGCAGACGAGGTGGACCTCATGCGCCGGGCGGTAGAGATAACCGACGCCGCTTTCGAATGGGTCCTCGACCGTCTCATGGGCGGCCCGACCGAACGGGAAGTGGCGCTCGAGCTCGAGGTGAAGATGCGGAGGGACGGCGCCGACGAGGTCTCCTTCACGCCGATCGTCGGATCCGGGCCGCTCAGCGCTCACATCCACCACACGCCGTCGGACCGGAAGCTCGAACCAGGGGACCTCGTTCTGCTTGACTTCGGTTGCCGCGTGGAAGGCTACTGCTCGGACCTGACGCGAACGGTTTGCCTTGGGGGCGCATCGTCGGAGCAGAAGGAGATGTACGCGACCGTCTTGTCGGCTCAACTCGCGGGGCTCGACGCGGTCGGGGCCGGGGTGCCAGCTCGAGACGCCGATGCAGCTGCTCGAAGGATCATCGATGCCGCCGGGCATGGAGACGATTTCGGGCACGGATTGGGTCACGGTCTCGGCCTCAACGTGCACGAGGCGCCGCGACTCCACTGGTCGTCCGAAGACACGCTGGCGGTCGGTGACGTCTGCACCGTGGAGCCTGGCATCTACGTCATAGGCTCCGGAGGGATCCGGATAGAGGACGACGTTCTCGTTACCCAAGCCGGTTCCGAGGCTCTGAACAGAGCCCCGAAGAAAGAGCTCCTCGAGCTGTGAAGATGGATGTGCGAAAGGGAACGACGTGATGATCTCGACGAACGACATGAGGCCGGGCCAGACGCTCGATCTGGACGGGTTGCTCTTCACGATCCTCGACTACCAACACGTGAAGCCGGGCAAGGGGCAAGCATTCGTGAAGACGAAGCTGAGGAACGTGAAGAACGGGGCGGTCGTCGATCGCACCTTTCGGGCGGACGAGAAGGTCAATCTCGCCGTGCTCGACAAGCGGGAGATGCAGTACCTCTACAAGGAAGACGCTGGGCTCGTGTTCATGGACATCGAGACGTACGAGCAATCGCACGTTCCGGAAGGTCTCCTAGGCGACTCCGTCCAGTTCCTCCGGGACGGAACGGTCTGCGTCGTCCCCGTCTACGAGGGAACCCCGGTGGGAGCGGAACTCCCCGCCACCCTCAAGCTCGAGATCACCGAAACCGAGCCCGGCCTCAAGGGGGATCGTGTTTCGGGGGCCCTCAAGGCGGCCACACTCGAGACCGGAGCGGTCGTCCAGGTACCTCTGTTCCTCGAGAAGGGCGAGCAGATCAAGGTCGATACCCGGTCGGGCTCCTACATCTCGAGAGCGTGATGGGATCGCCTCGATCCCTCCTGTGATGTTCCGTTGAAGGCCCGCCGCGAAGCACGCAGGCTCGCTCTCGATGTGCTCTACGAGTCAGAGATCCGCGATTGCCTGCCTCTGGACGCGTTCCACGCGCGCGAGGCCGACGGTTGGGTGAGCTCTAGTGAGGGCGCCTCAGGGGACGACGATGCGTCCCCCGATGCCCTGCGCTACGCGGAAGACCTGGTCACGGGCGTGCAGACCCATCAGGCCGATATCGACACCCTCATCGCGGGCTACGCGGATCGATGGGCTATCCGCCGCATGCCCGTCGTCGATCGGACCGTTCTGAGGATGGCGTTGTTCGAACTACTCTGGCGCGACGACATCCCGGTCCCGGTGGCCATCAACGAGGCGGTGGAGCTCGTGAAGGAGTTATCCACCGACGATTCGGGTCGTTTCGTGAACGGGCTGCTGGGTCGGATCGTCGAGAGCCGGCAGGCGAACTAGCGGCTGGTCCTTGAGGGATATCGGCCGCGCGCGGTAGGGTGCACTCAAAGACCTTTAAATCGGCCCTGCGAGGCCGGAAAGGGGTGGACTTACTTGCCATACCCATACGCCGACGCTTCCCTTGCGGGGAGCGTTTTTTGATGGGCAATGCCCCCGCCCAGAAGAGGGAGTTCGTGGTGAAATCCCGTCTTCTGGAGCCCGATGACGTCCGGCGGGCCCTCGTACGGATCTCTCACGAGATCGTCGAGCGGAACAAGGGGACGGACGACCTCGTGATCGTCGGCATCCGGACGCGCGGAGCGCCCCTGGCGGATCGCATCGCGGCCTCGATCGCCGATTTCGAGGGAGCGGACGTCCCTTCGGGAGCTCTGGATGTGACGCTCTATCGCGATGACGTCGCCCTTCGGGGGCCCCGCAATCTCGAGGCCACCACGGTTCCAGCCGACCTCGACGGCCGCAACGTCGTCCTGGTCGATGACGTGCTCTACACGGGGCGCACGATCCGCGCGGCCTTCGACGCGGTCCTCGATCTGGGTCGTCCGCGAGCGATCCGACTGGCGGTGCTGGTCGACCGGGGACACCGAGAACTTCCGATCCGCGCCGACCACGTCGGGAAGAATCTTCCGACTGCGGCGAGCGAAATCGTCAAGGTCCACCTTCAGGAGATCGACGGCGAGGATGCCGTCTTGATAGGGGAGTACAGGCCATGATGAAACACCTGCTGTCCATGGATCAACTCAGCTCGGCCGACATCGTCACAATCCTCGACACCGCGGAATCGCTGCGCAGTGTGACCGACCGGCCGATCAAGAAGCTGCCCACGCTGCGGGGGCGGACGGTGTGCAATCTCTTCTACGAGGCATCCACCCGGACGCGCATCTCGTTCGAGCTAGCCGCCAAACGCTTGAGCGCCGATGTCATCAACTTCTCGGCCGACTCCAAGTCCTCGGTAGCCAAAGGAGAATCCTTCAAGGACACAGCCTGGACGCTCGAGGCGATGGGGGTGGACGCCATAATCGTCCGTCACGGTTCGTCCGGCGCTCCGCACCAGCTCTCTCAATGGGTCAAGGCGAGCGTTCTGAACGCCGGAGACGGTCAGCACGAGCATCCCACGCAGGCCTTGCTCGACCTGTACTCGATGCGCGAGCACTTCAAGGACCTGGAAGGGCTCAAGGTGGCGATCGTTGGAGATGTCTTGCATTCGCGCGTCGCTCGGTCGAATGTGAAGGGTCTCGTGACGATGGGGGCCGATGTCATTCTGATCGGGCCGCCGACTCTGATCCCGCCGCAGGCGGCGACGTGGGGTGCTCGTATCGGTTACGACCTCGACGAGGTCCTCGAGGAGATCGACGTCTGTTATTTGCTGCGGGTTCAGAAGGAGCGCCAGTCTGAGCAACTGTTCCCGAGTCTGCGCGAGTATGCCGCGCTGTGGGGGCTCGACTCTCGCAGGCTTGCACGCATGAAACCCGAGGTCTTGGTCATGCACCCAGGTCCCATGAACCGCGGGGTGGAGATAGGGGCGGATGTATCCGAGTCACCGCGCTCGATCATTCTTGACCAGGTGGCGAACGGGCTGGCCGTCCGCATGAGTCTGCTGTACCTCATGCTCGGTGGTCGCTCCGAGGATGGGGAGGTTTTCGAATGAGTCGCTACCTGCTGAGGGGTGGACGCGTGATCGATCCGGCTTCTGGGGTCGACGAGCGAAGGGACCTGTTGATCGAGGAAGGAGTGGTTGCTTCGACCGGCGCGACCCTCGACGAGGCAGGAGCCGAGGTGATCGATGTAGCGGGGGCCGTCGTTGCTCCCGGCCTGGTTGACCTCCACACGCACGTTCGTGAGCCGGGGCGCGAGGACGAAGAGACCATCGCCTCCGCTTCGGCAGCAGCAGCCGCCGGCGGCTACACGGCGATCTGCACCATGCCCAATACCGATCCGATAGCGGATTCAGCGGCGATCGTCGAGAAGGTTTGGGCGCTGGGCCGGGAGGCGGGGCTTGTTGAGGTCGTAGCGGCCGGAGCTCTGTCGAAGGGGCAACGCGGCGAGAAGATGGCCGATATCGGCGAGATGGTTCGGTCGGTCGCGCGCGTCCGTCTGTTCACAGATGACGGCCACGGCGTGCAGAACTCCTTGTTCGCGCGACGCGTGATGGAGTATCTGGTCACCTTCGACGCGATCTATGCGGAGCATTGCGAGGATGAGGCCCTCGCCGCCGGGGGGATGATGCATGAAGGGGAACGTTCGATGGCGCTCGGGATGCGCGGGATCCCCTCCGAGGCGGAAGAGCTCATGGCTGCGCGCGACATCGCACTTGCGAAGTTGACCGGGTGCCGCCTCCATCTCCTTCATATCTCTACGGCGGGAACGGCGGAGATCGTTCGCCGGGCGAGAGCCGAGGGCGTGCGCGTCACGGCTGAGGCCACCCCCCATCACTTCTCCCTCACCGACGCGGAGCTCGAGAGCTATGACCCGAACGCCAAAGTCAATCCGCCGCTTCGCACGGAGGAAGACAGAGCGGCGATCGTCGGGGCCCTCGCCGACGGAACGATCGATGCGATCGCTACCGACCACGCACCTCACGCGCTCGAAGAGAAGGACGTCGAGTTCCAATACGCGCCCCCGGGCATGGTCGGCTTGGAGACCTCTCTCGCCCTCACGTTGACCGAGCTGGTGCATCCCGGTCACATCTCGTTGACGCGAGCGATCGAGCTACTTTCGGTGGGGCCGTCGCGCATCCTCGGGCTGCCCCAGGGCGGACCACTCACGTCGGGTGATCCGGCTCATGTCGTGGTGTTCGACCCAGATGGGGAGTGGACCGTCGATCCTGCCCGACTGCGATCGCTATGCAAGAACACTCCCTTCGTCGGGCGCAAGTTGCGCGGGCGCGTACTCCACACCTTCTTTGCGGGGCGGCTTACGGTCAGAGATGGCGTCGTCCTCGCTGGGGAACTCGTGTGACCACCGCCCTACTCGCCCTTGAGGACGGCACGATCTTCCGAGGCACCGCCTTCGGCGCGGACGCCACGATCACGGGTGAGCTTTGTTTCAACACTTCGATGACCGGCTACCAGGAGGTCTTGACGGACCCCTCGTATCACGGGCAGATAGTCACGATGACCGCGGCCCAGATCGGCAATACCGGAACGAATTCGGAAGACGACCAGTCCCGGCGACCATGGGCCGCCGGATTCGTCGTCCGCGATCGTGTCGAGCGACCGTCGTCGTGGCGAGCGGAGCGTTCACTCGGTGAGTATCTCTTCGCTCATGGAGTGCCCGGCATCGAAGGGGTTGACACTCGCCGGCTCACGCGTCATATCCGAAGTAGGGGAGCCATGAGGGCCGCGCTTTCGACCCAGATGGACGACGCGGACGAGCTCATCGAGAGAGCGCGATCGTCTCCCCGCTACGAAAGCCGCGATCTCGTAGCGGAGGTATCCGCGTCGCGGCCATATGCGTGGGGGGTGGAGGAGCTCCACGAGCGGGCGGAGGGCGGTTACGCGGCCGGCGCCGAGTGGGCTACGGCAACGAGGTCGCTTCTGGGCCCACCGCCCGGCGAGCGGGTACCCATCGCTGCGTTGGACCTCGGGATCAAACGCAACATCCTGGACCTGCTGGTGGCCGGAGGCTTCGACGTCACTGTGATGCCGGCGTCGACATCGCCAGAAGAGATCCTTTCGGGCGACTACGGTGGTGTCTTTCTCTCGAATGGGCCCGGTGATCCCGAGCCGGTGGACTATGCGATCGGGACGGTTAGTGCGCTCGTGGGCCGCATGCCGGTGTTCGGCATCTGCCTGGGCCACCAGATCCTGGCCCTCGCACTCGGTGCTCGAACGTTCAAGCTTCCCTTCGGCCACCGCGGGGGGAACCATCCCGTGAAGCGTCTCGATCACGATCGCATCGAGATCACGTGTCAGAACCACGGGTTCGCCGTTGATCCTGCGTCTCTCGCGAGCACAGGGGCCCGGCTGACCCACGTGAATCTGAACGATGGGACGGTAGAGGGTCTCGAGGTGCCCGGCAGCGCATTCAGCGTGCAGTATCACCCGGAGTCGGGGCCGGGCCCCCACGACTCGCGCTACCTGTTTGACGAGTTCCGGCGGCTCATCGCCACGTTCGAGCCGCAGAGATCGAAGTCCGCAGAAGCAGATGGCCGCAGCGCCGCGGTCGGATAAGGAGGAGAAATGGGACGAGGGGATAGACGTAGAACGCGCTGGAAGAAAGATCGTCAGCGCAAGAAGAGAGCGCGCGAGCGTCGCAGAGCAGAAGACAAAGGAGCTCCGCGCCGGTAATGGGCTCAGGCGTCGTCGGTTTCGATCACGTGGCCATCACGGCTCCAGAGGAACTCCTCGATGAAGTGCTCGACTGGTACGTGCGCTGCCTGAACCTCGACCGGATCGAGAAGCCTGAGGGGACACGGTCCGGTGGGGGTTGGTTCCGCGCTGGCGCCCAGGAGGTCCACGTAACGGTAGATCCGCACAATCCTCCACGCTCCGCTCACTTCGCCGTGGTCGTTGATGACTTCGCCGGACTGGTTGAGGGGCTGCGGGTGGCGGGGAGCCACATAGAGCAAGCATCGGCGATCCCGGGGAGGCACCGGTGTTACACGCGCGATCCGGCGGGGAATCGCGTCGAGATCGTTGCTTACGACGAACCGAAGGCCATCGTGTCCTACGAAGAGCGCTCCGAGGAGAGGAACTAGGTGCCCGCACGGAGGGACCTCGAGAAGATCCTCGTGATCGGATCCGGGCCGATCGTGATCGGTCAGGCGTGCGAGTTCGACTACTCGGGGGTCCAGGCCTGCAAGATCCTTCAAGCCGAGGGCTATCGGGTGGTGCTGGTCAACTCGAATCCGGCGACGATCATGACGGATCCCGAGTTCGCCGACGCAACCTATGTCGAGCCGATCACTCCCGAGTACGTCGCCAAGATCATCGAACGCGAGCGCCCGGACGCGTGCCTCCCCACGCTGGGTGGGCAGACCGGTCTCAACGTGGCGATGGACCTCGCCACGTCTGGAATCTTCGAGAGCTACGGCGTCGAGCTGATCGGCGCGGACCCGGAGACGATCAGGCGAGCCGAAGACCGGCGTGTCTTCAAGGACGTCATGACGGAAGCGGGCATGGATCTGCCTCGCTCCGCATTCGCATATTCGGTCGAGGGGGCCGTTCAGGTCGCCGAGGACCTCGGTTTCCCGGTGGTGATCCGCCCCTCCTACGTCCTCGGCGGGGGAGGATCGGGGGTGGTCCATTCCCGCGCAGAGCTCGAGCCCATCGTGGCGGAAGGCGTCCGTCTCTCAAGCATCGGAGAGGTCCTCGTCGAGGAGTCGATCGCCGGATGGAAGGAGTTCGAGCTCGAGTTGATGCGCGATCGCAACGATAACGTGGTCGTCGTCTGCTCCATCGAGAACATCGACCCGATGGGCGTGCACACGGGAGACTCGATAACCGTGGCGCCGGCGATGACCCTGACCGATGTCGAGTATCAGGGCATGCGCGACGACGGAGCGAGGGTCATGCGTGCGATCGGCGTTGAGACGGGGGGTTCCAACGTTCAGTTCGCCGTCCACCCGGAGACCGGACGGCGCGTCGTGATCGAGATGAACCCACGGGTATCGCGCTCTTCGGCGCTGGCATCTAAGGCAACCGGGTTTCCGATAGCCAAGATCGCGGCCAAGTTGGCGGTGGGGTACACGCTGGACGAGATCACCAACGACATCACGAAGAAGACCCCTGCGTCGTTCGAACCTTCGATCGACTACGTCGTCGTGAAGATCCCTCGGTGGGCGTTCGAGAAATTCCCGGGTGCGGACCCCATCCTGGGGACGAAGATGAGGTCGGTAGGCGAGGTGATGGCGATCGGCCGGACCTTCGTCGAAGCGCTGCAGAAGGGGTTCCGCTCGCTCGAGCTTGGGCACGACGGGCTTGGCGGACCGCGCTTCGACGCGACGGTTGATGAACTGCTCGACCGCGTCTCGATCCCGATAGAGGGTCGTCTTCATCTCATGGAGCGAGCGCTCTACGCCGGCGTGGATCCGAGTGAGGTGGCCCGGCGATCCTCGATCGACCCATGGTTCGTCGGCCAGATCGCCCGGGTGGCGGCCGAGCGGCGGCGTCTGGAGTCTCTCGGCTCGCTCACGGTGGCGGCCGAGGCCGATCTCCGCGAGTCGAAACGGCTGGGTTTCTCCGACAAGCAGCTCGCCGAGCTGTTGCACAGCGACGAGATGGCGATCAGGCAGAGGCGGCTGGAGCTGGGCGTGATCCCCACATACAAGACGGTTGACACGTGTGCAGCGGAGTTCGAGGCCGACACTCCTTACTACTACTCGACCTACGAAGAAGAAGACGAGGTCGTGCCGAGTGACCGCCCCAAGGTGATGATCCTTGGTTCGGGACCGAATCGCATCGGGCAGGGGATCGAGTTCGATTACTGTTGCGTGCACGCGGCGTTCGCGCTCGGTGAGGCAGGCTTCGAGACCATCATGGTCAATTGCAACCCCGAGACCGTGTCCACGGATTACGACACGTCGGACCGCCTCTATTTCGAGCCGCTCACCCTCGAGGATGTGCTCAACGTCGTCGATGCCGAGCGTCCCGGAGGCGTGCTGGTGCAGCTCGGTGGACAGACTCCCCTCAAGCTCGCCCGCGCGCTCGAGGAGGCCGGGGTGCCGATCCTTGGAACGCAACCGGAGGCGATCGACCGCGCCGAGGATCGCGAGCGGTTCGGGGCGTTACTGGCGGATCTCGCTCTTCCCCATCCCCCAAACGGCATGGCGCGGTCGGTCGCGGAGGCGCGAGCGGTCGCAAACTCGATCGGGTATCCGGTGTTGGTGCGACCGAGCTACGTGCTGGGCGGTCGGGCGATGGAGATCGTCTACGAGGAATCGTCGCTCGAGCGATACATGTCCTCTGCTGCCAGCGTCTCGCCGTCCCACCCAGTGTTGATCGACCGGTTCCTGGAGGGAGCCATCGAGGTTGACTGCGATGCCGTCTTCGATGGACGCGAGATGTATACCGGGGGGGTTCTCGAACACATCCAAGAGGCTGGCATCCATTCCGGTGACTCCGCGTGCGCGCTGCCGCCCTTCACGCTCGGCGAGGATCAGATCCAGAGAATCATCAGTTACACGCGCGCACTGGCGGAGGGCCTGGGCGTTCTTGGGCTCATCAATATCCAGTTCGCCGTGCGAGGTGATGAGGTCTACGTTCTTGAAGCGAATCCGCGCGCCTCGCGCACGGTGCCGTTCGTGTCCAAAGCTACGGGCGTCCCGTTGGCGAAGATCGCCGCGCGCGTGATGGCTGGAGCCTCGCTGTCCGAACTCCGAGCCGAAGGGTTGGTACCGGAGCGGGACGTGGGCCACGACGGGCTGGAACACGTGGCCGTGAAAGAGGCCGTGCTGCCATTCGAGCGTTTTCCCGGCGTCGACACGATATTGGGGCCGGAGATGCGCTCGACCGGCGAAGTCATGGGCATCGATTCCAACTTCGGCTTGGCCTACGCGAAGGCAGAGATAGCCGCCGGGATCCGGCTTCCCATCAAGGGCTCCGTCTTTCTTTCCGTTTCGAACCCCGACAAGCGCTCCGTCATCTTCCCGGCGAAGCGGCTGGCCGATCTTGGTTTCCAGCTTCTGGCCACCCGAGGCACTGCGCAGGTTCTTCGCCGCGCGGGCGTGGAGGTCCAGATCGTAGGGAAGGTGTCCGGTGAGCGCGCCGAAGCAGGGCTCGACGTAGCTCAACGCATCTCAAAAGGCGAGATCGAGATCGTGTTCAACACGCCCTTCGGTAGGGGGGCGCGGACGGACGGCTACTTCATCCGGACGGCGGCGGTGGCGGCGGGAGTGCCATTGTGTACGACGATGGCCGGTATGGCGGCGGCCGTCCAGGCGATCGAGGCGCTCATGGGCGAGGGTGTAGGCGTCCGCTCTCTTCAGAGCTTCCTCGAGGCAACGGCTCGGGCTCGACTCATACCTGGGAAGATCGATTGATGCTCATCTCGAAGGGCGAGGTTCTCTCACACAAGAAGTATGGAGAGCATTACCACTCCCTCACCATCGTGGCCCCTGATATCGGGGCCAAAGTGCGGCCCGGTCAGTTCGTGAACATCAGGTGTGGCGAGGATCGTTCGCACATCCTGCGCCGACCCTTCTCGGTCTACCGCGTGCATAAGCGGGGGGGATGGGCATCGACTCTCGAGATCGTGTTCGATATCCGGGGCCCCGGGACGAGCTTTCTGTCGCAGTTGCGCGGTCATTCGATAGT
>JACCXF010000168.1 GCA_013697295.1 Actinomycetota bacterium | reverse complement strand
TCGCCCTGGTCGTCCGAGTCCTCGCCCTGGTCGTCCGAGTCATCGCCCTGGTCGTCGTTGCCAGCCTCGTCGCCCTGGTCGTCGTCGACTCCTAGCTTGCGGCCATGGTCGGCCTTGGGCTCGTCGGCTTCGGATTCGGCGCGAGTCCCTTCGTGCTCTTGCAACGGCTTGGCGCGTTCGACCGGCGCGTTCCCGGGTGCGTACATAGCGGTCACCGAACCAGAGGACCCGGGTGTTTGCGCTTGTGCGGACGAATGGGGATCGAGAGCTGCCGGACCGGCCGGCAGCAGCGTGCCGACGACGAGGGTGACGGCAACCATCGCCCCGGCGGCGGGTGCCACCCCGGCGGTCGCCGGCTGCCGGAAGAGGCGGCTCGCCTCGCGCACCAGGTGGTGCAACCCGATAGCGAACGGTGCGAGTGCGGCCACGGGGGCGCGCGCCTCGATAGCCCGAACGAAGTGCTTGACAACCTCGGCGTCAAACTGACGGCCGGCCTCCTCCCATAGGATCTCGACGGCTCGAGCGCTGCTGAGGCCGGTCCGGTAGGGGCGAGTCGAGGTCATCGCGTCGTACGCATCGACGACTGCGATGATGCGCGCATAGAGCGGAATCCGCTCGCCGACGAGCCCGTGCGGGTAGCCCCGCCCATCCCACCGCTCATGGTGATGCAGGACCGCGTCCGTAACTTCGGCGGACCCAAGCCGCGAGACCAGGCGAGCGCCGAGCACTACGTGCTCCTCGACCACCGCCCGCTCGTCGGGCGTCAGCACCCCGGCCTTTCGCAGGATCCGGTCGGGCACTCGCATCTTGCCGACGTCGTGCAGCACGGAGGCGCGTCGAAGTTTGGAGAGTCGATCTTGATCGAGACCGAGGTCGGCCGCGATCCGCGTGCAGTACCGCTCGACCCGCGACGAGTGACCGTGCGTGTAGGGATCCTTCCGCTCAAGCGCTATATTGAGCCGGCGCAACGCACGCAGCTGACGCTGCGCGCTGAGGGAGCTGCTGGCCGGTGTCGACAAGAACCCACGCTCGTCGACACCGAGGAGGCTCGCCCCGCGCGCCAAGCTGCGCTCGGCCCAAGAGCGCTTCGCCCACGCCCAGATCATTAGCTCGGGAAAGGTAAGCCGGGCCGACGCGTGGAAGCGCGCCCAACCCCACGCTCCGATCGCGCTGGCGATCAGGAATGCAGCGGCGGCGATGCCTGCGGAGACCAGCGCTGACGGAGACGGCCGAAGGATGGCGAACGCGACGAAAAGCGCCGCCGCCGGAAGGCCGGCGGTCCAGGCGGTAGCTGCCAGTGAATAGCGAAAGTATGGCCTCGTGCTCACAACGTCCTTTCGCATGTTCAGAAGGTCTACGACTGCGTTACGCAGCGAAATGTTCACGCTACGTCATCATCCAAGGAAAGAACAGGAAGGATCTCCCAAGATCGGCCTAAACTTTCCTAAAGCCCTTTCTGGATGGTGGGCCAAGGGGTCGGCACCAGCGCGGCGATGGAAAGGTAGTGCCGAAACGGGGGGACCGCGTTCCGGATCCGCCCAGAACAGCACAAACTCGCGGCAGTGATGTCGACGTCTCGTACTCGACGACGCCGGCAGGAAGGCTATATGCGTTCGAGACAAGAGCCCCAGGTTTGTGGGCTGCAAGCCGCGCCGATCGCCTGAGGAGGAAACGCGATTCAGGATCAGTGCAGGCTGATAGCGAAGATGGTGAAACCGGTGGCGGTGCCGAAGGAGGCTCCCTGAACATGCATCCCCTCCCACGCGCGCTCCAGGATCCACATCTCGAAGTCTCCCGATCCTGAAGTATCGGCGCCGTTGACGTCGATGGTCTGACAGGTGCCTCGGGTGGGAAACCCCGCGCGCGCACGGGTGTCGGTGGAGCTCGAGGATGTGCCCCCCGTATAGACGGTGTACGAGGCGCCGAAATTCACGCCGGCTGGGTTGCAGATATTGAACCTGTCGGCATTTCCCGCCGGCGTGCTGCGCAACTCGAAGTTCCCCATGTCGAGGAAGGTCGCGGCGTCGCCAGCGTTGTAGGGAAGCTCTGTATGAAGGATTCCCCCGCGGATGGAGCAGCAGGAGGCGTCACCGCGGCCCTTCACCACGCCCGCAAGAGTCGTCTCATCAATGTCGTTCCCGCCGAGCGTCCCGTCCTGCACCTCGAAACCCTGTATGCCATCGTTGGGGATGCCGAAGACGTCTCCCTGCTCCGCGATGTCTGCGTTGAAAGCCCCGGCAGCGAGTTCGCTGAAGCCCACGGAATCCTCGGCGATGTCGTCCGCCCTGACCTCGTCGTTCGCGAGATCGGTCGATCGAAGCCCACCGTTCGATTGCGTATCGTCGATCACGTCGGCACTCTTGACCGCCGCATCGTCCTTCAAGTCGACGCTTCGCAGTGAGTTGTCGATGACCTGCCTGCTTCCGACATTCGCGGCAGCCCACGCGGTGCCGCTGAGCGCGACGAACAACGCTAGGTAGCCGATCACGTTCGCCCTGAGGTGGGCACCGAGCTTCGTCAACATTCCGAACCTCCTCCGGTTCCGGCTCTCTCAGGGCGAGGTGGACTGAGTCGACGAAAGCTCCCCACGAATCGAAAACCGTGGATCCGCTGTTGTCGGCGCCCGGTCACGATGACGCCGCCTCCGCTCGTCATGTAGGCGGGTGGCCGACCTGATTGCTGCAACGAGGTTATCAAGTTCGCACCTACCAAGACGCGACAGCGGCAGCGAGGGAACGGACAAGAACACGTTCGAGGATGCGGCACGCGACAAAGCGAATGCTCCGCGCACGGTGTGGCACAAACAGGACAAATCTCAGCCCGGCCGATTCGCTCGGGTATCAAAGGCCGCTACCTCACCGGCAGCATGGATCGAGGCCCCGTATCTCACCTGGCTGTGGAAGACTCCGATGGAATGGACGTTCAACCTGCTCAAGCGAAAACCTCCTTCGTTGAAGTCGTGAACCGCTCTCCGAAGGTAGCGCCGGTTGACTAGAGGAGGGACCGATCGGTTGACCCTTGGGGCGTTCGTCGCCCTGGTGGTCGCGGCGGGCGGAAACGTAGTCGGGGTCAAGTACGTCCTTCGCGAGCCGAACCTTGGCCCGCTCTGGGCGGCGGCCGCTCGCTTTTTTTTCGCAACCCTCATCTTTGCAGTCATCGCGAGAGTGCTCCGCTCCCCCTTCCCACGAGGACGCGCGCTCCTTGGCGCGGTGCTCTATGGCGCCTTATCGTTCGGCGGATTCTTCGGATTCGTCTATTGGGGGTTGGTAGACGCGCCGGCTGGGCTCGCAGGCATCTTTCTCGCGACGGTGCCACTACTCACACTCCTGTTCGCGATCGCCCACGGACTGGAACGGTTCCGCTGGGATGCCCTCATCGGAGCCCTACTAGTCATCCCGGGTACGGCCGTGATCTTCCGCGATGGGTTAAGTGCAGACGTGTCTGCGCCGTCGCTACTTGCCATCATCGCAGGGGCAGCGTGTGCGGCTGAGGGGGCGATAATAGTCAAGACATACCCAAGGGTCCACCCGGCCGCCATGAACGCGATCGGCATGGGGGTCGGAACCACGATCCTGCTCCTCCTTATGCCTATGTTCAACGAGTCATTCGTTCAGTTCCGCACCGGAACAACATGGGCCGCTCAGATCTACCTGGTCATCATCGGATCGATCGGCGTGTTCGCGCTCTACCTGTTCATCCTTGATAGATGGACGGCGAGCGCGGCATCGTACGAGTACGTGCTCATCCCCCTTGTTGCCATCATGCTCTCCGCTTGGTTGTTGGACGAAACTGTCACTGGTGCGTTCGTCATCGGCTCCGCCCTGATCCTCATGGGTGTCTACGTAGGTGCGCTCAGGACAGATCGAATGGATGCTCCGCCGAAACGGCGAGCAGAAGGTTTTCGGACGACCGAAACATGACAACCTGGTAGTCGCAGACTTGACTCCCCCGGAAGGCGAGCGGCTGGACGCGACGAATCACAACAGAGACCGCCGGGATGCGGCTCTCGTCGTCGACTATCCGGCCGCGCTCGGGCAACCTGTTACCTGAACAGGACCCGCCAGCGGAGACTCCTCCGGCGGGTTCAGCGCGACCACCGAGTACTCGTGCGGGTCAGGTTCGGGCGTCAGAGGCACCGATAGGGCCTCGCTGCCGACCTCCCCCAGCTGCTCGCTTCCATCCCGGACGATCCTGTAGCCGGTCACCGGCTCGGGCGGGGACTCCCACGAGAGCGTGAAGCCCGTCGCGCAGTCGCCGGTTACCTGAAGGTTTACCGGTGCCGATATCCCCGTGCCCGGCTCCTGCGATCCCTCCGGCGATCCCGGGTCATCGTTCCCCCTCTCCCAGTTGGGGAGGCTGATCATCGCCGCGTTCCGCTCGAGCTTCTGCAGAGGACTGGCCCCCTTGAGGATGTCGGTCCGGTAGACGAACTCCACCACCGTGATGCTCGAAACGAGGATCCCCAAGATCTGGGAGATGGCCAGCAATGTGATCACTCCGGCGTCAGCTCGGCTCGAAGACTTCCTCACCCTCGTTCCCCGCTAGCGGCCGCGGTGTCGCGGTTCTTCAGCTTTGGCACCGTTGCGGCGCGCAATCCAGGGGGCACCCAGAAAAGTCGCAGGAAGTATCTGGTTGTAGGAGGGAAACCACTAGAAATCAATAACGACCCCGCCTTGACGCTCGTAGCCCGTTAACGAAGGACCCCACGCGGAGCCGTCCCACCACTTGTGATACAGCGCGCGATCGGTGCCGGTTACGAATACGTCGAGCCGGTTGGGCCCCCACGACACCACCCTCGGCGGACTCGTGCAGACTCCGCCCATCCGCTCCCACCCAGTTAGGGAAGGTCCCCACGCCGAACCGTTCCACCACTTGTG
>JACCXF010000274.1 GCA_013697295.1 Actinomycetota bacterium | reverse complement strand
CGCGTGCAAAAGCAGCAGGAAGCCCTGCTATTGGCGACCGAAAAAGTCTTCGAGGAACGCGAGAACGAACGCAAGCGGATCGCGGAAGACATCCACGATTCCAGTCTTCAGCTTCTTGCGGCGGCTACTTACGGGATCGGGAATGCCGAGGAGTTTCTCGGCACCGGTCGCGACGATCTAGCCGCTGAGGCGATCGTCGGCGCGCGAGATGCTGTCGAGGGCGCGATCAAGGACCTCCGCGCATCGCTCGTCGACCTGCGACGATCGTCCATCGAAGAGGGTGGGCTTCTCGAAACGATCACGAAGTTCGCCGACCAGGTATCGACGGTGTGGGCGGCGCAGGTCGTGATCAAGGGGGACGTCGCGCACGAACCCCCGATCCCCGTTGCCCTCGCGGCCTTCCAGATACTTCAGGAGAGCCTCATAAACGCCATGAAGCATGCCCAAGGCAGTAGAGTCACCGTTGAGATCGAGGACGGAGACGGTCAGTTCCACATCGTCGTCGCAGACGACGGACCCGGCTTCGATCCCGAAGATGAAGTTGGTGAAGACCACGTCGGCATGCGGTTGATGAAGGAACGGGCCGCGCGAGTCGGAGGGCGTATCGTGGTGACCAGTGCGCCCGGCAAGGCCACCCGAATCGAAGCGATCCTTCCAGGTGGAGTGAGCCAGTGACTCTGAAGATCCTGATCGCCGAAGATCACACGCTCGTGTCGCAGGGCCTCGAGGCGATGCTCTCGATGACTGATGACCTCGAGCTGGCCGCGATTGTGGACAACGGCGACGCGGCGGTGGCAACCGTGCAGGAGAAGTCGGTCGACGTCGTCCTGATGGACGTGAACCTCGGGGCCGGCATCAACGGCGTCGAGGCCACCAAGCAGATAAAGAAAGCGGCCCCCGACACCAAGGTCCTAGTGCTGACGATGTTCACCGACCCGGGAACCGTCGCCGAGGCGGTTAAGGCGGGGGCCGACGGCTACCTGTCGAAAGGCTCGTCGCGTCAATCGGTGATCCAGGCGATCCACGACGTCGCCGAGGGACGAGCGGTTCTCGACCCGAACGTGACCGAGGGAGTCTTCGGGCGCATCGGCGGGCGCGATCAACACGCTCTGACCGACCGCGAGCTGACCGTCCTTCAGGAGCTCGCCGACGGCAACGCGACTCGTGGCGTCGCCGAGCACATCCACGTCTCCGAAGAAACGGTCAAGACGTATCTCAAGAACATCTACAAGAAGCTCGACGTGCGGGATCGCACGGAGGCGGTCGCCGAAGCCTTCCGACGCGGCCTCGTGCACTAAACCGGGTCCCGGTCTCCCCGACCTATCGTGAAGCGGTTCAATGCGTCGAGCGTGGCGCGGGCGATCGCCTCGTAACGATCGAGCTTCACCATGGCGGAACCGGTCAGATATCCGTGGGGCGTGCTCAACGCCACGATCGAAACCTCGGAATCGCCGACCTGCAGGAACTCCACGGATTCGAGCTCGGTCGTGAAGTCCAGCAGCTCACCCACACCTTCGAGGGTGGCGCGGGCCACGACGCGTTGTTCGAAGCGACTCACGGCGGGCCCCTCGCTCTCGCCCACCAGAACGTCGCCGCCTAGCTCGAGCGTGATGCGCACGCTGAACCGGTTACCCGTCCTCTCGATAGTGAGGGAGGACAGCTTGCGACGCTGCAACGGGTGAACCTCCGGCGCGTCACCCACCTCGGTCGCGCTCAGCACCTGGATGCGATCGGGTTCGAGGGGGCGGCCCAGCGTTGAGAACGCAAGTCGTCGGACGTCGCGTTCCGTGCGTTCGTCATCGCGCTCTGGGACGACGAGGACGCGGACGGCCTTGACCTCGCCCTCGTCGACGTCCACGCGTGCGCCGCGAACGCCACGGAGGTCGGTAAGGGCGCGCTCGAGCTTCGACGCGTTGCCGCTAAGCCCACCCTCCACCCGAAACCAACCTCTTCCTCTTGTCGACTGGAAACTGTTGGGAATCAGCTTAGACCTCGCGGGCCGCGCTAGTCAGCCCGGAAGGCTAGTTCGGCTGGAAGCGCGCGGTCGCGTCGTAGTCGCCGGAAGGCAATAGATAGGTGAAACGCGCCGAGACCTCGCCCCCAGGAGCAAGCACCGTATCGACCGGCGCCGAGAACGAAGCGATCGAACCCGACGAACCCGACACGTCGTGAATCAGGTTCCCATTCACTGCCAGGCGGCGGTTCCGCGACAAGTTGCGCACCACGACCGTGACGTCGATCTGGTCGCCGCCGAAGCCGAGCTCGGTCATGAGCTCGACGGTCGCGCCCTTCGTGAAGCCGACGGACGACGTGGCCCGGGTGATCTTGCCCGCTGCCTCGTTCCAGGTGTAGGACATCTGGTTGTCGGAGGGACGCGCGCCCAGCACGTCGATCGGCAGGTCACCCAGTCCTACGGTCGTCACGACGCGGCGCGTGACCGTCACCTGCTCGGTCGGGATCGGCGTCGTAGGGACGGGGGCGGCGACCACCGGTCCGGTGGCCGGAGGCAAAGAGGGAGCGACGGGGTCGCTCGAGGGGTCGCCGCCCGGCTCTGCGCCGGTCTGGCCCCCGTCGCCATTGCCGTTCCCGTTACCGTTCTTATTCCCGTTCTTCTGGATGCGGCGGCCTCTGACCTCTTCCTTCTTCTTCTTGTCCTTCTTGGGTTCGTTCTCGGACTGGCCGGCATCGGGCTTGGTTGCCGTCGCGTTCGGATCGCCATCGACGCAAGCGGCGGACGCCGTCAGCACCAGGGCCAAAGCGATCGCGGTCCACTTCCTGCTTGGCTCCTGCCACCGTCGCGACCACAGCACCAGACCGCCGAGCGCGATCAGCACGAGGGCGACAACGAGAGGAGTCGGGTTCTCGAGGCCGGTGATGGGAAGGAGTGATCCCTGCGTCCCATCGCCACCGACCGGTTTCGTGATGGTCCGCTCGATCCTGCGCGCCTTGACTATCGGATCGAAGGTGGGGTTGCTCGTGCTGCTCACCGCAGCCGTGCCGAGATAGGTCGTTCGTTCCCCGTTGACCGGGCGTACCTCATCGGCCTTGACAGTGACGCTGTTGATCGCAGCGAAATCGCCGAGACTGGCCGCGCGACCCGTCCACGTAACGGTGATCGATCGACCGGGCCGCAGCGAGTCCTTAACCCACACGATGTCCTGCTTACCGCCCGACTCACCGACCTGAACGGCATCAACCACCGGCGTGAAAGCGACCGAATGATAACGGATCTCGGCCGGGAGCCGGTCGACCACGACGACGTCGTGGAGGGTGGTGTCTCCGACGTTGGTCACCGTGATGGAGTAATTGACGAGCTGACCGAGCTGAACGAGGAGACGGTTCGAGCTGGTGGTCAGCGCAAGGTTCTCGTTGCCGGTCGAGCCGCCAACGACGATCCGAGCCGAGGCGCTGCTGACGATCTCTCCGGAGGTTGCCGTCGCCGCTACCGTCGCGCCCGAGGGAGAGGTCTGATGGGCCCCCTCGAGGTCGAGCCATGCTTCCGCCGACTCGCCCGCCGGTAGTGAACCGAGATGGAATCGGATCGTGTCGCCGCCACTCACGGACTCGAACGGTTCGGGGCCCGCGTCCGTGATGTCGAGCTGAGACGGGACGGAGATGTCGACCGTCAGATTGGATGCTGTGGAGTCGCCTGTGTTCGCGACGTGGGCGACGACCTGGCTGGCCTCGCCCACCAGGATCGTCGATGGTAACGCCGAGATGGAGGTCGTCAGCAGTACGGCTTCGGCCGAGTCGACTTCATCCTGCGACCTTGAACCCCGGTCCCCGGGACCCTGGCCCTCGGTGCCCGTGGGACCCTTCGGGGGAGCGGACGGCGATGCGGAGGGTTGTGGCGACGGAGAGGGCTCTGCCTCTTCTTCGTCGCCGGGCGACTGATCATCGGGACTCGTCTGATCCTTGTTGTGGCCGGGGGCGCCACCGGCCTTGCCGGCCTTCTGCGCGCCGCCACCCAGATCGGAGGCTTTCGGAGCCCCGAGGGCGGGAAGCGCGAACAGGGACGCGCTCAACACGAGTGTCAACAGGATTGCCGTCCAGCGAGCGCGAGCCACTACGTGGTCCTCCCCACACATGCGCACTAAGGGTGCGCTTAAGAATCGAAAATACCCTTAAGAAAGCCGTTCAGTCCCGGTGTTGCGTGAAAACGTGCCACCGGTTGCCCCCGGTAGGCGGCCCAACGATGTCCGCTCTCGCTGGAAGTTAACGGTAACCCCGTCCGTTACCTGAGTCAACAAGTATGCCCGCATGCGCCCTTTAACCGATTTGTCCCCCCCGCTCCACGCCCGGAGCGCTCGGCTATCCTTCCTCGCACTTTGGACTTCGACATCGCCCACCTCCTGCGCGCCGACCCGGAGACGGTCGCCGATGCTCTGCTGGACGAGAAGTTCCAGGCCTCGCTATCGGACGTGGGGGCCCTGCGCGAGCGCGAGGTGCTGTCGCAGAAAGCCTCGAACAACGGCGCGGTGATCCGCCGGATCCGCTGCGTACTGGGGATCGATCTGGGCGCGGCGGCCAAGTTCTTGGGGGGCGCCGAGCCGGCCTGGATCGAGGAAGCGCACTGGGACCCCGACTCGATGCGGTGGAGCTGGACGATCCTGCCGGAGGTGGCCGAGGAGCTGCTCGAGTCCCGGGGAACGATCGACATCGAGCCCGACGGCGACGGCGCGGTACGACGGGTGAGGGGGGTCGTGAAGGTCAAGGTCCCGATCTACGGCTCGAAGGTCGAGGGCCACATCATCAAAGGGATCACCGCCGCATACGACGAGGAGGCCGACCGCCTCCACGACTGGCTCGACGGCTAGATCCGCCTCGTAACGCGTCCGTAACACCATCGAAACTCCTCAGAAACGGCGCGCCCGTATGGTGACCGCAATCTGGACTCAAGCTGCCCACGTGGCTCAAGGAGGAACGCATGGCGGTTAGCCCATCCGACGTACTCAAACTTGGCGAGCAGAACGGTGCCAAATTCTTCGACATCCGGTTCTCGGACCTTCCGGGACTGATGCAGCACTTCACGATCCCCTTCGATGAGGTCTCCGAAGACGCCTTCGAGGAGGGCTTCGGCTTCGACGGATCCTCGATCCGGGGTTTCCAGGAGATCCAGGAGTCGGACATGATCCTCGTCCCGGACCCCGACACGGCGATCATGGACCCCTTCGCCAAGTACCCCACCCTCGTGATCCATGCCTTCGTGAAAGACCCCCTGACCGGTGAGCACTACTCGCGCGACCCTCGCTACATCGCCCGCAAGGCGGAGGAGTACCTAAAGGGGACGGGGATCGCCGACGTCGCTTACTTCGGGCCCGAGGCCGAGTTCTACATCTTCGACTCGATCCGTTTCGACCAGAACCATCACGAGGGCTACTACCACATCGATGCGGTGGAGGGCGTGTGGAACTCGGGGGCCGAGGAAGGTGGCAAGAACCTCGGCTACAAGCCTCGGTACAAGGAGGGTTACTTCCCGGTCCCGCCGATGGACCACTACCAGGACCTTCGTTCCGAGATGGTGCTGACGCTGCGCGAGCTCGGCATCCCCGTCGAGGTACATCACCACGAGGTCGGAACGGCCGGCCAGGCCGAGATCGACATGGGCTTTGCGCCGCTGCTCCAGATCGCCGATCGGCTGATGCTTTACAAGTACGTGATCAAGAACATCGGTCTTCGACACAACAAGACGATCACGTTCATGCCCAAGCCGATCTTCCAGGACAACGGTTCAGGCATGCACGTGCACCAGTCGTTGTGGAAGGAGGACGAGCCGCTGTTCTGGGACGAGCTCGGTTACGCGCAGCTGTCCGACACCGCCCGTTGGTATATCGGGGGCATCCTGGAGCATGCCCCGGCATTGCTCGCCCTCTGCGCGCCGACGACCAACTCGTACAAGCGCCTGGTGCCCGGCTACGAGGCCCCCGTGAACCTCGTCTACTCGCAGCGGAACCGCTCGGCCGCCGTACGCATCCCGCTGTATTCGAAGTCGCCGAAGGCGAAGCGGATGGAGTTCAGGTGCCCGGACCCGTCTTCGAACCCGTACCTCGCGTTCCCTGCGATGCTCATGGCCGGCCTCGACGGGATCCGCAACAAGACCGAGCCGCCCGAGCCCGTCGACAAGGACCTTTACGAGTTGCCCCCGGAGGAGCTGGCGGAGGTCCCCCAGGTCCCGGCGTCTCTCGAAGAAGCGCTCGATGCCCTCGAGGCGGATCACGACTTCCTGCTGGAAGGCGGGGTCTTCACCGAGGACGTCATCAGCCACTGGATCGACTACAAGCGGGTCCACGAGGTCGACGAGCTGAGGCTCCGGCCCCACCCCTGGGAGTTCTACCTCTACTACGACATCTAGACCGAGCGCGGATAGACGAGGGCCGGGCCAACCCCGGCCTCTCACGCGCTCGCCGTGGGGCATTCCTGACGGCGGTGCTCGGCTCCCCTGTCATCCCGTGGCTTGACATGTGACCGACGGGTCACCTATCCTCCGGGGTATGGACGCAGTGTTCAGGGCCATCGCCGATCCGACACGTCGGAGCCTGCTCGACGAGCTCTTCCGAGAGGACGGGCAATCGCTGAGCGCGCTCGAGGAGCGCTTCTCGATGACGCGCTT
>JACCXF010000254.1 GCA_013697295.1 Actinomycetota bacterium | reverse complement strand
CATCGGGAGCCCGCGCGCTTCGAGCAGCGCGCAGAACGCATCCCACACCGTGGGTTCCTCGAGGCGGCGTTCGAGGCGGGTCCGCTCGTCATCGTTCGACGCCAACCGGTTCAGGTAGCCGGCGTTCTTGAGGCCCGAGATGAACTCGACCTCGCGGAACTGGACGCTCTGGAAGCCGCTCGCCGGCGCCAGGTGCGTCCTGAACTCGAGGAAGTCCTGCGGAGACATCGACTCGATGACTGCAACCTGCTCGACCAGAACGCGCTCGATCGTGTGCACGCGCTCTAGATAATGACGAGCGGGATGCGCCTCTTCGCGAAGCAACAGGTTCCGGATCGATTCCAACTCGAACAGCAGCTGCTTGAACCAGAGCTCGTAAGCCTGGTGGACGATGATGAACAGGAGCTCGTCGTGGGCGGGCGGATCGGATTGCGCGGTCTGTAACGAAAGCAACTCCGGGATTCGCAGGTAAGAACCGTAGGACAGCTCCCTGTCCTCCTCGCCGAACCGCGGCCGGCGGGGGCTGTGGTCGGTCAGTTAACCGTTGCCCTTCTTCTCGCCGTCGCCTTCGGAGCCGGAGCCGGGATCGGAGTCTGAGTCGGAGTCGGAGTCGGCGACGACCGTCGGGTCGTCGGTCGCCGGGGCCGAATAGAGCGGCCTATTGGCTCCGGCCTGCACGGAAACGATCGGGACCCCCACATCGATCATGTCGTAGAGCTCGATCACGTCGGAGTTGGCCATCCGCACGCAGCCGTGAGACGCGTTGTATCCGAGCGAATAGATCGCGTCGGTGCCGTGGAAGCGGATCGCAGGGGCGGACCAGTTGATCGCACGAAGGCCGAGTGGGTTCCCCGGCCCCGGCGGGATAGAGGCAGGCATGCTGGCGCCCCATCCGGTGGGATCGGGATTCACCCACGTGGGCATGTAGCGCTTCTCGGTGACCTCCCACAGGCCGGTGGGCGTGGGGTACTCCGGCAGGCCCGTGGCGACGGTCCACTCATGAGTGATCTCGCCGTCGTTGTAGAGGTAGAGCTTGTTCTCGCCGATGCGGGTCAGCAACACCTGATCGAACTCATCCGATGTGGTGTCGGGCTGAAGGGTCTGGACCGGCAGTGCAAGGTTGGCATTGCCCGAACCACGCTTCAGCGTCTTGGTCAGGGCCTTGTCGATCTCGTCGGTCTGCACGGCGTAACCCACGCTGTGTTCGGTGATCTCCACCCATCCGGTCGAGTAGTCGATGCCGGCGTCCACCGGCTCGAGGTTCACTTCCTTGGCGATCGACGCGACCAGCTCCCTGGCCCCCTTGCGCGGATTCGTGATCGCAACGGATTCCGTGAAGTCCATGTCCTCGCCGAGCAGCTTCATCCGGGCCTGATCCATGAACGAGGCGCTCGCGGTCGCGTCGACGGCCGCGGCCACGGCGGCCTTGGCGTTGCTGCGGGCCCCCAGCTTCTGCGGAGTGGTGTTCCACGTCTTCTTCTTCCACGTGAGCGAGATCTCGCGGGTGAGCTGCGGCTCGATCGTGTCCTTGACCTCGGCGAGGGCCTCAGCCTGCGTCATCCCGGAAAGATCCACGCCGGCGACGGTGGTCCCGGGGAAGATCCGGCCCTCGTACTCCTGGCCGTAGTCATAGGTGACGTAAGCGGCGGCGCCACCGGCGAGAAGTAGTAGCAAAGCGAGGATGGCGGCTACGAAGAGGGCCTTTTTGCCCGCGGAGTCAGGGCGCCACCAGCCGGTACGCTCGGAGATCATCTCTCCGTTGGCTTTGATCTCTGCTGTACTCATGCCCTCCCCAATCCGAAGCACCCATGCTATAGGCGTTCTCTCCTCTATAGAGACGACGCCCGGGACACCTAACTTGACGCCGGGATGTCCAGATCGGTTGCAGCCCACGACCCGAGGCCGCTTACCTCCCTTGCCCGATGCGGCCGTGTAGGCCACGATGGGCGCATGGATGTCCACGACTCTCTCATAGATCTCATCGGGAATACACCCCTGCTGAGGCTCAGCCGCATCGAACCGGGCCTAGGGTGCACCTTGCTGGCAAAGGTCGAGGTCATGAACCCGGGCGGCAGCGTGAAGGACCGGATCGGCATCCGGATGATCGAGGCGGCCGAGCGGTCGGGGGCCCTCAAGCCGGGCGGCACGATCATCGAACCAACCTCAGGCAACACGGGCGTGGGACTGGCGATCGCCGCCGCCATCAAGGGCTACAAGTGCATCTTCATCATGCCCGACAAGATGAGCCAGGAGAAGATCTCGCTTCTCCGCGCGTATGGAGCCGAGGTCGTCATCGCGCCCACGGCCGTGCCCCCGGATTCGCCCGAGTCCTACTATCGGGTCGCGGACCGCCTGACCGCCCAGATCCCCGGAGCGTTCCAGCCGAACCAATACTTCAACGACGACAACCCCCGGACGCATTACGAGACAACCGGGCCCGAGGTCTGGAAGCAGACGGAGGGCAAGATCACTCACTTCGTAGCGGGCGTCGGCACCGGCGGAACGATCAGCGGCACCGGTCGCTACCTCAAGGAGCAGAACCCGGACGTCGTCGTGGTGGGCGGGGATCCTGAAGGGTCCATCTACACCGGCAGCGAGCCCCGCCCTTATCTCGTCGAGGGGATCGGCGAAGACTTCTGGCCCGACACGTTCGATCGCACGATCGTCGATCGCTGGGTGACCGTTTCAGATCGCGACTCGTTCGTGATGGCGCGGAGGGTGACACGACGTGAGGGCTTGCTGGTCGGGGGTTCGGGCGGCACGGCGATGTGCGCCGCCCTCGAGGTCGCACGCGACCTAGGTCCCGATGACGTGATGGTCGTGATCATCCCCGACTCGGGCCGCGGCTACCTATCCAAGGTCTTCAACGACGCGTGGATGTTGCAGAACGGATTCATCGACCGTCCCGGGACCCAAGCGAGGATCGGCGAGATCCTCAGCGCGAAGCGTCGCATCGAACCCGACATCCCGGATCTCGTCGCGGTCGGCAGCCACGAGAGCGTGGGGCGTGCCATCGACATCCTGCAGTCGTATGGGATCTCGCAGATACCCATCGCGAAGAGCGAGAGCCCCGACGACATCGCCGAGATCGTCGGCTCCATCCACGAGCGGAGCCTCCTCGATCGGGTCTTCCGCGACCGCGACGCCATCGATCGCGAGGTCGTAGAGGTGATGGACCCACCGCTCCCGGTGATCCAGGCGACTTCGGGGGTCGAGGAGATGGTGGTGGACCTTTCGAAGGGAGCCGAAGCGATCGTCGTCGCCGAAGGCTCCAAACCATCGGGGGTCCTAACGCGCGCCGACCTGCTCGAGTTCCTGGCCCACCAAGGACCCGATCCCACCAAATAGACGCTCGTCAGTCGAAGGCGGCGCGGTCCACCGCTAAGACAGAGCGCGCTCGAGGTCGGCGATCAGGTCGTCCGGGTGCTCGATCCCCACCGACAGGCGGATCAGCGCCGGGCTCACTTCCATCCCGGACCCCGCGAGGCTTGCGTGGGTCATACGTCCGGGATGCTCGATGAGGGATTCCACGCCCCCAAGAGATTCCGCCAGGAAGAACAGCTGGGTTCTCTCGCAGACCGACAGGGCCCGGGCCTCGGACTCGACGGTGAAGGAGACCATGCCCCCGTAAAGAGGCTCTCCCGCGGCGGCCATCTGCTCCGTCGCCACCTGGTGCCCGGGGTCGTTGCTGAGCCCGGGGTAGTAGACCTGCTCGACCGCGGGATGGTCCTCGAGCCAGTGCGCGATCCGCGCGGCTCCCTCGCAATGGGCGCGCATCCGGATGGCCAGCGTCTTGAGACCGCGCAACAACAGCCATGAGTCGAACGGTCCCGGCACCGCGCCCACGGCGTTCTGAAGGAACCTGAGTCGGTCCGCGAGCTCGCCATCGTCCGTCGCGACCGACCCGAGGACGAGATCCGAGTGTCCCCCCAGGTATTTCGTTGCCGAGTAGACAACGGCGTCGGCACCGTGCTCGAGGGGGCGCTGCAAGAACGGCGTGGCGAAAGTGTTGTCGACCGCGAGTAGCGCGCCCGCATCGTGGGCAAGGTCACTTAGTAGTTCGAGATCCAGGATCTTCAGGGTCGGATTCGTCGGCGTCTCCGCGAACACCATTCCGGCGCCATCCGCCAGAGCGGCCTCGACCGCCGATGCGTCGGTCATATCGACCGTCTCGTACCGGAGGTCGCGGTCGATCATGACCTTGTCGAAGAGCCGGTAGGTCCCGCCGTAGACATCGTCCGGGATCAAGACCAGCTCGCCGGGACGGAGGGCCATCGCGAGGACCGTCGTCGCGGCCATGCCGGAGGCGAAGGCTAGGGCATGCGAGGATCCTTCGAGAGCTGCGAGGCATGACTGCAAGGCGC
>JACCXF010000173.1 GCA_013697295.1 Actinomycetota bacterium | reverse complement strand
ATCCACGACCCGCTTCTCCTTCTCAAGGAGAGCTAGAAGGATCGAGATCCTCGTTCTCTCGGAAAAGCCATGAAAGAGGGCAGCCGCTATCTCGGCCTTTGCACCAGTTGTAGTAGACATCCGGCCCACCTCCAATCGGTCTTGGCCGATTATATCGGTCCTAGTCGATGAATGATTCGGGAGGTCCTAGGACAGGAGGACGGACAGGCGAAGTTGACCCGCTCTACTGGACAGTTGGCTGGGTCAAATTCATCATCCAGGGATTCCACCAGAAGGAGGTTCTGGCCTCCTGGAAGCGTCTGCACGGCGCTCACGCCCTCGTGCTGACCAGGAGCGGCACGGAACTACTTATGGCGAATCCATTCTCTGCCGTGCCGACCCCACATCGGGTGCGGGTCGGGGCCAGGTGGTGGTACGGGAACTGCGCCTGGGACGCACTCGGGATCTGCGCCGCGCTGAGGTCGGATGCCCGAGTCCGTGCCATAGTTTCGGCAACCGACCGGGCAGGCCCACTACGCCCAGTCCTCGAACGACCCGGCGAAGGAGCGATGACGCATCTCGAGAGAGAGTCGTGAAGCTGGGGACCGCCGTGCGAGGAGCCGTGTCCCTGGCCGTAGTGATCGTGATCTTCGTGGTCGTCTTGCCGCGGGTCGCGGACTTCGGCGAGGTGTGGCGAGTCCTCACGCAGATGACGTGGCTCGAGGCCATCACCTTGGGGCTTGCCGCCGCCTGGAATCTCATCACGTACTGGATCCTGGCGGCTCTCTCGTTACCCGGCCTGACCGTGGCGCAGGCGATGATCGCAACGGAATCCTCGACCGCCCTGGCGAACTCCGTGCCCGGGGGGCCGGCGTTCGGGATGGGAGTGACCTACTCCATGTATTCATCCTGGGGCTTCTCGCGGCCATCGGTGGCGCTTGCCGTAACCGTGAGTGGATTCGCGGACCTCTTCGCCAAGCTCGCCATGCCCGCCGCGGCCCTCGTATTCCTCTTCGCATACGGAGACGATTCGCCGGGCCTGCTCCTCGCGGCCGTGGTGGGAGGGCTGTTCCTCACGGGACTCATCGCGATCGCAGTGATGACGCTGAAGAGCGAGAAGAGCGCCCGACGAGCCGGAGAGCTGTGCGGCCGGGCAGCGTCTCCCGTCATGAGACGGCTGGGGCGGGCCCCCGCACGCCTCGGCGACGCCTTCGCTGCGTTCCGCACCGAGGCGCTGTCGCTCATCACCACGCGGGGATGGTGGCTTCTGGCGTCCGCCCTGATGAGCCACATCTCGTTGTTCCTGGTGCTTCTCCTCGCCCTGCGACACATCGGCGTGCCGGAAGCCGAGGTTGGATGGGCCGAGGCCCTCGGCGCGTTCGCCTTCATCCGGTTCCTGTCGGCCGTCCCGATCACTCCGGGCGGCCTGGGCGTTGTCGAGTTGGGTCTTTCCGCGGCTCTCGTCTATGCCGGAGGTCCGAGAGCTGAGGTAGTCGCAGCGGTTCTCGTGTTCCGGGCGTTGACCTATCTCGTCCAGATCCCATTCGGTGCGATCACCTACGCCTACTGGCAGCACAGTGACAGGTGGAAGAAGGGGCGAACGAGCATCGACGCTTCGGCCGGCTCGCCCACGAGGTCCGAAACCTAAGGTCGCTCCATTTCGATCAGACGTCGCGCGGCGAGGAGCGTGGCCCACATGTTTCTCACCACTGTCCTTCCGGCTAGACGCTCGACCGCCCAGCCCACAGGTCCACCGCTGAGCGCGAACTCGATCTGGAGGAGGAGCTCCGTTCCCTCGTCGGTCGGATGCAGTTCCCACCGGCCCCTCTGCTCCACGCCCGCCTCGGACCCCCACGTGATCAATACGTTCTCGTCCCAGCGTTCGACCTTGACCGTCCCACCGGCCTCGATCGAGCCAACCGCCATCAGGACTCGATAGCGCGCACCCTGTCCCCTCTTCTTCTTCGTCATCGGCTTCCATCGGGTGATCCCCACGAAGAAGTCGGGATATCTGGCGGGATCGGAGATCAACGCGAAGACCTTTTTCGGCTTGTCGTCGATCAAGATCCTCTGCGTGAGCCGGATCACAACAGCGGGGGAAGGATGCGTTCTGCGGCGAGCGCGGTAAGCGCTTCCTGCATCCTCGTGGTCACGTAGTCGTATGCCTCGTCCGAGTCGGCGTCCGTGCCGAAACGCTTGTTGACGTCGATGGGCTCGAGGACCTCCATCCGGATCTTCGCGGGGAGTGGGATGTGACCGAGGAAGTCCCCGACGTTCAAGCCCCACGGCAGCGCGAGCGAGATAGGGAGCACCTTGAGGCGCGCGAGGCGGTCAAGGCCCAACGCCTTGGCGATGCCCCTGCCGTCTGAGAGCGGGAGATAGGTGTCCTGCCCCCCCACGGACACCACGGGCACGATGGGCGTGTCGGTGGCCTTCGCCAGTTTGAGGAACCCTGTCGGGAGTCATGTTGCCGCCCGAATGGTTGCCGACGATGAGCACCGGACCTGCTTCCGGGATGTTGTTCAAACCCTCGACCTGGGCCCGAAAGTACGCCGTCGTGAGCAGCCACATCCCGGGAAGCTGATAGCGGATGAAATCGGGGTCACGGCCTTCTAGCTCCACGGCTGCTTCGATAACGCGCGCCTTCTTATCCCGTTTCTTCGGCTTCTCGGGCGGGGCTGGGTCAGTCATGTCGTCGCCGCGCCGGCCTAATCCGCAAGGAACCCTCGCGCGAGCTCGTGGGCTTTGTCCGGGAGCTCGTACTGAGGCACGTGTCCGCAATCCTCGAGGACGATCGACGTGGCGTCTGGAAGGGCTCTTTCGACGTGGCGGGCGAAGCCCGCAGGCACGAGCTTGTCGCGTTGCCCCCATATGAATAGGGATGGCGTCGTGAGCCCCCTCAACCGGTCCCAGAAGCCGGTTTCACCATGTGGCTCCTCGAGGTAGATCTGGCGGGCGGCGGAGAAGAAGGCGATGCGTCCCCGCGGGGTTGAAAAGATCCGGATGAACTCGTCGGCCGCAGCGTCGTACCAGGGATCGGCCAGCCGTCCTGGCTGTGCGAATAGTCGCTTGATGGATCTCACCACCTGCTTGTGAGGGACTCGTAACGGCAACAGCGCCATCTCCGGCCGGAGGACGCGTACCAGCTCAACGAATTGGCGCTTCTTGATGAAAGCCGGTGAAGGGGCAAAGAGCACAAGACGATGCACTCTGTCGGGCGCATGGAGGGCACCTTCGATCGCAACGCGGCCCCCCATCGAGTTCCCTATCAAAGAGGCGCGCTCGACGCCCACCTCGTCGAGGAACGCGTCGAGCCATTGCGCGTAGAACGCAGCGTCATACGAGCGGATCGGCTTGCTGGACTCTCCGAACCCCGGAAGGTCGGGCGCTATCACGCGGTGATCTCGGGAGAGATCCCACAGCGTTGGGAGCATCGACGCGTTGGTTGCACCCAATCCATGTAGGAGCACGACAGGGGGACCGGTTCCCGCCTCCAGGTAGAAGGTGTTCAACCCGGCGGCGCGTACCTCGAGCGCTCGTTCGAACCGCGGGGGAGCGTCGTCGTTGCCGAAGAGGCCACCCAGTCGGAGAGACAGCGCGAGGTTCCCCCGGACCCTCAGGCGCCCATCGAGGAAAGCCTCGACGCCGGATGACGTTCCCGAGAAGACCTCGAGGATGGTCGTCGGATCGGCGATCACGGTGGTGTCCGCTCCAGGGTCGACGCCGGCCGCCAGCGACATGCGGCGCCCGTCGATCGACACCGTCCACCCCTGCCCACCGTCGAGATCGAGAGCGATGGCCGCCTTCAGATGCGACGTGGCCGGCAGGCCCCGACGGAGACGCTCCATGAGCGTTTCGTCCAGGGCGCGCCGCGCGCTTTCGATATCCGTCTGGGGGGCTTGCTGTGCCACGCCTCGACCTCCTGTTACCAACGGTAACAGCTACCCGCAGAGGGCGGCTCGAAACCCCCCCTAATGGCTGCGATTGCAACTCTTAGTTCCAGTGAGCCTCGGTCAACCGCGATCCGATCGAGGCTTGTAGTTCCTTCGCAGATCCTTGCTGAGGACCTTCCACTTCCGCTGCTCTTCGGAACGGGCTCTAGCGTCCTTCTTGCGCTCGAGGTATCGAAGCTCGCGCTGAAGCTTCTCGTAGCTTTCCAAGCGGCTCCGGTCCAGCCGTCCATCGAGCAACGCTCCTGTCACAGCACAGCCGGGTTCCTCGTCGTGGCGGCAGTCGCGGAAACGGCAGCCGATCGCGAGGGACTCGATATCCTCGAAGCTGTTACTGACCCCTCCGGATGCATCCCACAGTTGGAGCTCTCGCATCCCGGGCGTGTCGATCAAGGCGCCCCCATCTGGAAGCTCGACAAGCTCTCGATGCGTGGTCGTATGTCGTCCCTTGTCGTCCTTCCGGATGTCTCTAACCTTCTGAACCTCGGAGCCAAGTAACGCGTTCGCTAAGGTTGACTTCCCGACTCCGGATGATCCGAGGAGGGCGACGGTGGCTCCATCTGTGAAGTAAGACCTCAATCGGTCGATGCCCTCGCCGGTAACCCCGCTGACGGCATGGACGGGAACACCCACGGCCGTGCCGCCAACCTTCTCGTGTACCTCTTCTACGTCCTCGGGGGCCAGGTCCTTCTTCGTCAACACCACGATTGGCGCAGCGCCGCTTTCCCAGGCGAGCGTGAGGTAGCGCTCGAGCCGTCGAAGGTTCATCTCCGAGTTCAGAGAGGTGACGATGAAGATCGAATCGATGTTGGCGGCAAGAACCTGCTCCTCGGTTTCGTCGCCCGCGCTCTTACGCGAGAACTTCGTTGACCTCGGGAGGACTCGATGGATCGTCGCGCTTCCTTCTTCGGGGCGCGCGGCTACCGCCACCCAGTCTCCGACCACCGGAAGATCATTGACACCGCGTGCCTCGTGCCGCAGCTTTCCGGCCACCTCGGCCTTGAGCTCGCCTAGACCTGATGTCACCACGTACGAGCCTTTGTGTTGCACGAGGACGCGCGCGGGCATGTATCCCTGGTTGTCTTGCATGTGTTGCTCGACTCGAGCGGACCAACCGATCCGCTCGAGTCGGTCTGTTTCTATCAATTCATCTCTCTCCTGCGTTCGGGCGCGCACGAGGCGCGCGGGGATGAGATAGGTAACGGATAGGAAGGGCCGCGCAGAGTGGGGCTAGGAGGCGGCCGATCCACGGCAGGGGCATTCGGGATTAGTCATCCGTCATCGCCTCCTCTCCGTAGATAGGCGCGGCATCGCCGCGCCGAACCTTTAGTCAACATGAAGGGGTCCGTAAGGTCAACCCCGCGGTCGAGGAACACTCCGATGGTCGCATCACCCGGCCTCGTATGGTGGGCGATATGGACGACATCCCAAGCGGCGTGCCGGCGTCCCCGGACCCCTCCCGTGAGGACTTGGCTGCATTCATGGACGGGCTCGTCGGCGTCGAGAACGGTCGCTACACCCGCAACGAGGCGGTCTCCGAAGCGGGGGTTTCGCTGGAGGACGGCCGCCGTTTCTGGCGGGCGATGGGTTTCCCGGAGGTCCCGGACGACGAGCGGGTCTTCACCGATCAGGACGTCGAGATGCTGCGAGGCGTCCACGACTTGATCCGGCGGGACACGGCGGACATGGAGACGGCTCTCCAGATCACTCGCGTAACCGGACAATGTGCGGCGAGGCTTGCCGAGACATACATGGGGGTGCTATGGCGCAGGACCGCTGCCTCCCCGGCCTCGGTCCAGCAGCTGGATCGGCAAGCTATGGAGGAGACGGCCGGCATGGCGCAGGATGCGATCCCGTTCCTGAGGGAGTCCCTCCTCTACATGTGGCGTAGGCACTTGTCGGCGGCCGTGAAGCGAGCCGTGTTCGCGTCGGCGGGAGATTCCAACGTCAGCCGAGCGGTGGGCTTCGCCGACCTCGCCGCCTTCTCGAGGTTGACCGAGGAACTGGACGAGTTCGAGCTGGCCGAGATGGTAACGGCGTTCGAGACCCTGTCCTTCGACACGGTGTCGGAGTTCGGTGGACGGGTCGTGAAGCTGATCGGTGACGAAGTGATGTTCGTCGCCCCGGGCGCCGGATCGGCTGCATCCATCGGCGTGAATCTCGTGGACCGCTGCGAGTCGGACGATGTCTTGCCAAGCGTGCGGGTCGGCATCGCGTTCGGACCCGTGCTCGACCTGCAGGGAGACGTCTTCGGGAGCACTGTGAACCTCGCCAGCCGGGTGACCAGCTTTGCCCGGCCGGCCACCGTCGTTGCTTCGAAAAGCCTCAAGGAGGCAGTGGATCGATCGGGCGATTTCGAGTTCCGCGCGCTGCGCAGACCTGTGCGGCTCAAGGGTCTGGGGAAAGAAAGACTCTATGCAGTAAGAGCGGCAACGATGCCTTGACTCCGTACGCGGGCTAGGCCCAGGGCCCGACGCCGCCGATGCTCTCGGCTCTGATGCGCGTGACGAAGCCGGGCGGAGGGTTGTCCATCGGCGGGAACTTCGCATCCGGCCCGATGTAAACGTGTGCAAGCCGTTGCAACAGTTCCGGCGCCCCGCCTTCGGTGACTCGAGCACGCCCGTTCACCACCAAGTACTCGTTCAGCCCGTAGGGATTGATGCCCCCCGTCTCGATCGAGAGCGACACCCTCGGGTTCCGCCGCATGTTCCGCAGCTTGCGCTGGTCCACGAGCGTGCCGATAACGATGTCATCGTTCTCGAGGCCCACCCACGCGCATGTGACCTGAGGTGTGGCGTCGTCTTCGACCGTCACAAGATGTGCAAGCTTGCCCGACTCGATCACGCCGCGCGCGCTCTCTGGAATCATCTGTCTCCTCCCGCCTGATAGAGGATCGTGCCGTCGGTCGAGGCCATCACCCGAGAGGCTAGCCTCCCCGCTTCTGGCGCGCTTGGACGGCCGCACGGATACTGGAGGACGTGTCCCGCATCAGTTCACATCTCCCCGACGATGCCCATGCATCGAGCGCCTCGGAACCGCACGCGTCTGGTCCGGATGGGCGGCGCGGACGACGTGTTGCGTTGGCCCTGCTGGGAGCCTCCCTAGTCCTGGGAATGACGACGTGGTTCTCGGCGTCCGCGGTCATCCCGCAGTTGCGTAGCCAGTGGGCGCTGTCCGATGGATCGGCCGCGTGGCTGACGATCGCGGTGCAGCTGGGCTTTGTCGGTGGCGCGTTGTTCTCGAGCGTGTTCAACCTTTCGGATCTCATCCCCGCCCGGTTCCTGATCTTTGGCGGAGCCCTCGGAGCCTCTGTGATGAACCTCGCTCTTCTTCTCGCCCAAGGTCCGCCGATGGCGATCCCGTTGCGGCTTGCGACGGGGTTCTTCCTCGCAGCGGTGTATCCACCCGCTCTCAAGCTAAGCGCGACCTGGTTCCGAAAGGGCCGGGGCGTTGCTCTGGGAGTTCTGGTTGGCGCTCTGACGGTGGGGTCCGCCGGCCCCCATCTCGTGAACGGACTGGGGGCGCTTGACTGGGCCACTGTGGTCTACGTCACCTCCATCCTCACGGCGATCGGCGGGGGACTGTCGCTCCTTGTGCCAGAGGGCCCGTTCCCGTTCCCCCGTGCAACCTTCGATCCGCGGCAGGCGTCCCTGACGATGAGGAATCGAGGTGTACGCCTGGCCTCCCTCGGATATTTCGGACATATGTGGGAGCTGTACGCCATGTGGGCCTGGTTCCTCGTCTTCTTCCGAAGCTTCCTGGATGCCAGGGGGTCACCCAACGCAGCGGCCGCCTCGTACGCGACCTTTACGGTCATCTCCGTGGGTGGGCTTGGCTGCCTAGCGGGCGGGTGGCTGGGCGATCGATGGGGGCGGACGCGGACGACGGCGACGATGATGGCGATCTCGGGCTCTTGCGCGTTGCTCATCGGATTGTTGTTCGACGCGCCGCCCGGGGTGGTGTTGCTGGTGGCGCTCGTCTGGGGATTCGCAGTCGTAGCCGATTCGGCGCAGTTCTCCACGATGGTGACCGAGCTGGCAGACCAGGCGTACGTGGGCACCGCTCTGACGTTGCAGCTGGCGATCGGCTTCACCCTGACCGTCGCGACCGTGTGGCTCGTTCCGGTGATGGAGCGGTGGGTGGGGTGGACCTGGGCTTTCGCTCTTCTCGTACCCGGTCCGGCCCTCGGAGTGTGGGCGATGCTGCGACTCAAGGCTCTACCCGAAGCAGCCCGGATAGCCGGGGGGCGGGGGTAGCAAAGCTCGCATCACGGGGCTCCCACTCGCTCGCTCGTATCCCCGAGGCCGTAGGTTCTCGCTATGGCTGAGCGTTTCGACATGGTGGTCATCGGATCCGGACCCGCAGGAGAGAAGGGGGCGGCGCAGGCCGCGTATCACGGTTACACGGTCGCGATGGTCGAGCGCTCATCTCTGTGTGGGGGTGCGGCCGTGAACACCGCCGGGATCCCGACGAAGACGCTTCGAGAGAGTGCCGCCTACCTCACCGGCTTCGGGCGGCGGGATATCTATGGGGTCGCACCCAACCTGGACGCGGTGGACATCGTGACGCTCATGCGGGGACGGACTGCGCACGTTATCGAGACGATGGACGAAACGGTGCGGAAGAATATCGAACGTCACGGGATCGAGCTGATACCGGGGCGAGCGAACCTGAGCAGTCCCCGATCGGTCGACGTCGCGCTGAACGACGGCACGAAGAGGGAGCTAGAGGCGGGCGTGATCCTGATCGCAACAGGGAGTCGTCCAAGTCACCCACCCCAAGTGCCGTGGGACGACGAGGACGTCCTGGACTCCGAGCAGGTTCTCGAGCTCGATGGTCCCTTCAATAGTCTCGTGGTTATCGGAGGCAGCACGGTCGGGTGTGAGTACGCTTCGATCTTCGCCGCCGCAGGCGTCACCGTGACCTTGGTCGATCGCAACGATCGTCTCGTACGGTTCTGCGACGGAGAGATATCGGACCTTCTCGCTCAGAGTTTCCGAGCCGAAGGCATGAGAGTCGTGCTGGGCGGCGGGGTTCGCCCCGTGATCGCGCGAGGGTCGTCGGGACTCGAAGTGAGATTGGCCGAGGGCGAGGTGCTGAGACCGGACAAGGTTTTCTACTCCGCGGGGCGGACGGGTAACACCGAGAACCTTGGTCTCGAGAGGGTGGGTGTCGATCTCGATCCGAAGGGCCGCATCGTGGTCGACGAAACCTTCCGGACGTCGGTCGCCGGGATATACGCAGCGGGAGATGTCATAGGGCCTCCCTCTCTCGCGTCGGTGTCGATGGAACAGGGGCGGGTGGCCGTCTGCTACGCCTTCGGCATCTCGTTCAAGGACACTGTTGACCCCGTGGCGCCGCTGGGCGTTTATTCGATACCGGAGGTAGCCATGTGTGGCCTTACGGAGGATGTCGCGCTCTCCCGAGGGCTGAACGTCGAGGTCGGACGCGGCTGGTTCGAGAGCAACTCGCGTGCGGTGATCGCCGGCTCGACGGAGGGGCTGGTCAAGCTCGTCTTCGATCGAGCCGATCGGCGCCTGCTCGGAGTCCACATCCTTTGCGAGGGAGCGGGAGAGCTCGTTCACCTGGGACAGGCGGTGATCCAACTCGGGGGCCAGATCGATCACTTCATCCACTCGACCTTCAACGTTCCCACGAGGAGCGACGCCTACAAGTACGCGGCCTACGACGGGCTCACGCGTATCGGCAAGTAAGGACACGGCTACCGGAGGTTCGCCAGCACCTCGCTGAGCAATCCTCCGGTCGTTTCCGGACCGACGCGTACCGCCTCCCCCGCCCGTCGAGCGTCCAGAGCCGCCTCGATGAGGCCGCGATGGGCGGAGCGCGACAACGCCCAACGAGCGGCCTCGGTTTTCGAGACCCAGGTCCCCTCGGTTGCGTACCTCCACGAGCGACACGCGTTCAGCACGGTTAGGTACGTGGCTTCGTGGACTCTGTGCCAGTCGATCGATGTGCGTAGTGCCTCGAGGATCTGGTCGCGCGGGATCTCCGCTATCAACAAGGAGGGCGCGGGGCCGGTGACCGCTATCCCACGGTCCCGTGCGATAGCTGCGTCGAGCACGAACCAGTGTGGATCATCTTTCTTGAAGTCGTAGATGACCAGCTCGCGGATTCCGGCTCCCGAGTTCAGGTTCAACTCGTACTCGTGCGCTCGTTTCGGTTGCTTCAAGTTGTCAGCGCGATAGACGACGAGCTCCAGTTTGGCAGCGGGACAGGGGAGAGCGTCGTGTGCCAGCTGCCGCACGAGCTCTTCCTTGTCCCCCTGACCGAGCGCGTCGGCGGCGACCAGGGTGACATCTACGTCGCTTGTGCCCGCGACATAGTCGCCGAGCGCACCGGATCCGATGAGAAGGCTGCCGAGGAGTTCCGTGATGATGCCCTGAGCGCGCCGAACGAGCTCACGCACGTAGGCCGATGCCTCCTCGTCCAGAGCTCCGATCGTCATCTGGTTCCGTTCCTTTTCACGTAACCGCCAACGTAACGTGGGGCGATGCCGGATCACTCATCGCAGCGATGCTTCGGGGACGGAGACCCACTCTACGAGCGGTACCACGATCGCGAATGGGGGCGCCCCGTCACCGACGAGAGCGGCTTGTTCGAAAGACTGTGTCTCGAGGCATTTCAAGCTGGCCTGTCCTGGATCACCGTTCTCCGGAAGCGCCCGCGCTTTCGTGAGGCGTTCCACGGCTTCGACCCTGAGAGGGTGGCGCGCATGACGGCGCGCGATCGGACCAGGTTGCTGAACGACGTCGGCATCATCCGGAATCGGGCCAAGATCGAAGCGACGGTGACCAACGCGCGGGCAACGCTTGGATTGCGCGCGGATGGAACCGATCTGCCAAACCTAGTCTGGTCGTTCCGTCCCGAGGAGGCGCCCGCACGCGTCGACCTCGCGTCGCTTCCTGCGACCACGCCCGAGTCCGTCGCTCTGTCGAAGGCGCTGAAGAGCTCGGGCTTCCGCTTCGTCGGCCCCACGACCGCCTATGCATTGATGCAGGCGTGCGGGCTGGTGAACGACCACCTGAGCTCCTGTCCGGTGAGGGACGAGGTGCAAGAGGCGCGGACCGGCGCCCGCGACCCGACCGCTGAGAGATGAGCAACCACGGCGGGGAACCCTTTGGGTCTCGGACGAGTACCTGGGCCAACCGAAGCGGATGAGGTTATGGTCTCCTACTACTTATGTAGTAGGAGACGACGGGTGAGGGTGATGGGTGGGCTCTTCAAAAAGATCCGGTAGATCCGGTAGATCCGGGGGGGGAAGGCTCAATCCGCTGTGGGCGAAGGCCCCGGCGGTGTTGCTCCGTTACCCGGGACTCTTCGCATCGCTCGCGGCGGGTGCTCTGTTGTTGGCGCTGGTCGCTTCCTCTTACCCGATGTTCATCTCCGCTGCCTCCAGTGTCGCGGTGGGCAAGCAGATCGATCGGACGACGAGGTTCGGGGCCGGGTTATCGCTTGGCCGGACGTTCCCTATCGGCGGCGCCGACGTGAAGGCGGAGCAGGCCATCTTCGGGGAACGAACCGAGCTTTTCCGTCGCCGAGTAGCCCGGCAGCCTCATCTGGCGGAGCCCGTAGTCACGGTCATGGCACAGATTCCCTACGAGGTCAGGTCGGTCGAGGATCCCTCGTTGGATAGCGACAACCTCCTCGTGGCGAGATCCGGCGCGGTGCAACACGTCGAAGTGCTAGAGGGACGCGAGGGCGATGGGATGTGGATCTCTCACTTCACCGCCGACAACCTCAACCTCGAGCCGGGCGACGAGATGATCATCGCCCCACCATTCGGCGGCAACCACGTGAAGGTGCGGATCGACGGGATCTATCGCGCGCTCTCGACGGAACCGCGCACGCCGTACTGGCGGTTGCTCGTGGGTCAGATCTATCCCCCCGGCCCCCTATCGGCCCCCCCGCCACCCTTGATGCTCGCGGACCTGGATCGCATCTCGGGCATCGTCAGGCAGATGGATCTGCAGGACCGGCCGGATACCGGGTCATTTGATCTCCAGCAAGAGGCCCCGCTGCACGCCGCTCGCTACACCTGGGAGGCGCCTGTGTCATTGCGAGATCCAATGACGCTGGAAGAAGCACGGGATCTGCAGGTCTTCATGATGAACATGAACGACTCGTTGCGCGATCGCGGCTCCGAGTTGTACAAAGCGTTCGGTTGTGTCCGCTGTTTCAGCAACGACCCACAGATCCTTACGCAGATGTCTGGTGTTCTATCCGAAACCGAAGTCCGGCTGGCGCCGATCGAAGGGCCGGTGCAACTGCTCCTGACGGCGGGATTGCTAGTGGCACTGATGATCATCGCGGCGGCGGGCGCCTTCGCCGTCGCGACGCGGCGGACGGAATCGGCGTTGTTATTCGCTCGCGGCATGACGCCACTGAGCCTTGGCGTCAAGGCTTGTCTCGAAGCGATGATCCCCGTGCTGCTGGGGACCGCAGCGGGCTTCGGCCTCGCCGTGCTCCTGGTGCGGGCTCTTGGACCCGGTGGTGCGGTTGATCCGTCGGCGGTCTCTTCCGGTGCTCGGTACGCCGTGCTGCTGATTCCCGTGGGCCTGCTGTTGGTGGGATTCGTGTCTGCGATCTTCTTCTTGCGCCAGTCGGAGGCTTCCTCCGCGCGCCTTGGTTTGCTCTCGCGCGTGCCATGGCCCCTCCTGATGCTCGTCGCATCCTTGTTCTTCCTCAACCAGCTGATGCGCGCCCCGGGCATAGCGGAGGGGTCGGGCGATGGGGCATCCGGTCCGAGCATCTCGCTGCTTCTGTTCCCGGTCCTCTTCGTCGCCGGAGCGGCGGGTATCAGCGCGCGCCTGTTCCAGGGCGGGTTCCGATGGCTCCGTGCCAGCAGCGGGAAACTGGGCTCCTCTCTCTTCCTGCTGATCCACCGCCTCGCCGGCGCGGCGAGACTAAGCATCGGCCTGCTGTCGGCATGTGCGCTCGCTCTCGGGATCTTCGTTTTCGCGCAGACGATGGTGAATTCCCTGGAGACGACCATCCGGGCGAAGTCGCTCCTGTTCGTGGGTGGGGACGTGCAGGGCACCTCGCGGCGAGGTCAAACCCTGCCCGATGACTTCCCCTATCCGAGCACCGCTGTCACGAGACTGCCCGCGGAGGGGGAGATCCTCCCCGGCGGGGCCGTTGTCGATGTCCTTGCCGTCGATTCAGAGACCGTCGCCGCCGTGGCCTATTGGGACGAGTCCTTCGGTCCGGCCCCCCTCCAGGAGCTCGTGGAACGGCTGCCGGAAGCCGAAGACGGTCAGCTGCCGATTCTGTCGACGGCTCCCGAAGTGACGTCGGACGCGTCCCTGAGCATCGATGGTCAAACGGTGCCGGTGAAGGTGGTGGGCGGGGTCGATGCTTTCCCGGGGATGTCGCTGGATCGGCCCGTGATCGTTGTCGATGCGGCCACCATCACCGAAGTCTTCGAAGAAGTGGGCGCGGGCGATCCTCTGGAACATAGGAACGCTGCGAGCGAGATATGGATCGCAGGAGACACCGACGGCATCGTGGATGGCCTCGCCGAGGTGGCCGACCCTCCCTACTTCGTTCTGACCGCCGCAGAGGTGCGCGACATCCCCTCACTGTCGGCGGTGATCGATACGTATGGAGTGTTGCAGACGCTAGGCCTCGGTGCCGGTTTGCTCGTGATCGTCGTGATGCTCATGTACATGCAGGCGAGCCAGAGAAACCGCGTTGTTTCATTTGCTCTGTCACGAAGGATGGGCCTCGATAATCGGAGCCACCGAGCGTCGTTGGTGCTCGAACTGGGCGCGATCTTCACTGCTTCGTACGCGGTCGCTCTACTTTTTGGGCTTATCGCGGCCCGCGTCGTAGTGAGCAATGTTGATCCGCTCCCGAACATCCCACCCGATCCGCTGTTCGAACCGCCTATCATCCCGTTCCTGATTGCTGCGGTCGTGCTGGCCGTCGTCTCCGTCGTCGGCGGCGCGCTGGCGAACAGGCGCGCGGAGCGAGCGGACCTCGCGAAGGTGATGCGACTTGCGGCGTGACGTGGTCGCGAGCTGCCGCGATCTGGTGAAGACATACTGGAAGCAATCGGGACAGGTGCGGGCTCTCCAGGGGATCGATGCCGATTTCTTCGGCGGCGCGCTGACCGCGGTCGTGGGGCCGTCGGGGAGTGGCAAGTCCTCCCTGTTGCGTCTCTTGGCCGCTTTGGATCGGCCAACCGCAGGCGTCGTGCGTATCGGGGATACCGAGATCGGTTCGGCGTCTGGATCCGAATTGCGAGAGGTGCGCCGTAAGCGAGTCGGCTACGTCTTCCAGCGGCCGTCGGACAATTTCGTTCCGTACCTCACGGTCATGCAGCATCTCGATCTCGCCCATCGAGATTCCGGCGGGGTCTCCGACATCGAACCGTCAGAGCTGCTCGATGATCTCGGCATCGGCCACCGCGGCGATCACCATCCGAACGAGCTTTCGGGAGGCGAGCAGCAGCGCGCCGCCCTCGCACAGATCCTGGTCGCCGGACCCCGCATCATCGTGGCCGACGAACCGACCGCGGAGTTGGACAGCCATTCTGCGCGCGAGGTGCTCACGATCATGAAACGGCTGAGTGCGGATGGGATTTCACTCATCCTCGCCACGCATGATTCCAATGTCTCGCGAGTGGCGGACGAGTCACTCGAGCTGCATCATGGGGTCCTCGGCACCCCCAGCACGCCGGCACACGTGATCGTCGAAGAGCCCGCAGATACCCCCGTATCGGGAGATGATCCCGATGCCGCGTGGAGAAGGCCCGGAACCTCTCGTTTGGATCCTCCTCGAGGGGGTCGGGTGGTGCAGGCGCCCGACCGCCATCTCGCTGGCTCAACGCCGGTCCCCCAGGCCCGTTTGCTCGAGGTACGCAACGTGGTCAAGAGTTATCGCCGTGGGAACGAGACGGTGCATGCGTTGCAGCACGTCGATCTCGTGCTCGAACCCCATCGTCTGATCGGGTTGGTGGGGCGATCGGGCTCAGGCAAGACGACATTGTTGAACATCCTTGCGGGATGGGAGCACCCCGACGAGGGCCGGTTCGAGTGGGACGAGGAGCCTTCATCGCGCACCCTGACGCCCTGGACGGACGTCTCGGTTGTCCCGCAGAAGCTCGGGCTCATCGAGGAGTTGACAGTGCGCGAGAACATCGAGTATCCGGCACGCCTTACGGATCGTCTCGAAGCTCTGGGCCCTGAAGTCGATCGCCTGGTCGCATCGCTCGGCTTGGAGCAGCTCCTCGAACGTTATCCACTCGAAACCTCGGTTGGGGAGCAGCAGAGGACGGCCCTAGCCCGAGCCCTGGTCCTGACCCCTCGACTGCTGCTGGCCGACGAGCCCACCGGCCACCAGGACAGCCGCAGCGCCCACAAGGTCTTTCAGGCTCTGCGACACGCGGCGGAGCGTGGGACCTGTTGTCTCGTGGCCACGCATAACGAGGAAGTGATCGGCTATCTAGACGAGGTGATCACGATGTCCGACGGGATACTCCATTCAGCCGGTGAGCTGCTGGCGGATGGCTCCACCCGGCAGGCTTGAGCTCCTTTCATTCACGCTTAGGCTCGTGCGATGTCCCGATCGATAGACGAGGCGCGCGCGATGTGGGAACCCTCCACGGTGTATCTGAACACCGCCAGCTACGGTTTGCCTCCGACCCCGATGTGGGATGGCCTTCAGGAGGCTTTGCGTGCGTGGCGGGCGGGATCCACGGGCTGGCTGCCGTGGAGCGAGAAGACGCAGGAGGCGCGCGAGGCATTCGCGCGCCTCGTGGGTGTCTCTAGCGATCTCGTCGCAGTCGGCTCGAATGTCTCGGCTTTCGCAGGTTTGGTGGCCGGCTCGCTGCCGTCTGGCTCCACGGTGCTGGCACCCGAGATCGAGTTCACCTCGAACCTATTTCCGTGGATGATCCAGGAGGACAGGGGGATCAAGGTCCGGACGGTTCCACAGGCGGACCTGATCGACGAGATCGACGATGACACCACTCTGGTAGCGGTCAGCGCAGTCCAGTCCGCATCCGGCGAGGTCACGCGGCTGGACGATCTCGTCGACGCGTCGCGGCGGCACGGTGCGCAGATATTCCTGGATGCCACCCAGGCATGCGGCTGGCTTCCGCTCGATGCCTCGAAGTTCGACTTCGTCGCGTGCGGGGCATACAAATGGCTCATGTCGCCTCGCGGCACCGCCTTTCTCACGATGAAGGAGCAGCACGTCGGATCGTTGAGGCCGGTCGACGCGGGATGGTTCGCGGGGGATGAAGTCCACGATTCCTACTACGGGCCCCCGTTGCGTCTTGCGGAGTCGGCACGACGCTTCGATATCTCGCCCGCGTGGTTCTCGTGGGTGGGAACGGCTCTGGCCCTCGAGGTGCTCGAAGGTTTCGACATCGCCGAGATCGCCGCCCACAACATCGCGCTCGCCAATCGATTCCTCGACGGTGCCGGACTTGAATCGGGGAACTCAGCCATCGCGTCGGTCGACGTCGAGAACGGAGAGGAAAGACTCCAGGCCGCTGGCATCTTTGGGGCGGTTAGGGCGGGGAACGTGCGACTTGCGTTCCATCTCTACAACACCGAGGCTGACGCCGATGCCGCCCTGAACGCGCTCTTCGGATGAGGTCTCGCAAGTCATGGGTTCCGATACCCTCAAGACGGTGAAGATTGGCAGGGTCATCGCGGTCGCATGTCTCATCGTGCTTGTTGCCGCGTGTGGCGATGATGACGCGCCCTCCAACACGGGAGGTAACACGGGCACTCCCGATCAGGTGACCGGCCTCATCACCGAGGTCGAGGCCCACGTGGGTAAGCACGTCACTGCTTTCACCCTCGAAAGCGAAGAGGGAGAGACGTACGACATCTCGATCGCGTCGAAGGTGGACTACGGCTTCAACCTGAAGCACCTGATCGAGCATCGCGACAAGCTAACCCCGTTAGCGTGACAATGGAAGAGCGAAGCGCACGCTCTACGCGCTGTCGATCGACGACGTATGACACACGCCCAGGATCTTCCCGGGCTTGTGATCGGAGGACTTGAATGAGCGGCACCGTCCACGAGATCTACGTCACCGCGGAAGGTGGTGGCCCGATGGAGCAGATCGCTGAGGTGAAGGCGATCGCGAACCGGGGCCTCGAAGGCGATCGCTATGCCGAGCGGACCGGCTACTGGACGAACGTGGACGAATGTCAGGTGACGTTGATCGAGGAAGAGGCGCTGGATGAGATCCGAGCTTCGACTGAGGTCCACGTTTCGAACGGCGAGCACCGGCGCAACATCATCACGCGCGGGGTGGGGCTGCTCGATCTCGCAGGAAGCCGTTTCAAAGTGGGCGAGGCGATCCTCGAGTTCGACCGGCCGCGACCGCCGTGCCGCTACATCCAATCTCGCTCCGAACACGGCATGACCAAAGCATTGGGGCGTAACCGCGGCGGCATCTGCGCGCGCGTAGTCGAGTCCGGCCTCATTCGAGCAGGCGACCCCATCGAGGTCCTCGATAAGAAGGACACTGACACCGGAAGCCGGCTCCTAGGACACTGACCTTTCGGGATCTCCGCTCCATCCACCGTATTGCGTGCCGTATCTCCAGGGTCGAGGGGTCAGATCCGCTCGATGTGGCGTAGGCGGTGGCGCGGCCCCCGGCGCGGGGGACGGGGGCCGGCGATCTCAAGTATCCGCGCCACTCGTCCTCGCTGGCCCAAGTAGGGCTCCAGCAACTCCAGCATCCGTTCGTCGGAGCCGCGCCGTTCTCCCGCCAGCACCCAGCTCACGAGATGAGGGAGGTTGTAGTCGCCGAGGCTCACGGCGTCGGCGTCTCCGAGAGCGACGCGCGCGACCTCGGCGGCCGTCCACCGTCCGATGCCCGGGATCGCCGTGAGCCGTTGATGGGCCGAGGTCGGATCGAGCTGCGCGGCCTCCTCCAGTCCGTTGGCCTGCGAGCACGCGCGCCGGATCGTCTCGGCGCGTTTCCTCTCGACGCCCAGAGGATGGAACTCGTAGTAGGGGAGGGCGGCCAGATACTGGGGCGACGGGGGCACGAACAACCCGAGGGGTCCGGGGGCGGGCTCACCGTGTCGGAGCACGAGCCGGCGGTAGGAGTCATGTGCCTCCAGGCCGGTCACTTTCTGCTCGAGGATGGACGGAACCAGGGCTTCCATCACCGCCAGCGACCGGGGGACGCGCAGTCCGCCGAACCTTCTGAGGAGGGCGGAAACGATCGGGTGGGGGGCTTCGATCTCGGGCCATGGGGTTCCCCCAAGACCGAGCGCGGAAGGGGCGTGCTGAAGGGACCAATCGGCGCCGGGCCCCCACGCCTGGACCTCCACCCCCGAGGGAACCTGCGTCATGAGCACCGTTGCGGGCCCGTCCGAGGTCCGAGTGGCGCGCGACACCAGGTCCCGGGCGACCTGCGTAGCGGGGTCGTGGGGGCCCCGTCTCAGCGGCGCCAGGGTCAGGGCCAGGTCGAACGGGCCATCCGGGCGAACGAGCCGAGTCTTTACGCTCATACGCGCGCGTCCTTCGACGAGGTGTCGAACATTCTTTGACTCCCATGACAGTGCCGCCATCGAGTACCGATCGACCTGGCGCCGACCGTACCGCGGGGTAACGGCTGGGACGAGCGTTCTGCGCACTGTCCTCGCGATGCAGCGGATCGGTCGCCTCTCGAGCTCGCCACCCTCTAGGGTCGGGCTCCCTCGGGTACTACTAGTCCTGTAGTAGCTTGGAGGCCCCGGTCGTCGCATGGAGGTGCTCACCTGCCGTCGCTCTTCCGTTCCCGCATGGTCGGGTGGCTCCTCGCGGGGTCGATGCTCGCGGGGGCCTGCACGGCCTCCTCGCCGGAGGTCGAACGGGCCGCCCCTTCCGGGGCCTCGGAGGCGACGCCCGCGACCGAGGCTTCGTCTCAACCGGCCGCGCAAGGGTCCGTTGGCCGGATCCTGGAGCACCTGGAGGCACTGGATCGGATCGCGCAGCGGAACGGCGGAACGCGCGCCGTCGGCAGCGAGGGTTACGACGAGTCCGTTGCCTATGTGTCCCGCCACATGCGACAACTCGGGTACTCGGTTGTATCCGATCGCTTCGATTTCGATTACTTCGAGCAGCTGTCGCCGACCCGGGTCGAACGTCTGAAACCTCGCAAGGCGTACGTCGACGGACGGGATGTCCGCGCGATGGTGTATTCGGGTGCTGGGAGAGTGTCGGCACCCGTCGAGCCGGTGGGCTTCGACCTCCGCTCGAACGATCACACCGGCGCCGGCTGCTCGTCTGACGACTTCTCCGATCTTCCCACCGGAAGCATCGCCTTGCTCCGCCCGGGGCCCTGCTACTACCGGGACCAGGTGGTCAACGCACAAGAGGCGGGAGCCGCTGCCGTCATCCTCGCGTTCCCGGAGTTCACCCGAGCCACCGGCGTTCTTCGACCCACCCTCTTGTCCGGCGCAGGGATCGAGATACCTGCTCTAGCCGCGACCGACGGTACCGGGGTAGAGCTGGCGCGCTCGCGAACGCGCCTTCGGATCACGGCGCGCACTAGGTACTCACCCCTCCGCGGCGTCAGCCTCATAGCAGAGCGCCGGGAAGCGCGGGCGGGAGATGTGCTGATGGTGGGCGGGCATCTGGATTCAGTCATGGATGGACCCGGCATCAACGACAACGGGTCTGGGATCGCAACGATCCTCGAGATGGCGCGAGCTGTGGCCGCAAAGGAGCCGGACGCTCCGGTGCGATTTGCGTTCTGGGGTGGGGAAGAGATAGGTCTTCTGGGTTCGACCGCCTATGTCGAGAGCCTGTCGTCTCAACAGACAACCTCGATCGAGGCGTATCTCAACTTTGACATGGTCGCATCGCCAAACTTCGTGCGCTACGTGTACGAGGACGAGATTGCACCCGCCGGTTCGGATGAGATAACGGATCTCTTCACTCGCTACTTCAACCGGCAAGACATCGAGTTTAAAACGATCGATCTGGGCGGACGCTCGGATCACGGCGCGTTCATCGAACAAGGGATCCCGGTCGGGGGTCTCTTCACCGGGGCGGAGATGTTGAAGTCCCGGCGGCAGCGTAAGGACTACGGGGGCCGCGCGGGCGCCTCGATGGACGGTTGCTACCACCGTCCGTGCGACGACATCGACAACATCAACCAGAAGGTGCTGCGCGAGATGGTGGGTGCGATCCGCCACGCGCTGTTCGCCCTCCTCACTCGCTAGGGCCCCGCGCAAACCTCACCGCACGAAGATAGGGGCCGGGCTTGGCCCGGCCCCTATCGATGGATCCTCTAGTTACCGGCGTCCCCGTCACAGTTAGGGTCTGCGTTGAATACGTCGTTGCCGGCGTGGGTGTGGCCCGTATGCGACGGGTAGGCCGGGTTCCGCTGGTCGTTGGCCACGACCACGTGACAGTGTGGGCCTCCGCCGAATCCATTCTCGTTGCGGCCCTCCGACGGGTGCGCTGTTGCGCTCGGGGCTACCCCCAGAACGAGTGCAAAGGCGGTCACGGCTACTGCTTTTCGCATGGTTCTCCTCTCCCAAGTCGACCGATACCAGATTCATTACCTCCTCTCGGCCGATGAGGGTTCATAGGGGACGAGCATCGATCCCGCTACGCGGTACCGGAGGGTGGTGGCCCAAGCCGGATCCGCTCGGCCGAGTCGTCCAGCGACCCGCGGTCCCAGGTCGTTGATTCGAGCCACCACGTGGCTCCGGCCCGCGCGTACTCGGCCATCCGGCCAGATTCGTTGTCCCGGCCCGATGTCTTCCCCTGGACGATCACGTCCAGAGGTTGGTCGCCGGTGCGGAGCGACATCGTGAACCGGGCGGCATCCCGAACCTGTTCGGGAGTCATGTCGGAGCCGTCGGCGTTGATGGGGAACACGCCATCCCACCGAGCCGCGCGGCGGAAGGGCGCGGGCCGGGGCCAGCGGCCGGCGACCCAGATCGGAACACGGGGTTTCTGCACCGGCGTCGGCAGGAACCGAACCTCGCAGACACGGAGATGCGAACCCTCGAACGAGAAGGGCTCGCCGGTCCACAGTCCGTCGATGATCGTCAGGGACTCGTCCAGCTTCGCGGCCCTCACCTGTGGATCCGACTCCTCGCCGAAACGCTCGAACTCGTCCTTCGGCGCTCCGAGCCCTACGCCGAGGATGACGCGGCCCCCGGAGAGGCGGTCGAGAGTCGCTACCTCCCTGGCGACCTTCCAGGGCCGGCGACGCGGCAAGGGTGTGACCATGGTGCCCAATCGGATGGTGGACGTGGCTGCCGCGATGGCGCCCAATGCGACCCAGGGATCGATGATCGGCCGCCACGGCGGCCGGTAGATCATGTGGTCCCACAAGAAGAACCCGTCCCATCCGGAATCTTCAGCGTCCTGCGCGAGGCCCACCAGGAGGGTCGGATCCGCGAAACCGTCGATGTTCGGCGTCGTTATCCCGAAGCGCATGTGGGCGGTCGATCTCCCGTCGCTTGTCGAGCGGATGACGCAGGATAGGCGGCCGGACCCAGGTCGCGTCACGTCTGGCCGATAGGGTCGTGCGATGCATGCGGATGAGCCGTCGATCGTCGTCGTCGGCAGCCTCAACCTTGACGTCGTGATGCGCGTCGAGCGTCTCCCGCACCGGGGTGAGACGGTCCTTGCGGACGACCACTGGCGCAACCCGGGAGGGAAGGGCGCGAACCAGGCGGCGGCCGCCGCCAAGTTGGGCCAGAGCGTGGCGATGGTGGGTCGCGTGGGTCGCGACGAGGCGGGCTTCGAGCTGCGGCATTCCCTCGAGGGTCACGGCGTCGACGTATCGCACGTCACGATCGACGACGCGGCACCCACCGGGGTGGCGACGATCGCGGTGGATCACGACGGGGAGAATTCGATCATCGTTGGTTCCGGCGCAAACGGACGCGTTTCTCCCGAGGACGTGAGGGATGCGTCGACCCTTCTCGCCGCTGCTGCAGTGGTCTTGATCCAGCTCGAGATCCCGCTGGACTCAGTGCTGGCGGCGGCTCAGGCCGCATCGGGCGTGGTGATACTGAACCCGGCTCCAGGGCGCGCCCTGCCACAGGGCCTTCTCCAAGAGATCGACGTGCTGGTCCCGAA
>JACCXF010000164.1 GCA_013697295.1 Actinomycetota bacterium | reverse complement strand
GCCTGGTCTTGGTGCCCTTGATCCTCGCCGGAGAGATCCCGGGTAACGAGATCGAGCACCCGATGGCGGTCGTCATCCTCGGGGGCCTCATCACGGCGACCCTGCTGAACCTGTTCGTCGTGCCGGCCCTGTACCTGCGGTTCGCACGGCCGGCCAACGCGATCCGTCTTCCCGAGGCCCCCTGATGACCGGCCGAGGGGCTGATCGTGGACGAGCCGGGCTCGGCTGACGAAGGACCACGCCTCTCCCACGTGTGAGGGGCTGAACGACCGGTCCCGCGCCGATCGAGACGGTCAGGCGCTGGCGATCAACTGCGTGTACGGCATGGATTCGACCCCGATCAAGCGCGAGACCAGGTCGCGGAAGAGATAGGGGTTGCCCAGATTCTTCGCGCGGAACTCCTTCTCGTCCCGGAGCGCCGTCAGGTGCTTCCAGCCCCTTCTTGAGTCCGGCGGCAAGCTGTTTCTCGTCCTCGACCACCAGAACGCGCATCCATCACCTCCCCAGGTCTAGGCATGTCTTGTCGGCCCGAGCCGAGTCCCGCCTGAACAGGATGGTTCATCTGTACCAGGCCGAAACCGCGACCACTCGTTCAGTGTCCCTTCAGGAGTTCAGTGTCTCTTCAGGAAATGTTTCGACACTGCCGTATTGGGCAAACCTGGAAACGGAGGGTCCGATAAGGGCCGGAGGGTTCACGATGGCCAGGAACGCTGAATCCATGATCGTGCGAGCGGACATGAGCGCGTTCGAGTTCCACGAGGCGGCGTGGGAGGCCTGCCATAGGGAAGCGCAGCCGCCCGACCCCTCGACCCTGTCGGATCGTGCGCTGTACGTCGTCATGAAGTACGAGGATCGGGATCTTCCGTCCGTTGCGCACGAAGCGCTGGAAGCGGAATGCCGACGTCGCGGTCTCTTCCCCGATGCCGTGGAACGATTGATCGGATTCGGACTGATGGCCATCGTCGCGATCAGTGGAGTCTTGATCGGCTGGATGCTCTTCGCGTGGTAGGGGCGGGGTGCCACGATTCTCAGCGCGGCTTCCTTGCATCGCCCGCTAGACGGTAACGAACCTCACCTGATAGAGCTTGCCATCGTTGTAATCGGCCGGATCCGGGAAGACGTCGCTGTCCTTGCCGCGGTCCGTGAGGTACAGGCGTCGGCGTGAGCCGTCGGTGCCCGGTGCGAAGACGAGGTCCGAGAAGTTGCACCCTGCGCCGCAGAACGGCATGTTGATCTTCTTGACCAGCGCTCCACCCATCGTGGTCTCGATCACGAACTTCTGCCCGCTGCTCACCATGAAGAGATGACCGGTCGCCTTGTCCCAGGTCACACCCTCAGGGTCGGTGAAGCCGAACTTGAACGTCCCGAACCGCTTGACCGTGTCGTCCCTGGTGCCGAAACGACGATCTCGACCGCGCCGTACCTTGTAGACCTTCCCGTCGGTCGCATCGACCCATATGAACATCTTGGCCTTGGGATGCCACGCCAGCCCTTCCGGGTCGAAAGAGCCGAATCGCCGTGTGTTCAGGAGCTTCGCCACTTTGTCGTCGCCGGTCCCGATCACACCATCACGGCCCCGCTTGAAGCGGAAAACAGCGTCCAGGTCGTCGTCTGCAACGAAGAGCGACTTCACGAGTCCGTACCAGGCGATGCCCTCCGGCTCCATCGTGGCCTTCGTCACCCGGCGGGTCGCGATGAGCCCACCCTTCCTGCCGGCGAGGAAAAGGTTTCTCTTGCGCCAGAGACCGGTCTCCTCGACCTCCGAGTCGGAGATCAAGAACCGGCGAGCCTTCGACATATACGTGATGCCTGTCGGATCCGGACTCGGCGTTGACCAGGTCGAGGTGGTGCTCCTGCGAACGAGCCGCCCTTCGGTGGCCGCCATCGAAGGGTGTGCGGCGGCCAGTACAGAACCCGTCAGTACGCCAAGAAATAACGCCCGAGCTGCTCTCCGTCTCATCTCTACAAGAGTAGAGGCCGCCTCGGCGACAGCCACCACGCGTTCGACGTAAATCGTCTCCCGCCGATGCCTACGGCGAAGAGCGCCGCCCGTATCGGAGCGGAAGGCAAACGGGATGTATCGCGAACAACCATCGACCCAACGCTCGCCGATGAGCTCGCGGCCTGCGTCGTCGGACCAACAGCTGAAGGGCCTGCGCAG
>JACCXF010000159.1 GCA_013697295.1 Actinomycetota bacterium | reverse complement strand
GGCGAGCTCGTATCCGAAACCAGCAAGCCGGACGGGATGCCGCGGAAACTCCTCGACGTCTCGAGGCTGGCCGTACTCGGATGGACCGCCGGCGTGGACCTCCGCGAGGGACTCGGCCGGATATACCGGTCCTTCATGGAGACCGTGAGTACCATCCCTGCGTGACAGCGGTCGAAACGTTCCACCCGCGCAGGACGGTTCTGGAGCCCCCCGGGAGATGGTCCGCCCTCAAGCTGGGTGAGCTCTGGCACTACCGAGACCTGCTCTACATCCTCGCGTGGCGTGACGTGAAGGTGCGGTACAAGCAGGCACTGCTTGGCGCCGCGTGGGCCGTGATCCAGCCGCTCGTCATGATGGGGATCTTCACGCTGCTCTTCAGCCGGATCGCGAACGTCCCGACCGGTGGGGTTCCCTATCCCGTCTTCGCGTTCGTGGCACTGGTCCCCTGGACGATGTTCGCGAGCGCGACGGCGGCCTCGGGGAGCAGCCTGGTCGGCAACCAGAACCTGGTGTCGAAGGTGTACTTCCCCAGGCTCGTGATCCCCGCCGGGACCGTGCTGGCGTGGGTCCCCGACTTCCTGATCGGCTCGACGCTCCTGTTCGTGATCATGGCCGTGTTCGGCTTCGTCCCGCCGGTCACGGCCGTACTGCTGCCTGTGGTGATGCTGTCCACGATGGCCGCCTCGCTGAGCGTGGGTGTGTGGCTATCGGCGCTCAACGTGGCATACCGCGACGTGCAGTACGTGGTGCCTTTCTTGATCCAGGCATGGCTGTTCATCACCCCCGTGGCCTACCCCACCGCCTCGGTACCCGAGGGGCTCAGGTGGCTGACCGGACTGAACCCGATGCTGTGGGTCGTCGACTTCTCCAGATGGGCGTTGCTGGGAACCACCGCTTCCTGGGGCCTGGTGCTCCTCTCGGTCGCGACGACCGCGCTGCTGCTAGTGAGCGGCCTCTACTACTTCCGCCGAGTCGAGCACTTCTTCGCCGATGTCATCTGAGATCGCCATCCGGGCCGAGAACATCGGCAAGCGCTACCGCATCGGGGCAACTCAGGGCGTTGCCCGCTACCGCTCGCTGCGGGAGGACATCGCCGAGCTCGCCTCCCGGCGCCGAAGCAAGGCAAGAGGGGGACAGAAGGACCTCTGGGCGCTGAAGGATGTGTCTCTCGAGATCCGCGCCGGCGAGACGGTCGGGATCATCGGGCGCAACGGGGCGGGTAAGAGCACCCTGTTGAAGATCCTCGCGCGGATCACCCCACCAACCTCGGGCCGGGGGGAAACCGTCGGGAGGGTTGGTTCCCTGCTGGAGGTGGGCACCGGCTTCCACTGGGAGCTGACCGGGAGAGAGAACATCCAGTTGTCCGCCGCGATCATGGGTATGCGCCGGCACGAGGCCCTGGCCAGGTTCGATGAGATCGTCGCGTTCTCGGGTCTCGAGAAGTTCCTCGACACGCCGGTCAAGCGCTACTCGAGTGGCATGTACATGCGCCTCGCGTTCTCCGTGGCCGCTCATCTGGAACCGGAGATCCTGCTGGTCGATGAGGTGCTGGCCGTGGGAGACGCGGCATTCCAGAAGAAGTGCCTCGGCCGGATGGAGGAGTTGAGCGGGACCGGGAGGACGGTGCTGTTCGTATCTCACAGCATGCCCTCCGTTCTGCGACTGTGCCCTCGTGTGATCCTGCTCGATGGCGGCCATGTCACCGCCGACGGCAACAGCTCCGCGGTTGTTGAGGAGTACATGGGCCGCGGTAGTGGTGGTGCGGAACGAGAGTGGCCAGACAGGGCGGCCGCGCCCGGCGATGATCGCGTACGGCTAACGTCTGTTCGTGTCCTCGACCGCGACGGCAACCCGGCGCCCGAGATCGACATCCGGGAGCCGGTCTTCGTTGACGTGACCTACTGGAACCTCTCGGAGGACCCGGGCTTCCGGCCTTACGCCAACCTGCATTTCTTCAACTCGGAAGGCACCTGCCTGTTCATATCCAGTGACTACAACAACATGGGCTGGCGGGTGAGTCCAAGGAACCGAGGCCTCGTTCGGGCCCGGTGTCGCGTCCCCGGCAACTTCTTCGCCGAGGGCGGCGTCTTCATCACGGTGGCGGTCTCGTCGCTGGAGCCAACCGAGATCCACGCCATCGAGAACGACACGGTAGCGTTCCACGTCATGGACCCGAGCGAGGGCGACGGCGTGCGAGGAGATCGGGTGGGGGACTTCCCCGGCGTCGTTCGCCCGATGCTCCAGTGGCAGGTGACCGAGGAGCCAGCGACATGAAGGTGGCCATCCTCGCAGGTGGCCTCGGGAAGCGGCTGTCAGAGGAAACGGACGTCCGTCCCAAGCCGATGGTGGAGGTGGGTGGTCAGCCCCTCATCTGGCGCTTCATGAAGCACGATGAGGCCTTCGCTTCCTCCGATTTCTACGTGGCGCTCAGCTACAAGGGTGAGTTCGTGAAGAGCTACTTCCTCGACTTCAACGCACTGTCCGGAAGTATCAAGCGTGTCGCTGCGAGACGGCGAGCTCCCCCCTCTCGACGCCGTCCATGAGCATCGGAACGTTAGCCTGATCGACAGCGGCAACGACACGAACACGCGGCCCGTTTGAAGCGCCTCGCTCCCTGGCTGCCACGACTACGGAGACGGCGTCGCCGACGTGGACGTCAACAAGCTGGTCGCGTTCCACGGGGAACAAGGGAAGCTCGCCACGATCACCGCGGTCCGCCCGTCATCCCGTTTCGGGAAGATGGTCTTCGACGATGCGGACGTCGTCGCGCTTTCACGGAGAAGCCCCAGATGGGGAAGGCTTGGCGCCTCGAACCCTCGGCTTTAGTCCACGAACGGCTCGACGGCGTTCCGGATCGGGTTCGGCGACGACTGCAAACGTGCGGCGCGTGGCTGCTCCACGCACCCAGACTCGTCACCGAAGGCCCGTCGACACCGCCCTCTGGGCCACGACGGCAGCATTGGCCCTCTGACCCTGGTGTTCTCCTTCGGTCTCTGCCCGCCGGGGACCAGCTCGTTGTCCCTCGCCGACAAGCTCGGGCACGGCGCGATGTACTTGGCCACCTTCCTCTGTTTCCTGCTGGCGGCCGTGTGGCGCCCCGGCCGCGGCGACGGCCCGTTCCCGACGAGCGGTCTGTTCTTCGCGATCGGCGTCGTCATCACAGGGATCGTGATCGAGGTATTGCAGGAGCTCGCAACCACGGACCGGCAAGCCGAGCCCGGCGACGTGCGTGCGGAGGTCATCGGAGTCTTCGCCGCGCTCGCGGTCCACGCGTGGATGCGGCGCGCGTAGACCACAACACATAGAGGAAGCCCGGTCTGTGACTGGGGCAGACTCGACCGTGGCAACCACCCAGATACTCACAGCTGGCGCCGGCTCACCTCGTTCGGCGACTGCGGATGGGCTTCTCAATCAAGCCCAACTCTCCCTGGCCCAGGCTATCGTTCGATCTAGGCCGTCTCGCAGGGACACCTCCGGCTCCCAAGCCAAAACTACCCGGGCGAGGCCGATGTCGGGACATCGCACCTCGGGATCGTCCTCGGGACGTTCCACGAAGACGATCTGAGAGCGCTCCCCACCCAGCGCTGCGATCAACTGCGCGAGTTCGAGGATCTTGATCTCTTCCGGGTTTCCGAGATTGAGGGGTCCTAGGTGATCGGAGACCAGGAAACGCCATAGACCTTCGACCAGGTCCGCCACGTAGCACAGCGAGCGCGTCTGGCTTCCTTCTCCGTGAACGGTAATCGGCTCGCCGATGAGTGCCTGTTGAATGAAGGTCGGGACAGCTCGTCCGTCGTCCTTCCGCATCCGGGGGCCGTAGGTATTGAAAATCCTGGCGATCTTGACCGGTATGCCGTGAGTCCGATGGTAGGCCATGCCCAGAGCCTCGGCGAAGCGCTTGGCCTCGTCGTAGACACCGCGCGGCCCAACCGGGTTCACGTTGCCCCAGTAACTCTCCGGTTGAGGGTGGACTTTCGGATCTCCGTACACCTCAGACGTGGAAGCGAGCAGGAAACCGGCACCCTTGGCCTTGGCCAGCCCGAGGGCCCGGAGCGTGCCCAACGCCCCGACCTTCAGGGTATGGATCGGGTGCTCCAGGTAATCGCGAGGAGAAGCGGGGGATGCGAGATGCAGTACCCAGTCGACGGGACCGTCGACGTCGAGATGGTTCGTGACGTCATGGTTCTCGAACCGGAGGCCCTCTTGTCCGAGGATCCCGGCCAGGTTGGCGGCATCACCCGTGAGGAGCGAATCGAAGCACATCACTTGCCAGCCCTCTGACACGAGCCGCTCGCACAGATGCGACCCGAGGAACCCCGCACCTCCCGTGACCACTGCCCTGGGGCTCATCGACCCGTCTCCTGAGGAACCATTGGCGGTCGCCCCATCGGGTAGTAGGAGAAACCGGCCCCGACCATGATCTGCGGGTCGAAGAAGTTCCTGCCGTCGACCACGACGGGGTACGCCATCGACTCCTTCAGCTTGGCGACGTCGATGCTTCGGAACTCTTCCCACTCGGTGCAGAGAACGAGGCAATGGGCTCCGGCGGCAGCCTCGTACGGATCGGGGGCGATCTCCAGCTCTGGCAGGTCCCCCTTGGCATTGCCGCCGGCCTGCGGATCGTACCCGACGACCCGTGCCCCGGCCGAGATGAGTCGACGGGCTAGGTTCAGAGCGGGAGAGAAACGCACGTCGTCCGTGCCGGGCTTGAACGCCAGGCCGAGAAGGACCACACGCTTGTCGTCGAGGTTCCAAACGGTCTCCCTCACCTTCTCGAAGGCGGTGTCAACCGCCTCGTCGTTGATCCGGGCGACTTCCCCGAGCAGAGGGAACTCGTATCCGAGGTCACCGGCCAACCGCTCGAACGCCGCGAGGTCCTTGGGGAAGCAATATCCTCCATAGCCGAGGCCGGCGTCGAGAAAGTCCCTGCCGATCCTCGGATCCGAGCCCATGATGTCCGCGACCATCGTCACGTCCGCCTGGGTCCGTTCACAGATGCGGGCCAGGCCGTTCGCGAAGGAGATCTTGAGCGCGAGGAACGCGTTGCACGCGTGTTTGGCCAGCTCCGCCGTCCGGATGTCGGTTTCGATGAGCCGGTACC
>JACCXF010000139.1 GCA_013697295.1 Actinomycetota bacterium | reverse complement strand
ATGGACCGGGAAGACATCCGCGAAGAGCTCTCTGCGATGACCCTCGGCTACACCCCGGCGATGCTCGAGCACATACTCGACGAAGCGTTGGTGTGGGCGATCCGCGAAGACCGCCGCGAGCTCAGCTGGCGCGACGTCCAGCGGGCGCGGCTGTCCGAGGAGATCGGCATCGCGCAACCCGTCGCTTACACCGACAATGAGCGAGTCTTGATCGCGACGCACGAGGCCGGTCACGCCGTCGCTGCCTTCATGTGCGCTGCAGGAGAGCGCAAGCTCGAGGTCCTTTCGATCATCAAACGTCGGCAGGCGCTCGGGCTTCTGGCTCACTCCGACGCCGAGGAGCGATTCACGCGCACCCGGAGCGAGCTCGAAGCGCGCCTGAAGATCATGCTCGCCGGGATGGCGTGCGAGGAGATCTTCTTCGGGGAGTCCGGCACCGGCCCATCATCCGACCTCATGGCCGCCACCGAGGTGGTCGCGCAGATGGTCGGCTCTTACGGGATGGGCGAGTCGCTCGTGTCGTACGAAGCGATCCACGAAGGCCCCTATTCCAACACCAACATCGTCGCCCGGGTCCTCTCGAACGAGAAGGCGAAGAAAGAGGTCGACGACGTGCTCCGCCGTCAGAAGGATCAGGTCGTCTACCTACTGCAGCAGAACCGCGACCTCGTCGAAGCACTGCGCGACGCCCTACTGGAGCACGAGGAGCTGATGGGCGACGAGATCAACGCGTGCGTTGAACAGGCGCTGGAGCGACGCACCGCCCGATTGGGCTAAAGCCCCTCGAAGAGGTCATCCTTCGGCGGAGAGGAGTCCGTGGCGGACTGGTCCAGCGTGTAGTCCTCCCACGGGTAGACCTCTTTCTGCAGGTCATCTGGGACCGCGAACCAGAAGCTCTCCGGGTCGATCTGTGTGGCGTGAGCCAAGAGCGCTTTACTCCGCAGCTCGATGAAGTCGCTCACGTCGACGCGGGTGTCGATCCGGGGATCCTCGAACCCGATCTCATCCCAGTTCTCGAGCCACCCGCCGAACGGACTGTCGATCCCTCGACTCTTCGCCGCCTCGTGCAGTATCTGCATCCGTTGCTTGCTGAACGTTGCGAAGAAGAACAGCCGAGATGGCTGCCACGGCTCTCCGGCGTCGGGGAATCTCTCGGGGTTCCCGGCCTCCTGGAAGGCCCGGCGTCCCCATTCCCACACCCGGACGTGGTCGGGGTGATCGTATCCGCGCGCCTCGTCGTAGCTGAGCACGATCTCGGGACGTTCTGCCCGGATGATGGCGACCATGCGCCCGACCGCTTCCTCCGGATCGGCGTTCCAGAATGCGTTCGGATGGTTGTTGCTGTCGTTCTCCGGCATGCCCGAGTCGCGATAGCCGAGCTGATAGATCTTCTCGACTCCGAGGATGTCGCCTGCCGTTTCGAGCTCGGCCTCGCGCAGCTCGGGCATCTTCTCTTTGATCCCCGGCTTGTCCATCCTCGGGTTGAGGATGTCGCCTTCCTCGCCTCGCGTGGCGCAGAGCAGCACGACCCGCACGCCTTCCGAGGCGTACCTCGCCATCGTGCCGGCGCCCTTCGACGATTCGTCGTCCGGGTGGGCGTGGATCGCAAGCAGGCAACGGTTCTTAGCAGCCACGACGGTAGGCTAACCGCGATGTCAGACCCGTCCGTGCGCGGCGATCCCTTCGAAAGAGCGCGAGCCGCGGCAGCCGCGCTGCTCCTCGCTGCCGGGATAGCCGCGATCGCCGGCTCCTTGCTGGACTGGATCACGATCTCGAACGCGCCCGAACTCGTCCCAGGGTCGGACTTCGAGAGCCAGCAGGTTGAGCGTCCGGATACGGAACCGTTCTCCGGGATCGAACAAGGAGACGGTTGGGCCGTTCTCACGGCCGGGATAGTCGTGGTCGTCGGCGCGTTCCTTCTGTTCGTACGCAAGCGCGCGGGTTGGGCATGGCTCGCCCTGATCGCTTCCGTCGTGATCGGCGCGATCGCCTTCGCCGACTACCGCGGCGTCGCGGAACTGGCTAACGAGATGAACGTGAGCGGCGAAGTCGGCCCCGGTCTTGGCCTCGCGCTCGTCGCCGGCGCGGGCATCGCCGGCTTGGTCGCATCGGCAGCCGGGATAGCCGCCACACCCTCGGAACGAGCCGGCGTCTAGCGGAAACGACCCTTCAGCGCTTGGACGTTCGAGGCGTAAGCGCGCTGACCGGCGTTCAGAGAAGAGCCCACTGCACCGGGACCCGAGTAGTAGGCGGCCAGCGCCTTCCTCTCGCTCGGCATCGTGTCGAGCATCTGTCGCAGGTAGGCCACGCCCAGATGGATGTTGCCCTCCGCCGATCGCACGGCGAGGCCATGACCGCCCAGCGACGCGTTCACGTACCTGGCGGTGTCCGGCATGACTTGCATCACTCCAACCGCGCCGACGCTCGAAACCGCGCCCTGTTGCCATCCACTCTCCTGCCACGCCACGGCCTTGGCCAAGGCCGGGTCGACGCCGTGTGCGACTGCCTGCTCGTGGATCTCGGCCCCGACATCGGTGACGGGAACGCTCGCAGGAGCGGCGGTCGTCGCGGTGACGAACGATCCACCGGCCGGCACCCTGAGCTTCGTCCCGGCGACGATGAAGTTCGGGTCTCGGATCTTGTTCGCCCGAGCCAGAGCGGCGGTCGAGGTTCCGTAGCGGGCTGCGATCGAGGACAGATTCTCGCCACGTCGCA
>JACCXF010000083.1 GCA_013697295.1 Actinomycetota bacterium | reverse complement strand
CGCAGCAACGTCGAGGGATCTGATCCGCAGGAAGTGGCCGGGAAATACGCGCTGGCCTTCGAGCGGGACATGGCGGCGCTCGGCGTCGAGCCTCCGGATATCCTCGCCCTCGCCACGAAGCACATCGAGGACATGGTGACGGCGATCGAGGGGCTGATCGAACGAAACGTGGCCTACGAGGTCGATGGCGACGTCTTCTTCGCGGTCGAACGATTCGAAGGCTACGGCCGCCTGTCGGGTCGGTCTCTTGACGACATGCGGGCCGGCGAACGGATCGAGCCGCACGCCGGCAAGAAGTATCCGCTCGACTTCGCCCTATGGAAGGCGGCCCAGCCAGGCGAACCCTCGTGGCCGTCCCCCTGGGGTCGGGGCCGGCCGGGATGGCATATCGAGTGCTCGGTCATGTCGGTGAAGTATCTGGGCATGAGCTTCGACATCCACACGGGGGGAACCGATCTGATCTTTCCTCACCACGAGAACGAGGTGGCGCAAGCCGAAGCACTCGCCGGGGCCGAGCCCTTCGCTCGCCACTGGCTCCATACGGGCATGGTTCAGATGGGCGATACGAAGATGTCGAAGTCGTTGGGTAACGTTGCGCTTGCGTCCGATGTGCTCGCTCGCTACCCGGGCGAGGTGGTGCGTTATTGGGCGCTCGGTGGATCGTACCGATCTCAGGTCACGTTCTCTGACGGCGCCCTGGCGGACGCGCGGGGCGCTTACCAGCGGTGGCGGACGTTTCTCGAGGCGGCGCGCCATGCGCTTGGCGATCGGTTCCCGCGGCCACCCGATACTCCGCGTAGGAGAGTCGGATCGGATCGGTTCGACGGCGAAGGAGAGGCGTACGTCCAGCGCTTCGTCGAGGCGATGGATGATGACTTCAACTCCGCCCAGGCCCTGGCCGCGATCCACGATCTCGTCCGCGAGGCGAATGGGACTCTCGAGGGCGCGCAGAGTGGGGATGCCAAGGACGCGCAGTTGCTCGCAACACTCTCGGAGGCATTCCTTGAGATGACCGGAGTACTCGGTTTCGACCTTCCATCCGACGCGGTGGATTCGGAATTGCTTGGGGGGTTGATCGACTACCTGCTCGAGCTGAGGGAGCAAGCACGCTCCGACAAGTCGTTCGAACGAGCGGACGAGATCAGGGACAAGCTCTCTTCGCTGGGAGTTGCCATCGAAGACACGCCATCGGGGGCTCGCTGGCGGATCTCGGGCGGCAGCTGATCTCCGAACGAAACCGTGGCGGCCCGCCGTCCAAGGGTTCCGAGTCCGCGGCGGATAGGGTTCTCACCGGCCGGAGACCAATCATCGAACTCTTGCGCTCCGGCCAGCCTGCCGAGCAGGTGCTCATCGCGCAGGGACTCGCCCCATCCGGCGTGCTGGGCGATATCCGCAAGCGCGCAGAGCGAGCACAGATCCCGGTGCGCAACGTTCCTCGCGCCGAGATTGACCGGCTTGCCCAAGGCGCGAATCATCAGGGTGTCGTTGCGATCACCGCCACCTATCGGTACACGCCGATCGACGATCTACTGGGACGAGAAGGCAAGGCGTTGCTGTTTCTCGACGGCATCATGGACCCACACAATGTCGGTGCGCTCCTCAGAAGCGCAGACGTGGCCGGATTTCAGGGAGTGGTCCTTCCAACCCGCCGATCTGCCGGCGTGACGGCGGCAGTGCGTCGTGTTTCAGCGGGCGCCGCCGAGAGCGTGGCGGTCAGCCGGGTGGGGAATCTCGGTCAAGCCATCGGTCGCGCCCAGGAGAAGGGCTTCTGGGTGATCGGGCTAGACGAGAAGGCCGACGAGGACCTGTGGCATTCGAGCTTGATGGAGCCTCCGGTCGCGTTGGTTCTGGGTGCCGAAGATCGTGGCTTATCCAAGGCCGTGCGCGAACGTTGCGACGCTCTAGTCTCGATTCCTCGTGCAGGGCGGATCGGCTCACTTAATGTCGGCGTCGCCGGAGCGGTGGCGATGTTCGAGGTGGCACGCCGCCGAGCCGTGTCCGAGACGCCATGAACAAACGGATCCTGCGGCGAGGAGAGTAACCTGTGGAGCGTGCTGGAGTAGCTCAGTTGGTAGAGCAGCCGCCTTGTAAGCGGCAGGTCGCAGGTTCGAATCCTGTCTCCAGCTCCGCACGAAGCCGATCGAGAACGTCAACGGAGACGTCATGGGAAATGAAACGCCGGAAGACAAGGGCCATGCAGCCCTCGACTCTGCATGGGAGACCGCGCTCGCTCAGCTAGACGAAGCGGCCGAGTTAATGGGGCTTGCCCCCGGCGTTCACGAGATCCTCAGGGCCCCCAAGCGATCGCTATCGGTTTCGGTGCCATTCCGATTGGACGATGGCTCGACGAAGGTGTGCCAGGGATACCGGGTTCACCACAACGTGACCAGGGGCCCGGCGAAGGGCGGCATCCGCTACCACCAGAGTGTCGATCTCGATGAGGTAAAGGCTCTGGCGATGTGGATGACCTGGAAGAGCGCCATCGCGGGGATCCCGTTCGGGGGAGCCAAGGGCGGCGTTGCGGTGGATCCCAAGGTTCTTTCGCGCGGTGAGCTCGAACGGATGACGCGCCGTTACGCATCGGAGATCCTCCCCTTGATCGGCCCAGAGCGCGACATCCCGGCCCCGGACATGAACACCAACGAAGAGATCATGGCTTGGATCATGGACACCTATTCGATCAATCAGGGTTATTCGGTCCCAGGTGTGGTGACCGGTAAACCCGTTGCGATCGGCGGATCGAAGGGCCGCGGCGGCGCGACCTCCCGCGGCGTCATGTACATGATCTTCTCCACTCTCAAGGCGTTGGGTAAAGGCATCGACGAGGTCAGTGTCGCCATCCAGGGTTACGGGAAAGTCGGAGGATTCGCTGCGCAACTCCTACACGATGCCGGCTGCCGCGTGGTCGCGGTGTCGGATGTCGAAGGTGGTCTCTACCGGGAGCGCGGGTTGGATCCCGAGGCGATCAACCGGCACAAGCGCGAAGCCGGTGCCGTCGCGGGTTTCCCCGGAGCCGAACCGATCTCGAACTCGGATCTTCTGGAGGTCGATTGCGACGTGCTGGTGCCGGCGGCCATCGAGGGCGTGATCACGGTTAAGAACGCTGACAAGGTCAAGGCCGAGATCGTCTGCGAGGCCGCCAACGGTCCGGTGACATTCGAAGCCGACAAGATCCTCGGCGAGCGTGGCATCTTCGTCGTGCCGGACATCCTCGCCAATGCCGGCGGCGTCACGGTCTCGTACTTCGAGTGGGTGCAGGACATCCAGGCGTACTTCTGGTCCGAAGAGGAGGTCAACGATCGCCTCCGCCAGATCATGGAGCGATCCTTCCACGAGGTCTATTCGCTGGCTTCCGAGAAAGAGCTGACGATGCGCCAGGCCGCACACTGGATCGGAGTAGGCCGAGTGGCCGAGGCCCACCTGACCAGGGGACTGTTTCCGTAGTAAATCCGCCTATACGGGGAGTCTCGCCACTATCTTGAGGGCATGGACACACACGACGGCCTTGGGCAGCGAGAGATCGACATCCTCGATTTCGAGCGCTGCTGGTGGAAGCATGCGGGCATCAAGGAACGGGCCATCCGCGACAGGTTCGACATGTCGGCGACGAGCTATTACCAGGTGCTCAACGAGTTGGTCGAGAACCCTGCCGCGATGGAGCACGACCCGATCCTGATCAAGAGGCTCAAACGGTTGCGTACCTACAGGCAGCGCCAGAGGGTTGCGCGCTTGCTGGGCGCTCAGTACCAGCCGGCCAAGAGATAGGAGCGCGCCGTGGGGCGCCACTCCTCCGATCAGCAGTGGCACTTCTATCGTTCGGTCGCGGGTTGGCTCGTCCCCTGGTTGCTGGTCTCGGCGGTCGCGATAACCGCCGTCTCGATCGCAGTGGATGCGATCGGGGGGAATAGCGACGGTGGGCTGACGCCTGTGGCCCAGAGCACCCCCAGGGGATCCGAGCCACCAGCAGCGGCGAGTCCGGAGCCATCTCCCACCGTGAAGGCGAAGAAGCTCAAGAAGAGTCCCGCCCCCAGCGCAGAGGTTGAGCTCGTTACCGATGGCGTCTCGGTGCAGGTATTGAACGGAACGGGTTCACCCGACGCCGACACGCGGATGGCGGACCGCCTCGCCGGGCTCGGATTCGACGTGTACGCAGTTGATTCGGCTTCCGCCGCGTACGCCCAGACCACCGTCTTCTGGTCCTACGACGATGCCCGTCCCGCCGCCGAAGCTCTTGCGGAGAAGTTTGGCTGGGCGTCGAATGAAAAGCCGTCCAACCTCTCTACGAGCGTCGCGCTCCACATCGTCGTGGGCGCTGACGAGGCCTGACCTCAGATCCTTTCGAGGTGCAACTCGAGCACCTGGTGCAAACTTCCGGTCAATGGGCTGCCCTCATCGCTCGGAAGTGCCCGCACCTCGAAGTCCCCTTCGGTAGTAGTTGTCGACTCTCTGAGGAATCCCCCATCCAGATCTACGATCGCTTCGCCCGAGATGGACGCGGACCCCGCCATCTCTGCGTCCCCCTCGGGAAGCGTCGTGGTGCGGGTCAGCGGACTCTCGCCAGAATAGGAGATGGATGCCGTCCGGCCGTCCGCATCCCGATCCAGGCGGTCCAGCTCGACGAATGAAACGAGCTGCTGGAAGCCTTCCTCGGTGATGGGTGGCGGCGGCGCGGCCCATTCCTCGCGCAACCGGATCGAGTCCGTTGGAAGGGGAGGCCGGTAGGTCCCGATGAAAGCGACTTCCTCCGGGTCGAGGTCCTCGGCCGGCACGCCGTCGATCTCGATCACCTCCAGAACTCGGCCCTTGTCGTCGATCCGGATGCTGAACGTCTTGTCTCCGGAGCCGGGCGACAACAGACCCTCTTCTTCCACGTCGGTTGGCGCAAGCGTGACCTCGACAAGCGCGCCCTCGTCGTCGACTTCCTCCACGCGCTCGAAGACCTCGGCCACCCATCGATAAGAACCTTCCCCGGTCCCACCGATGTCCCATTCGGCATGGGCAGTGGCCTCCACCGAATAGGTGAGGGTCTGCCCCACCTCGTACTCGTAGGACAGCGTGACGGCGTCCGAGCGGCAACCGACCGCGACCAGCGCGACAACGAAGCATGCGATGACTACGCGTGCGACCGGCATCGGCCCAGTGTAGACAGGCCACGAGATAGCCTTGTCGAATGAAGGATGCCCGGCTATGCCCCTTCCTCGAGGCGCCGCACAGTGCCGGCTTGTTCTTCGATTTCGACGGCACTCTCTCCGAGATCGTCGACGTCCCTTCCGACGCTCGCCCGGTTGAGGGTGCCGTCGAGTTGCTCTCTCGCCTGTCCCAACGTTTTCGTTCGGTCGTGATCGTCTCGGGCCGCTCGGCGGTCGAGCTGGTGCGATGGCTGGGCGATGGCGTCGAGATCTGGGGAGCGCACGGCTCCCAACGAGCGGTGGATGGTCGTGTCGTGCTCACCGATCAGGCCGCCCCTTATGTCGATGTCATGAAGCAGGTGAAGGGCGAGGCCGAGGATCTCCTGAGCGGAGAGAACCTCGAGGGAGTCGTCCTCGAAGAGAAGGGGGTCCTCCTCAACGTCCACTACCGCAACGTTCCGGATCGCAACGCGGGACACCGGAGCGTCGAGGAGGTCACTGCCCGCCTTGCGGGACAACACGGGCTCGTGATCCACCCGGGCCGTATGTCGGTCGAGCTCCGACCACCGGTGGAGTTCTCGAAAGCATCGGTGGTGCGCGATGTGGCCGCTCGCGAGGCCCTGCGGGCCGCGGCTTTCTTCGGCGATGATCTGGTCGACCTGCCCGGGTTCGACGCATTGGACGAACTGACCGAGTCTGGGATCGCAACACTCCGGGTGGGGGTGGACTCAGACGAAACGCCGAGAGAGTTGCTCGAGCGATCGGATCTGACCGTGCATGGACCCTGTGGAGTATTGAAATTGCTCAGAGCTCTGATCTAACCCCAAGTGCAGGGAGAAGTCTTCGGCTCCCGTCCCTCCTGCACCTCGATCAGATCGTCGATCTGCGCTTCGATCCAGTCTCTAGGCGTCCGTGCCTCGACCAGCGTCCGCAGTTCCAACGCCCGGCGTTCGCGCTCCTCTTGCCCCATCCCGATGGCCCTTTCGAGCGCGTCTGAGATCGCGTCGACGTCGAGCGCATCTTCGATCGCCACCGAGGTCTCGCCGAGCTCCTCGAAGGAGCCGGCTTGACGAGACAACACGAGAACGCCGTGGCGCTCGTTGATCGTTGGGCCCTCTTTCGAGACGAGGTTCATGCCGTCCATGATCGGGTTCACGAGGAGGACGTCGTACTCGCGCAACGCGCCGAGCGTGCGGTCGTAGTCGTCCTCCAGGAAGAGCTGGATCGATCCGGGGTGGCGGTGATTCACCGAGGCAACGGAAGCTCTGATGTTCTCGATGTACCGCCGGTACTCGGGCATGCTCTGACGGGACTCGTAGAGGCAGGCGACGAAGCGGGCGGAGCTGAGGTCCTTTCGGCGATCGAGCAGTCGGCCGAACGCCTCGAATCCCCTCACGATGTTCTTGGATGGCTCCGTTCGATCTGCGCGCACGATCAATGGGCCGTCGGTAAGCTCGGCGAATCTCCGTGCCCAGGCACTCGCCTCGCCTCGGCCGCTGCGCTCACGCAGGTCGCGAGGATCGATCGGGATCGGGTACTCGCGCACCCAGGAACGACGACCGCCGTGCTCGACCGTGCCCGCGGCCCAATCGACCTGCGCTCCGATGCGCTCGCAGCAGTGCAAGAAGCCTTCGACCCAGGCTGCGACATGGAACCCGATCAGGTCGGCGCCCAGCATCCCCTCGATCACCCGACGTGGGATGGGGGCCGGCAGACGCTCCAACCCGTCGGGCCCGCAGAACGAGGAGTGGGTGAAGTGGAAGATCGTTTGGTCGGGCCGCGCCTCCCTCAGGAATCCGGGGGCGGTGGTCAAGTGGTAGTCCTGGATGAGCACCAGCGAGTCGCTCTCGGCGATCTCGAGCACCGCACGAGCGAAGCGTTCGTTAACGGGCTGGTAGGCATCGTTCCACGCGGCGATCTCCAGGTCGCCGAACTCTTTCACGCCCAGCTCATCCCATAGGCAGTGCACCGCGAACCAGAGCATCCGGTTCGACACGACGTCGTAGTATTTCGCGTACATCTCGGGCTCGAAATCCAGGAAGTAGACGGGATACCCGAGTTCGTCCTGCAGACCATCGGCGGCGCCGGCGGCTACGGCTTGTCGGTCCTCGTCGGAGGTAGCCGCTGCGATCCAGACGACCCGTCCGCCTAGGCGTCGAGCAACCGGGTCCAATGCTCCGGCGAGACCACCGGCGCCGCGCTTTAGCTCGAATCCACCATTCTCTTGCGCGAAAGAAACGGGCCCCCGGTTCGATACGAGCACCACACTGAGATCGTCTCTCACCGCTCGTATCCTAGTCGTGGTGCGCGTACTCGTAGCTCCCGACAAGTTCAAAGGGACCCTGGATGCTCATGGGGTGGCGAGCTCCATCGCGCGCGGCGTCGTCGCCCACCTCGCAGACGTCGATGTCATCGAGAGGCCGATGGCCGACGGGGGAGAAGGCACCGCCTCGATACTCGTCGACACGATCGGCGGCGTTCGTGACGAGGTCGAGGTCGACGGTCCGCACGGTACACCCGTGCGTGCTCCGATCGCGCGGCTGACGGATGGCCGATCGATCGTAGAGATGGCGGACGCCTCCGGCCTCCAGCTCGTATCCGAGAACGAGAGAGATGCCCTAACCGCATCGTCCCGGGGGACGGGCGAGTTGATCTCAGCCGCACGTACCCGCGGCTTCACGACGGTGGTCGCGTTGGGCGGGAGCGCCTCAACCGATGGAGGCGTGGGAGCCGCAACCGTTAACGGATGGCGGTTCGTGGACGCCAGGGGCCGGGACCTTCCTCCCGGCGGTGGCGCCCTCGAGGACCTCGCTCGGATCCACCCGCCAGGTTCGGAGGGATCGGCGGGTCCGGTAACCGGCTTGCGCGACGTGGACAATCCGCTGTTAGGAGCCCGAGGAGCGGCGCGGGCGTACGCCCGCCAGAAAGGAGCGAACGAGAGAGAAGTCGCCCAGCTGGAACGTGGGCTGGAGGTTCTGGCGGATCGCATCCGAGCCGATGTCGGTATCGCCGTGGATACAGTGCCGGGTGGTGGTGCAGCCGGCGGGATGGGGGCCGGACTCATGGCCTTCTTCGACGCAGAGTTGGTGCCGGGCTTCGAAGTCGTCGCCGCCGCTTGCGATCTGGCCCGCGCGATCCAGAGCGTGGATCTCGTCATCACCGGCGAGGGGGTGCTCGATGAAGGAAGCCTCGGAGGCAAGACTCCAGTCGGGGTAGCTGCGCTTGCGCGCGACGCACAAGTGCCGTGCCTGGCGCTGTGTGGGTCGATCGGCTTGTCGGACGAGCTCTTGGCCTCGGTTGGCTTCACCATGTGGGCGTCGCTGGAGACGGAGGTGGGTCGCCCGCACGGCCTCACCGACCCGAGCGGGTCGCTCGCGACCGCCGCTCGTCGCCTCGTGCGGCGCTATCTGTCCGCCTAGCAAGGGGGCCGGAAGGGCATACTGACCCCGTGGCTACTCCACTCCCGCCGCGACTGCCGGCGACCGAACGCCTCCGACGAGCCGGGATCGCAGCCTGGTCTCTCATCGGGATACTGGTCCTGCTCTACGCCGTTTTCCAGCTGCTCGTCCGCATCAGCATCATCTTTCCGCCGCTGGTGCTCGCGTTCCTCATCATCTACATGCTGAACCCGATCGTCACCGCTCTCGAGAAGAGGGGCGTTCGCCGCCTCTTCGGCGCGGTCGGCGCCTACGTGATCGTCCTCGGCGGTATCACCCTGGTGATAATCGCCTCCATCCCCTTCATCTCGACTCAGGTCGAGCAGTTGGCGGACAGCTGGCCGGAATACCGCGAGGAGCTGGTGACTTTCGTCGAGGACACCGCCCGATCCCTCGACGACTCCGTGGGCATCGCGCTGCCGGCCGGCCGTATCGAGTGTCTTCTTGGAGCGGACCAGACCAACGTAGACGAGGCGCCCACCGCAGCGCGTTGCGACGAGGTCACCGAGAAACTCAGGGAGGCGGTCGTTGCCCAGACCGACAGGCTGACTCAGATCGGATCCTCCGTTCTGGAGGTCCTGCTGATCTTCGTGCTGGCTCCGTTGCTGGCCCTGTATCTACTCGTCGACCTGCCATACCTCCAACGGGATGCTCTGAACCTGGTGCCCGCCAGTCACCAGGACGAGTTCCGAGATCTCGCGGAAAAGGTGGGGCGCGCAGTTGGAGGATTCTTTCGCGGCCAGTTCCTCGTGGCCGTCACTGTCGGCCTCATGTCGGCGCTCGGCTTCGCGCTCATCGGGCTTCCGTTCTGGTTCTTGATCGGAGCAATCGCCGGGTTCTTCAACCTCATCCCGCTCGTCGGTCCCTACATCGGGGGCGCGCTGGGTTTCCTGGTGGGAACCGTGACCGGTGGGGTCGGGCTGGGGCTCAAGGCCGCGCTCGTCGAGTTGGTCGTGCAACAGATCGACAACCACATCATCAGTCCGAACGTGATGAAGAGGACCGTCCAGATCCACCCCGCGACGGTGATGCTTGCGATCCTCGCCGGAGGGGCGGTGGCTGGTTTCTGGGGTGTGTTGCTGGGAGTCCCCGCCGTGGCCGTCATCAAATTGCTTCTGGGTCATGTCTGGGCCACCCGCGTGCTCGGCGAGGAAGTCTCTCCCGTCGGACCGCGCGGGATCGCCCTGCGACCGGATAAGAAGGATCCGGAGGCGGCCGCCACGCCAGAGGAGAAGGCGGATGCCGCCCACGAGGATGTGACGACGCCGGATCCCGAGCCGCCGACTTAGCCTGCGCGCTTCCTGATCGAATCGAGAACCTCATCCGGGCTACCGGTCTCGGGGCTCATATACCGAGCCGAGCTGGCTTACCGGGCCGGGGGCGCGCCTAGCCTTCTCAAGAGGCGCGGTGGCTCCGCCGATGCAAGGGATGTATGCCCGCGGTCGAACGTCCGCGGTCTCTGGAGGTACCGGCATGGCGCGGATCTACATAGCCGAGGATGACTCGGATATCAGACAGATCCTCAGTTTCTGTTTCATAGACGAGGGTCACGAGGTCAGCGCGCTCAAAGACGGCGAGGCGGCCTGGGAGCAACTGCTGTCGGTGCCGCCGGATCTGCTGATCCTCGACCTGATGATGCCCGGCATGGACGGCCTCGAGGTCTTGTCCTCGATGATCGGCTGGGGCATCCGGGGCTCGACCCGAGTCATCGTCGTCACCGCTCGAGCCTCGGACGCTGATTTCGATAAGGTCCGTGAGGCCGGCGCCGACCGGATGATCACCAAACCCTTCGACCCCGACAGGCTGATCGAGATGGCTCAGGAGGTCCTGGCCATCTCCCTGGAGGATCTCGCCATCGAGCGCGAAGCCCGTATGGAGAGCAAGGACCTCCTCTCGCAGCTAGAGACCCTGCTGGGCGACGCATAACGCCCAGCCTGTGAGCTGGGGGAGCGACGCCTGTAACCTTCGCGACAGTGAAGCGTCCTAACGACCATCGAGGCGCAACCTCGAAAGAGCTCGTATCTCCCGAACTCGTCGACCGTTGCAAGCGAGGTGACGAGGCGGCGTGGTCCGAACTCGTCGAGGCCACGCATCGTGAGGTGTTCACGGTCTGTCTTCGGATCCTCAGAGATCGCGACGACGCCGCCGAGGCAACGCAGGACGCGTTCCTCAAGGCGTGGCGAGGACTTTCGAGGTTCCGCGGCGATTCCATGTTCACCACCTGGCTGTATCGAGTAGCGGTGAATGCCGCTATCTCGAAGCAACGAAGTCGCGCACGGCGGAGGATGCATGAGACCGATACCGATGACGAGATGCTGTCGCAGGTCCCGTCGGCTGCGTCGGTCGAAGCCGCCGCTGGAGCTCGGATCGAGGTCGCTCAGCTCGAGAAGGCTCTGGGCCGCCTGCCGGAGCACTACCGCACCGCAGTCATGCTTCGCGATGTCTACGGCATGTCGATCGAAGAGATAGCACAAGAGACGGATATCTCGGCAACGGCCGCAAAGGTACGGGTCCACCGGGGCCGGAAACGCTTGAAGGAAATGATGTACCCGGACGAAGCCGGGTCGCCGCAAAGGAGCAGCGAATGAAGTGCCCAGAGGTTCGAGAGGAGCTTCCCGCCTACGTAAGGGGGGAACAGCCCACTCTCGCGGTCCGCAGACACCTGTCGACCTGCGAAGGATGCAGGGAGGAGAGCGCGCGCTACGAATCGCTAGCGGGAGCCCTCGGCTCACTCCAGTCGATGACCGTGGAGCCTCCCTCCGGGCTGAAGCATGCGCTCGTTGCGATCCCCTCGAACCAGGGGCGTCTGGGCGCGGTGCGGACGCACGTGACGAGGCATCGGCGTCGCTACGTCGGTGGCGCTGCGGTGGCGGTCGCCGGGACCGCAGGAGCCCTTCTATTGCGCCGCAGGCTCGTAGCGGCCTAACCAAACTCTTCACCCCGTCCGCCCCCCGGCCGATGCTGCTCGTGGGGCCGGACTAGACTGGCCCCCATAGGGCGGTAGCTCAGTTGGTAGAGCCCTGGTCTCCAAAACCAGTGGTCGGGGGTTCGAGTCCCTCCCGCCCTGCG
>JACCXF010000078.1 GCA_013697295.1 Actinomycetota bacterium | reverse complement strand
GAACCAGTGGGTCAACTCGTATAAGCGACTGGTGAGCGGAGGCGGATACCCCGTGCAAGAGGCCCCCACCTACGTTTGCTGGGGCCGCCACAATCGATCGGCACTCATCCGCGTACCGATGTACAAGCCGCGCAAAGAGCAGTCGACGCGGATCGAGTTCCGCTCGCCCGACCCGGCGTGCAATCCGTACCTCGCCTTCTCGGTGATGCTCGCCGCAGGCCTCAAGGGGATCGACGAGGGTTACGAGCTTCCGTCGGAGGCGACCGACAACATCTACGAGATCACCGAGAACGAACGCCGGGCGCGCGGCATCGAACGTCTGCCCGACGATCTCTATGAGTCGTTGCGAGAGATGGAGGGCTCGGACCTCGTCGCGGATGCCCTAGGCGAGCAGGTGTTCGAATACCTGCTTCGCAACAAACGCGCTGAATGGGATCAGTACAAGGGATACGTCTCCCCCTACGAGGTCGAGCGCTACCTTCCCGTTCTCTAGAAAGGAAAGAGCCGGGCGCGCGGCCCGGCTCGGTCAGTTGTTCAGATCGGTTGTCGCGCTCAGCGCAGAGTGCTGACCCGGGTGGCTCCGACCCAGCGGGGGCCCCAGTAGTACTTGTCCCAGATGGAGCGCACCCTCACACCTCCGGAGGAGGTCGTGGAGATGAACTTGTCATTGCCGACGTAGATGCCCACGTGTCCGACTCGGGCACTGGTGGTTTTGTGGAACACGAGATCGCCCGTGCGCAGCTTGCGACGGTTCCAGATCCGGCGGTAGCCGGGCCTGCTGGCGGTCCTGAACTGATCGAGCGAGTTGTGCGGCAGCGATGCCCCGTGACCGCCGAAGGTCCACATCGTGAATCCGGAACAGTCGAATCCACTCGAGGAGGTGCCGCCGTAGCTGTAGGGAGCGCCGAGCTGGCTCTTCGCCCGGCTCTTGATGTGCTGTCGTTGCCGCCAGTTCGTTTCGATGGTGTGTGCGTTTGCCGGGGAGAACCAACCGGCTGAGAGTACGGCTCCCGCTGCTACGAACACAGCGAGAAGCTTGATCCAAGGCGAACTTACGGTAGAGCTACCCGTCATTCCCACCTCCCGGTTGTGAGGCCGTGCCGAGTGCCAACAAACGCACTCCCGCCACAGGGGGCTCCTCTTCGAACCCGCGTCACGCCTCCGACGTTCGGTTCGTCTCTCGGTACGGAATCTCGCAAGACCCGTGAGACGATCCGCTTTCCCCCGCGGCCCTCTGGCTGAGGGCCGTCGCGCTAGTGCCCCCGGAGGGGGGCGCTGGCGAGAACCTTAGCCCAGTTTGACCCGATTGGTAAACCTGTCCAAGTCAGAACAATCGCCCCGAATCTTCTGGGGGCGGGTACAACGGTTTTTCCTAAAGTTTCGCGTTCTCGGCCGCTACTCGTCGCGCGGATAGGCTGCCGCGAAATGGACTCTGACCAGCCCGAACGCGCCCGGTTCGCGGCGGTTGCCGCCTCCAGCCGGACCCTCTCGGAGGCGGTGGAGGCGGACTCGAGCTTCGCCGATGTCCTCGCCGGTGCGGAGCCGCTTCCCAGTCCGTCCCACCAACTCGGCCTGATGAGGGCCGCCTTCCAGCGAGGCGGGGCTCCCGAGCTCCGTCGAGAGAAACGTCGCCGCTTGCTTGCGGTCGCGGCCCGCGACCTGAGCGGTGAGCTGAGTTTGGAGGCGGCCACCGCTGCCCTGGCCGGCCTGGCCGATGCCTGCCTTCAGGTCGCTCTCGAAGACGCCGGAGCCCAGGACGAGGTCGCGGTGATCGGGATGGGAAAGCTCGGGGGCGAGGAGCTCAACTATTTCTCGGACATCGATGTGATGTTCGTCGCCGACGACCCCGGCGCAGCGACCTCGGCCGCAGGCCAGGTGCTCAAGACCCTGGCGGAGTTCTCCCCCGAGGGACAGGTCTACTGGGTCGACGCGAACCTGCGTCCCGAGGGTCGAAGCGGGGCCCTGGTGCGCTCGCTCGATGGGTATCTGGAGTACTACCGCCGTTGGGCCAAGCCATGGGAGCACCAGGCGCTGATCAAGGCGCGAGCCTGCGCTGGCGCGAGCCCGCTCGGCGAGCGGTTCGTCGAGGAGACCCGTCCTTTCGTTTTCCCGGAAGACATCTCCGGCGAACGGGTGGCGAGCATCCGCCGGATGAAGCAACGTGTCGAGGAGCACGCGCGCGGTTCATCGCGACGTGGTCCCGATGACGGCGGCGACGTTAAGCTCGGCCCAGGCGGCATCCGGGACATCGAGTTCTCGGTGCAATTGTTGCAGCTCGTGCACGGCGCAGGCGACCCGTCGGTGCGCAGTCCGACGACGCTCGAGGCGATCGTCGCGTTGGTCGACGGGGGTTACCTGGCCGAGGAAGACGGCGCCGGTCTGTCCGTGGCCTACCGTTGGCTGCGCGCGGTCGAGCATCGGCTTCAGCTCTGGCAGGAACGGCGCACGCACCAGCTTCCCGGGGATGAGGCCGGCCGGGCACGCGTTGCGCGAGCGATGGGCTTCAAAGATTCGCCGATCGCCA
>JACCXF010000142.1 GCA_013697295.1 Actinomycetota bacterium | reverse complement strand
GGATGGCGGTGCCTCGCTGGACGGCGGTGCAGAGCTCGACTGGACGATCACGCAGAAGTCGATGTGGCTGATCGCGTTGTCGCCCTCGATCGTCACGGTTCCGGATGATCCCACGAAGACCACGTCGGGGTCGTTGCCGGCCTTCAGGACAACCCTGATGTTCGTCGGCGGGCTGGTGGAGAAGGTTACCGAGACGGCCTCCCCCTCGTCGTCGTAGTTGACCGTGTAGGTGACGACCACGCCGTTATCGAGCGTGACGCTCCCGGTGGTGACGTTGCCCTGAATCTCGACGCGCTCGCACCCTGGTTCCTCCGGATTTGCCTGGGCGGACGCGGAAACGAGACCCACCGTGAAGGAAGCACACATCGCAGCCAATACGAACAGACCCATCAGCGGCATCATTCTCTTGCGGACTGCTCTGGTCATTCTTCGCCCCTTCGTTGTGCGTCTGAGCCCCGTTAAAGAACCCGGTGCGTTCCGGTCGATATCCACAGCGAGTGCGGGAAACCGCATCCTGTGACTCGCCCACTACTCTCCGTGAGCGAGCTTTCCTGATTGTGCACCAGTATCGGGACTTTGTCGACCCGATACAGGGAAAAGCCTCCCCCTTTCGAGGGAGGCTTTGACCGATATTCCCCGCTTTCGGGGGAAAGTTCACACCAAGTTAACCATCTTGCTGATATTTCCGAGCGCCGAGGAGGGTGGCGCCGCCGGCCACCACGAGGAGCCCCGCGAGGATCAGCAGCGTAGAAACGGTGCCGCCGGTGAAAGGCAGGACGGACGAAGGACCTGTGGTGATGCGACGGCCCAGGATCGTCGTCCGTGGACGAGGTTGCGGGCTCGGCGCTTCGCTCGGAGGCTGCGAGAAGATCTGCGAACCGCCTACCGAAGGCGAAGGCACGTCGCTGCCCGGAGGCTGGCTGCTGCCTGGAGGCTGGCTGCTGCCTGGAGGCTGGCTACTGCCCGGAGGCTGGCTGCTGCCCGGAGGTGCACTCGAGGACGTTGGTCCACAACCTTGCACCCAGAACACCTTGTACTTCGTGTCGGCGCCGATCGAGCCGTCGGCGTGAACCGTCAGCTTCACGTGGTAGCCCTGCTTGGCATGTGGTGTGGCGCCAGACGCGGCCAGCGCATCCGAAAGATCGATGGTCACCGACGCATCGAGGTCGGTCCCACCGCCGGCTGCATCCTCCCCGATGAACACGCTGCCGCTCTCGAGCGCGTTGTCCCCTGAGGGCGACAACGTGGGCGGGTGCAGCGCAAATGAGTAGTCGGCGTAGTAGTCGTCGTTGTCGTCGTAGCCGTAGAAGTCAACCTGGAAGATGCACCCGACGTGGGGCTCGTTGTTCGGGTGGTCATCGAATTCCACGGCGTCGATCTTCACGGTGCCGTTGTTGCCGGGGGGGTTCTTCTTCTCGCCGGACTCCTTGGCGCCACCGGAACCCTTACCGGAGCCACCTGCGGAACCTTTACCGGAGCCACCGCCCGAACCGGAATCTGAGGCTCCCCCTGAGCTCGCGGACGACCCATTCCCGTTGCCGCCGGATGACGACTTCGAGGGCCTCGCCGAGGTGTCCTTTCTGGACTTTTGCGTGGCCGGCTTGGCGGCCTTATCCGTACCGGATCCGGAGTCCGAGTCGGTGTCCTTTTTCATCTGACCCGGCGCGGACCCCGACTTCCCGGCCGCTCCCGGCTTCGCCGAGCTCAACGCCGTTCCAAAGAACATCGCAGCGATCACGAGCAGAACTACTAGTGGTGCGAACCGGGCGCTCCATCGGGCGCTTCCCGTGCGTGCCATTGCTGCCCCCATCCTTCTCGAGCTCCCCTTGGGTAATCCGATACCCACCGGCGAGAGGGTCGAGCTAGCTCCATTGCCCAGAGCTACCCTGCTCTGAGCTACCCCTGAGCTACCCCTGAGCTAACCCACCTCGGCGGTTTCGATCTTCACCCCAAATGCAGAGCGTTGTCCACCGACTTCGGAGAGGGTTCTTGCCCAGGTTTCGCGTCTTCAATCCGATCGTCCCCCATTTTCCTTCAAAGGCACCCCGGCAAACGAGCGGCGGACCCCCCTAAGGGGACGAATCGGAAGATCCGGACTCAGAGACACGAGGGATCCTCTCCTCAAACCGGCGAGCGATGTTCAGGCGGACGCGCGGAACCAGGCGACTGTCTGCTTCAGGCCCTCGGGTAGCTCGGTTGTTGGGGACCACCCCAGCTCTGCGCCCGCCTTCGAAGGATCGATGACGATGCGTTGCAATTCGCCCTGCCGGGCGGGGGCGTACTGGGGTTCGTATCGGGTGCCGGTGAGCTCCGCGAGATTCGAATGCAGTTCGTTGACCGAGAGTTCGCGCCCGCTTCCGACATTGATCAGCTGTCCGCTCCCACGGTCACGTGCAGCGACGAAGGCCGAGACGACGTCGTCGACGTACACGAAGTCTCGCGTTTGCGTGCCGTCGCCGTAGATGGTGCACGGCCGGTTAGCAAGCATCTTGCGGGAGAAGATGGCCACCACCTGGCCCTCGAGTCCAACCTCGCTCGCAGGTTCCTGACGCGGTCCGTACACGTTCGCGAGAGCGAGAGCTGCGTAATCCAGGGCGTGTACCTCCTTGTAGTAGCGCAGGTAGTCGAGCACGACCTTCTTCGACACCCCATATGGGGACTCTGGCAACGCCTCCGGCGTCCACACCTGATCCTCGGTGACCGGAAGGCGAGACTCATCGGGCTCCCCGTAGATACAACCGCCGGAAGATGTGAAAACGACCTTCTGGCTTCCCGCTTCGGTCGCGGCTTGGAGCAGATTCAGGGTTCCGATGATGTTGATCATTGCGTCGTGGATGGGGTCCTTAAGCGACTTCCTCACGTCGACC
>JACCXF010000066.1 GCA_013697295.1 Actinomycetota bacterium | reverse complement strand
GAGCGCCGCCTCGTCTTCGCTCTTTTCGCCAGCCGCCTCCCCTTCTTCCTCTTCGGCAGCGAGCCATGCCCCGCCGGGTCCCCATAGCCCGCTACCGGCAGCGCCCGCGGGCCTGGCGCGAGATCTGGGGACGACGACGAAGAGGTTGTACCGCGAGATCGATGCGTGGAAGGAGTTGAGGCTCACCTCCGGGTCGAGGCGCGCCGACGTCGAGCTTCTCGCGCTCCACCACCAGCGTCTCCACCGCAAGCTCGTCGGTGCACCGCGACTGGCGCGATCCGTCCTCGAGCGCCTGCCGGCCGCAGCCGGCCGGGCTGCGCAACGCAACATCGTCGCCGGACGGGGTCTGAGGAGCCTCGTCACCCCCGTGGCCGGTCCGGTAAGGCTCCCGACCCACAGGCCGGAAACGCCCGATCGCTTGTTGGGTTACTACCAGCTCGCACAGCGCCGCTACGACATCCCCTGGCAGATCCTCGCGGCTGTGAACTTCGTCGAGAGCCGTTTCGGACGCTTGACGGGTCCCAGCGTCGCCGGCGCGCTCGGACCGATGCAGTTCCTGCCCTCCACGTGGGATGCGTACGGTCGGGGTGGGAACATCATGGACCCCCACGATGCGATCCTCGGGGCCGCCAACTACCTGGCCGCTTCGGGAGCCCCGGAGAGGATGGGAGCCGCGCTCTTCGCCTACAACCGCAGCGACGCCTACGTGGATGCCATCCGTCTCTACGCGCGCGAGATCGCGCGCGAGCCGCGGAACTTCTACATCTACTACTTCTGGCAGGTCTTCGTCGCCACGACGAAAGGCGACCTACAGCTGACGGGTCCCGGAGCAGAGGGCCGCTGATCCACCTTCTGCCGATCTGAGCACGAACGCGTCCGGGCGCGCGCGTATCCGGACTCAGGACGCGTTCAGCCCCCGCCGGGGCCGTCGTCCGGCTAACGTGGCTGGATGAAGCGGATTGCCGGCGTCGGCATGACCCTGTTGTTGCTGAGCGCCTGCAGCACAGGAAACGGTTTCACTGCACCTCCGCCCGGACCTGTGGAGACTCCCGACCCTAACGCGATCGTGATCGGGTCCTTCAGCTTCACCGAAAGTCGTATCGTCGCCCACATCTACGCGCTTGCCCTGCGTGAGAAGGGCCTCAAGGTCGACATCGAGACCGACGTGGGTCCGAGGGAGGTGCTCGGTCCCGCTCTGGAGCAAGGACTCGTCGACATCGTCCCCGAGTACCTCGGGACGGCACTCCAATTCATGTCGATCGGCCGAGCGGATCCTTCGCCGAGCACCGTCACCACGCATGAAAGATTGAGCGAGGAACTGGAACGGCGGGGCCTCGAAGTTCTCGCCCCATCGCGAGCGCAGGATCAGAACGGTTTCGTGGTGCGCCCGGCTACGGCCTCGGAGCTCGACCTCGAGACGCTCTCGGATCTGGAGCCCATCGCCAAGACCCTGCGCTTCGGGGGCCCGCCGGAGTGCCCCTCAAGACCGTTCTGCCTCCAAGGTCTGGAACAGACATACGACCTGACGTTCGAGTCGTTCGTTTCACTCGACCCGGGGGGGCCCGTGACGGTGACGGCGTTGGAGCAGGAGCAGGTGGACGTCGCTCTCCTCTTCACAACCGATCCTCACATCGCATCGGGCGACTTCATCCTGCTCGAGGACGATCGGCGCCTGCAGCCAGCGGAAAACATCGCTCCCATCGTTCGATCGGCCGTCATCGAACGATACGGCCGTCGCGTGGTCTCAGCGCTGAACGCGGTCTCTGCTCGGCTGACCACCGAGGATCTTTCCATCCTGAACGCGGGGGTTGACCTCGATGGCCGTATGCCGAGCGATGTGGCGCGCGAGTGGTTCGAAACACGGGTCGGGTCTACGGGCTCGTCGTGAAATGGCAACTGCAACGCGACCGTCAACGTTTTACCTATGGTCGCCATTTTTCGGACGCCGCGCGCTTCGTCATCAGCGTGGCCGTGGTCATCGGCTCGGCTCTCCTGGTCGACCCAGATGCCGTTGGCAGCCTGGAGCGGGACATCTTCCACTTCGTCAACGATCTCCCCGATGTGCTGTTCCCCGCCGTCTGGGTGGTGATGCAACTAGGCAATCTGGTGGCGGTGCCGTTCATGGCGGGCGCCGCCCTCGCGACCCGGCTCGTGAGGATGGCGCTGGACATCTCGGTTGCCGGAGTGGCCGCCTACGTAGGCGCGGGGATCGTCAAACAGATCTTCGAGCGCGCGCGGCCACATCAACTGCTCGCCTCGGTCATCGTGCGCGGGGAACCCGCGTCGGGGCTCGGCTTCGTCTCGGGACACGCTGCGGTCGCCGCGGCGCTCGCGACTGCTGCGCATCCGTACCTCGGTCCCCGGGGACGCAGGATCGTGTGGATCCTGGCGTTTCTGGTGATGGCGTCGCGCGTCTACGTAGGTGCGCACCTGCCACTGGATGTGGTCGGGGGTGCCGGTCTCGGTTACGGCATCGGGGCCCTCATGCACCTCGTACTCGGTTGTCCCGAGGGACACCCCATGCCCTATCCCGTGCGGCGCATACGGCGACGCTCGAGTGCTACCGAAGAGCCCGTTTGAGCACCACGCGCGCGGCGTTCCACCCGCACATCCCGTGTATGCCCCCGCCGGGCGGGGTGGACGAAGAGCAGAGATAGATCTTCTTGTTGGGAGTGGCGTAGGGGGGCCACCAGCCGTTCGGCCGGGTCAGCAGCTGGCGCAGGTCCTGCACGCCGCCGTTGATGTCGCCCCCTACGTAGTTGGGGTTGTATCGCTCGAGGGCGGCCGGCCCGGTCGCGTGGCGCGCCACGATCCGATCGCGGAACCCCGGGGCGAACCTCTCTATCTGTTTCTCGATGCGCTCGGTCATGTCCACCGTCGACCCGGATGGAACATGGCAGTACGCCCAGACCGTGTGTTTCCCCTCCGGCGCGCGGGTGGGATCGAAGAGGCTCTGCTGACACAGCAGGACGTACGGGC
>JACCXF010000064.1 GCA_013697295.1 Actinomycetota bacterium | reverse complement strand
GCGCGACGAGGTGCCCGCCGATGAAACCGCCTCCACCTGCCACAACTACCAGTTTCCGATTCATGTTCTCGTCGTCCCTTTCCGTTGGTCCCTAAGGATACTGGCGCAAGCTTGCGAATAGGTTCGCTAGAAGTGTCCCCCTCGGACAGCAACGGCCATAGGAAACGAACGCACGTTTCGACCGAGTCGCGCAGGTCGACATCAGCGAACACGAATGCCGTTCTATTACCGAACGCGGGCAGTGTAGCGTCGAAGTAGCCGGCATTGAAGCTGCAGACGTCTACGGCACCGTACCTCGCGATCGCATCCTTGACCTCCTCCATCGTTCCCGCCCACGAACCCTCTTCATACGTATGGCGCTCCCCGCGATGCAGGATCGTATGCGCTCGATCATCAGCGGAAGGCTCGGGCAGTCCTCCGAAAGAGTCGAAGATCTCCAGCTGTCGGCCGCAAAGAGCGGCGACGAGGGACAGGTTCGCAGTCGGGCCGAACGCGGGCGTCGAACACGCCGAGCTCGTGCGCAGGCTCGGCCCTGTTCCGCTCATCCGCGGCGACTTGGACGTCGCCACGCTGGTGGGCGAGTTCGATGTGGACCGTGTTCTGCTCACCCCTTCCGTCGGCTCGCTGGGCGAGCGAGCCGACCTCGTCTACGAGCTCTCCCGGCTTGCCATTCATCTCGACGTCGTGCCGGGCTGGGGAGAGGTGATGGGCAGCCGGCTCGAGCTGCACGAGATGGAGGGCATGCCGTTGCTGACCTTCCCCTCCGTCGATCTGCCCCGATCCTCCCTCCTGCTCAAGCGAATGCTCGATTTCGCCGTTGCCGGCTGCGCGATCGTGGTCCTCTCTCCCGTGATGGCCGTCTGCGCCCTCGCTATCAAGCGCGACACCAATGGGCCCGCGCTCTTCCGCCAGCGCCGAGTGGGCAAGGCGGGTCGTCGCTTCGAGATGCTCAAGTTCCGCTCGATGAGCGAAGACGCCGAGGCGCGCAAGGAGCAGATCGCGGACCGCACCCTCCACAGGGGTGCCACCGACAACGGGATCTTCAAGGTCGCGGAGGATCCGCGGGTCACACGCGTCGGGCGCATCATGCGCCGCTTCTCCCTCGACGAGCTGCCCAGCTCCTGAACATCCTCCGCGGAGACATGAGCCTTGTGGGGCCACGACCCCTGCCCGAGAACGAGGACGAGCGGATCACGGGCCGCCATCGCCGCCGCGTCGACCTCATGCCCGGCCTCAGCGGCCTCTGGCAGGTCCACGGTCGCTCGAACATCTCCTTTGAAGGGATGGTCGACCTCGACTATCTCTACGTCACCAACTGGTCCCTCTGGATGGACTTGAAGGTGCTCATGCGGACTGGCGGCGCCGTCGCTCGCGGGCAGGGGGCCTACTGATAACCCTCACGCGCCCGGTGGGGCCGGGGGGGCCGTCTGCCATCGGCCGGAACGGTAGGGGGGTCAGTTTGGCGAGTCGCGGATGGCCCGGTTCTCAATACCCGACGCTGAAGAACCCCGCGTCGAAGGTGATCACGAAGGGCGCGAAAAAGTCCTCTCGCCCTAGCAGGAATGTCGGTTTCTCCGCAAACGCTGGATTCATGGGGATCTCTGGCCCCCATAGTTCTTCGGCCTGCGTCTGAGGGTCGTTTCGGACGATGCGGGCGACGATCTGTTCTGTAGAGGACCAGGTCGGGAACTCCTGGTCCTCCACTCCGCGGGCACCCTGCGCGTCCTGAACAAGCGAGTTTTCAAGGCCGAGCCCAGCGGCGATGCTCTTCGGAAAGAAGCTTCGATATGCGCCGCTATCAACCATCGCACCTACCCTCAAGCCTCCGCCGGTAGGCGGAAGGAGGATGACGGCCAGGAGCGGCGCTCCGGCCAGATATGGCGTTACGAGGTGCGGCGACTCAGTAGAAGAGCGTTGAGGACGGCGGCACGTGGTAGATCGTATCCGTCGCCTCGACGCCCTCGTTGGCCATCAGCTCGTCGTACTCGTCGGCTACGGCGACCACTTGGCCATCCCGAACGGCGATCCACCTGTTCGGATGCTGCTCAAGAGCCTCCGCTGGAATCGGTGGCTGAGAAGGCGTAGCGACGGACATTGTGACCCTCCTAGGGGCACGGGGTTGGCCGTGAATAGCAGACCGATGCCCCGGACGTCAAGATTCTGTCTGGAGGTCAGACTATGGCAGATCGCGGATGTCGGGCGGTCTCGAAGCTGACCTCGATGACCCTGGCGCCGGGCAGGCGCAGCAGGCGGTTGGTGGAGTCGGACCGGACGTGCGGCTTCCACCGCATCCGGCTCTCCACAAGCCCCAAGGTTCATCCTCCGGCCATCGTCGTCTTGGTCCGCTCGGTCCACGGGGTCGGGATCTTCGTTCCCCGGTAGCGGTACCGGGTGATCGGCACCGATGCGGGGTTGAAGAGCTCCGTCCCGTCGTCGTGGGGCACCAGCCGGTTGGCCGTGGTGGCCAGGTAGCGCCGTCGGATCGACTTCCAGTTTGCGCGGCGATGCTTTCGGCGGAGCCATCCGACGACCCGCTGCCACGTGTAGTGGTTCAGGTAGTCGAAGGTCTGCTTGGACACGCCGTGGCGGAAGTAGACCGTCCAGCCTCGCAGCGCCGCGTTGATCTGGCGCAGGAGGTCGGAGAGCGGGTTGTTCGTTCCCTGTCGGGTGATCGCCTTGATCTTGGCCATGATCGAGGCGAGTGCCTTCTTGCATGGCCAGGTGTAGACGAACGCCTTGTTCGAGCCTCGCTTGACTTGCCGCTGGATGCGGAAGCC
>JACCXF010000034.1 GCA_013697295.1 Actinomycetota bacterium | reverse complement strand
AATCCCTTCTCTTCGTAGCGGCGATACCACCTGTAGAAGGTCGGCCGGCTGATCCCGTAGTACCGACACGTCTGAGCGACGTTGCCGGTGACCTCCTTGGCGTGACGGATCACCTGCAGACGATGCTTCGCCTGCCGATCAAACTCCTGTTCTGACACAGGGCCTCCCCTCAAGCTCTTGGGGAAGTGGCTTGTTTGGTAGAAGACCTCAAGTGTCAAGCATCTCTGTCAGTTTCAGAAACGAAGTTTGCTCTCGGAATCACAGTCCCAACAGCGCGAAATCCAACAAATCCAACATCGCCAAACCATCCAACAAAATCCAACATCGTTTCCGTACCGGAACCCCTGGTTGGCGACGGTGTCGCCGGCGAACAGGAGCTCGGCGGCCTCCGGCAGGTCGAATGCGTCCTCGTGGAACTGAAACACTTGGGCTACAGGGGCGAAGGGAGAAAGGATCGGGTCGGCCTCACCGGCGGCGGTGGCGGTGACCTTGCCGAATCCGGCGGGCGCGGGCGCCGGGACCACCTCTGGTGGGTGAGTCGTCGGTGGCCGGTCTGTCGCAACTTGACTTCGCTTGCCAGCCGTACCAGCATCCTGGCAGGATCGCCGGGCGCCCGAACCTCGAACGCCGGGGGCGGCGCCGGGTGGATAGGATCGGCACCGCCCGCGATGACGGTCGGGCCGTTCTTCTTGGAAGGGTAGGTGACGCGTGGCTGGCAATCTCGACCTCAAAGCTCTCAAGGACATGGTGCGCGACGAGCAAATCGATACCGTGCTGGTGGTGTTCGTCGACATGCAAGGCCGCTTCATGGGGAAACGCGTCACCGGCCACTTCTTTCTCGACGAGATGGTCGACGGCGATGCGATGCACGGCTGCAACTATCTCCTTACGGTCGACGTCGACATGGAGCCTCTCCCGGGATACGAGTATGCAAACTGGGAGAAGGGCTACGGGGACTTCCGCTGCATCCCCGACATGTCCACCCTCAGACACATACCGTGGCTCGAGAAGACGGCGCTGGTTATTTGCGACGTCTACGACGAGGAGAGCGACGACGAGGTCGACGTGTCGCCGCGCCAGATTCTCAAACGTCAGATCGACCGCGCTCAAGAGGCAGGGTTAACCGTCAAGTGCGGATCGGAGTTGGAGTTCTTCTTGTTCCGTGACTCGTATGAGGAGGCAGCAGCCAAGGGATATCGTGATCTAACGCCTCATTCGCACTACATCGAGGACTATCACATCCTCCAGACCACCAAGGACGAGTACCTGATTCGTCAGATCCGCAACGGCATGGATGGGGCCGGGGTGCCAGTCGAGTTCTCCAAAGGCGAATGGGGCCGCGGACAGCATGAGATAAATCTCGCCTATTCCGAAGCGCTCGAGATGGCCGATCGGCACGTCATCTACAAGAACGGAGTCAAAGAGATAGCCGCGCTCAACGAGCGAGCGGTCACGTTCATGGCGAAGCCCTCTATGGATGAGGCGGGATCCTCGTTCCACCTCCACTCAAGTTTGTGGGATGCAAGCGGATCTCAGTGCCTCACATTCGACGAGAGTGCGCCGAACCGAATGAGCACCAAGCTCCGGCACTTTCTCGGGGGCCTTATTGGGACGGGGCGGGAGTTCGCCTGGATGTTCGCTCCCTACATCAACTCCTACAAACGATATCAGCCAGAGTCCTGGGCCCCCACGGCCCTTGCGTGGGCTCACGACAACCGCACGTGTGGGTTCCGGATCATCGGCCACGGCAAGTCTTTGCGGGTGGAGTCGCGCATACCGGGCGCGGACGCGAACCCCTACCTGGCGTTTGCGGCAACCATCGCGGCCGGTTTGCACGGCATCGAGAACGAGTTCGAGCCTCCCGACATGTACAGAGGCAACGCCTACGAGGCCACCGACGTCGAGCGCGTTCCGTGGAACATCACCGAGGCGATCACGGAACTCGAAAACAGCGAGTTAGCCGCCGAAGCCTTCGGCGAGGACGTTCACAAGCATCTGATCAACACCGCAAAGCAGGAGTGGGCACGCTCGAATCAGACGGTCACCGACTGGGAGCTGCGGCGCAACTTCGAACGAATATAGTCCAAAGAGACTGCGGCGAGCCTTGGAGCTCGCCGCAAGCCAGTCGGGGTTACGGTTGCTGCGCGGTGCCTTATGGGGTCGCCTGAGGAGGCGAACCGGTCTTGTCCTGCGGCGCGTCGAGTTCGGCCTCGGCCCGTGCGATGACGGCGAACTCTTCCTCCGGCGCTTCGGCGACTAGACGGTGTCGGCTGTAAACGGCGAAGTAGATGAGCCCTAAGGCGATGGCGATGATCGTCGCGAGTACACCAAACTTGGCCCCCGGCACGTCGTACGCCAGCGACGAGAGCATTGCCAGCACCGAGAGAACGATCACGATAATCGCCCCGGGGACGCCGACCGGGCTCCTATAGGGCCGAGCAGCGTCGGGTTCGTTGCGGCGCAGCATGATGAAGGAGACCATCATCAGCACGTAGGTGACTAGAGCTCCGAACACCGACATTTGCACGATGTTGCCGACTGCGGAAGTGTTCTCGTTGTAGAGGACCACCAGCACGGATGCCAGCACGGCCGGAGCAACTAGGGCGATGAAAGGCGTGTGGCTCGCGCCGGTTCTCGAGAGGGCGCGGGGAAGGTAGCCCGCCCGAGACAGCGAGTAGATGATCCTGCTGTAGGCGAAGATGATCGAATGAAATGAGGCCAGCAGCCCGCTAAGGCCGACGAGCGTGACGATCCAGAAGAAAGTGCTCTCACCATCGTGGGCGGCCTGTACGACTTGGGGGATCGGATTGCCCGACAGCCGTAGTTCTTCTGCGCCTCCAACTCCGACCCCGATGAACAGGGCTACTGCCGACGCCGCGACGAGCGTCCACATCGCGAGCATCGTTCCGCTCGGCAGGTCGCGTGATGGATCCTTCGTCTCCTCCGAAACCATCGGTACGCCCTCGATGGCCAGATAAAACCAGGCGGCAAAGGGAAGAGCGGCGAGCGTACCCTTGAAGAAACCGAACGGGAACATCTCGCTGTTCCCGCCTTCCGGCGCGATGTTCGTGAAGTTGTCGGTACTGAAGCTGCCGCTGAATAGCATCGCGACACCCCAGATCACCAGCATGGCGACGGCGATGACGGTGATTACAAGGACCGAGGACAGGGTCTGCTGGACACCGACGATGTTGATTCCGACGAAAACCAGGTACGCCAAGATCGCGATCCACGCTACGGGAGCCAGTCCCAGAATGGAGGGCATCGAGTCACAGCACGGGAGGGCGGTGAAGTAGAAACCGATCGTGATTGCGATGGCGGCCGTAGCCAGCACATATTCGAGGATGGCGGCAATACCCACAGCGAAACCACCCCAGGGGCCCATGGTCCTGCGGGCAAAGGCGTATGGACCGCCCGCGTGGGGGAACGCGGTGGCCATCTCCGAAATGTTGTAGATCATCAGCACGTATAGGCCGATCATCAAGATGGCGGCCACGAGGAGGCCCCCGAAGCCGCCGGCGTCGAGGCCGAAGTTCCACGAGAAGTATTCGCCGGAGATTACGTAGCCGACGCCGAGCCCCCAGATCAGCATCTTTCCGGCGCGCCGGTCGAGCTGCCGGTCGTCGAGATACTCGCTGCCGACGTGCTCGTATTCGACGGCGCCGACTCGTTTCTTCTCTGTCATGCGAACCCCCGTCCAACCAGGAAGGACGCCCCAGCAAGTCCTTCGCTAAGAGCTCTCCTTCACCGACCATCGAGACATTTGTCTGACTAAGTGGCCCGACCCGAAATCTACTATCGAGCCTGTCTACCTCGCTGTCAAGTAGAATCTGGTCGCTTGACTCGGAGGCGCTTTGTCTGACAAAACGTAAGGTATGAGCTCACAAGGAGGCCCGGGTGGGCGGGGGCTGGGCACGGCCGTGCGCGACCGAATCAGGGAGCGAATCGAGTCCGGTGCATGGCGCCCGGGGCACCGACTCCCCGCCGAACCACACCTAGCGTCCCTGCTGGGGGTCAGCCGCGCCACCTTGCGCGAGGCGCTTAAGGTGCTGGCCGACGACGGATGGATCACCCGGACACCGGGGGCCGGGACCTACGTGACGCACCGCCCTCGCTTGAAGAACAACCTCGACGTCAACTTCGGAGTCTCCGAGCTCATCGAGTCCATGGGCATGAGGGTCGGAACTCAGGGCCTGCGCGTGTACGACGGACCTGCGGGAGCCTCGGAAGCCGCGCGCCTCGCCATTCCGCCCGAATCCAGGGTCTTCGTGATCGAGCGAATCCGGACCGCCGACTACGAGCCGGTGGTCTTCTCGCGTGACGTGATCCCCGCATCGATCGTTGGTGAGGGAGCCCAAGCGCTCGACTCTCTCGGACAGGGAACCCTGTATCGGATGCTGGAAGAAGAGTTCGGCGTCGTCGTCAACCAGGGGCTTGCTGAGATCAAGCCGGTAAAAGCCGATCGATGGACGGCATCCCAACTCCGGGTTCCTACCGGAACCATGCTGCTGTACTTGTTGCAGGTCGACTACGACGACACGGGCCGCGCCGTCCTGTTGTCCCACGAGCACCACGTAGCAGACGCGTTTGAGATCACCGTAGTCAGACGAGGACCGGGGAGGAACACATGAGCGTCGGCAAGAAGATGAGATTGAAGCGCGTCATCGATCCCAGCGGCGTGTCGATCATCTGCGCGTTGGATCATGGAATGACGTCGCCAACGTTTCTGAGGCCGCTCGAGGACATCGCGTCGCGCGTTGCGGAAACCGTCTCAGGCGGTGCGAACGTCATCATGATGAGCAAGGGGATGATCGAGCGGTGTGAGCCGGCATTTTCGCATGAGACTTCGCTGGCGCTGTTGTTGTCGGCGTCAGCAAACCCAGGGGCGGGAGCCGAGGCCCGTGGTGGCGTAATCCAAATTGCCTCGGTCGAGGAGGCACTCAAGCTCGGCGCGGACGCGGTCGTGCTGTTCGTTGCGCTTGGAGGAGATTCGGAGCCGAAAATGATCGACATCCTTGGGAGATTGGGCGGTGAATGTGAGCAACTAGGCATGCCCTTCATCGCAGAGGCAGAGTTTCCCAACACCTATGCACGCGTGGACTCGCTTTCTGACGCGTACGGTTTCGACTACCTGTCTCGCAATGTCCGGCTCTGCGCGGAGCTGGGAGCCGACATCGTGAAGACCAACTGGCCGGGAGATGAGGAATCGTTCGCGCGGCTGGTCGAAGCCACCTCGGGCACTCCCGTCGTGCTCGCGGGCGGATCGCGCGTCGACGATGCCGAGCTGCTCTGGCGCATGGAGGTTGCCGTGCAGGCCGGGGCCATCGGGTGCTCCGTGGGCCGCAACATCTTCATGCACGACGATCCTCGCGCGCTAACGACCGCCCTCGCGCGCGTGATCCGAGAGCGATGGCCTGCGTCGAAGGCAATGGACGAGTTGCGGGAGACGCTTCAGACGAACGGGAGAGGCTCATGAAGGCCGCGTTCATGAAAGGCGTAGGAGAGGTCGTGGTCCGGGATGCCGAGGAGCCAAAACCGCCCGCAGGTGGGGCGCTGCTGGAGATCGAGGCCTGCGGTATTTGCGGCACCGACGCCCGGACTTTCTTCAACGGCGACCCCCGCGCCCCGATGCCCTGGGTGCTGGGCCACGAGCCGGTTGGGACCCTCTCCGAGGTCGGCCCGGATGCGGAGCTGCCACCCGGGGTGCGAGCGGGGGATCGGGTGTTTCTGGGCTCCATCCTGACCTGCGGTAAATGCCGGTGGTGCCTCGACGGCTTCCAAAACCTCTGCGAGCGCCACGAGCTGTATGGGTACGATCCTCATCCCGGCGCCTTTGCCGATGTCGCCCTCGTACCGGCGATCGCCATGAAGAACATCATTCCGCTGCCCAAGGATCTTCCATCCGATATTGCGACGATCGCCGATCCGTTTGCCTGCGCCCTGAACGGTGTGGAGATCCTCGATCCAACCTACGGAGACACCGTGGTCATCATCGGATCAGGACCCATCGGATGCATGCAGGCTGTACTTGCTCGCGATCGCGGGGCCACACACATCTACATGATCGAGGTCAGCAAAGAGCGCCTCGATCTCGCGCTGTCCGTCGTCGGCAGTTTTGTCGACGACGCGTGGACGACGCAAGAGGACAACGGAACGGCGGGGGTCAATGAAAGAACCAACGGCTCGGGAGCAGACAAGGTCATCGTGGCGGCCCCCTCTAAGGAAGCTCAGAGGGCTGCGCTCGCCATGGCGGGACGGCGAGCCCGCGTCGTCTACTTTGCGGGCCTTCCGAAGGCCGACCCGGTGACGCTCTTCGACGCGAACGAGTTGCACTACAAAGAGCTTGCGGTACTCGGGTCCTACGGCGCCACTCACCGTCAATACCGCATAACGATGGAGTACCTGAATCGCAGGAGGAACGATCTCGACGGGATCGTCACGCATCGTTTCGAGCTCGACCGGATTGCAGATGGATTCGACACGATTCGGTCCGGTACAGGTCTCAAGGTGGTGATCCAGCCGTGAGCCGAGCGTTCGTAATCGGATGTGACGTCGGGAGCCAGGGCACCAACGCCGCCCTGTACTCCGACGACGGGACGCTCGTGGCGTCTCACTACGAAGCCCATGACCTGTCCTATCCGCACCCAACGTGGGCGGAGCAGGACCCGCGCGACTGGCTGACTGCGATAGAGAACGCCGTGCGCAAGCTGGTCGCGGACGTGCCGGATCCAGCGGAGATCAAAGCTCTCTCGTTCGGCAGCCAGCTCGACGGTCTCGTGGCGTGTGACGAGTCCGGGGATCCGGTGCGGCCGGCGATTATATGGATGGATCGGCGCGCCGAGCCCGAGGCCGCCGGCATGAGGAAAGTCGTTTCGGCGCGCGACTTCTATGAGCTGTCGGGTGCCAACCTCGATTCGTCTCATGCTGTGTTCAAGGCGCTGTGGATCCGGGCCAACGAGCCGGAGAACTGGCGCCGCATCAGGCACTTGATGCCGCCTGGAAGCTACGTCTTACGACATGTGTCGGGCAGCTTGCTGACCGACTATTCCAACGCTTCATCGCTGGCGCTGCTCGACCCTCGCACGAGAGAGTGGTCTGGGCGGCTGCTCGAAGCAGCCGAGATCGATCCCCAGTCCCTGCCAGGATTAGCAGCCGCGATCGACTCCGCCGGAGGGGTCACGGACCGCTTTGCGGAAGCGACCGGACTCCACTCGGACACCATAGTTGCAGTGGGATGCGGCGACGAGATGGCCGCAACACTGGGGGCGGGAGTCTTCGAGCCCGGAGAGGTCTGCGATGTTGTGGGAACTGCCGAGCCCGTGTGCGCGGCGAGCGCGCGGCCGATGTTCGATCCGACCATGCTGGTGGAGTGTCATCCGCACGCCGACCCCGACGCCTGGCTGCTGGAGAACCCCGGATTCGTTTCGGGCGGCAACCTGCGGTGGTGGCGCGATCAGTTCGCCCCCCTCGAGCGAGCGGCCGAGGCGGAAGGAAAGGGCGATGCGTACGAGCTCCTCTCGGTCGAAGCGCGCCGCGTTCCGGCCGGCGCCGGAGGAGTGATCTTTCTCCCGTGCATGCAGGGCGCGATGGCCCCGGAGTGGAACGGCGCCGCGCGCGGCACGTTCTATGGGCTTACGCTTGCTCACACCCGCGCCCACATGACCAAGGCGATGCTCGAAGGAAGCGCATTCGCGCTCAGAGACATATTGCAAGCAATGTCGGACGCGGGGCTCGAGCCGAGTCGTCTAACGATCGTGGGGGGGGGAGCGAAGAGCGAACTGTGGTCCCAGATCAAAGCCGATGTCACCGGACTGACCGTCCGTACTCCCGCCAGCGTCGAGACGACGGCCACGGGGGCGGCCATGCTGGCGGCGGTGGCCGCGGGGATCGCGCGAGACGTGGCCGAAGCCACGACCATGTTCGTGTCGTACCGGCCGGAGGGCTATGAACCGGATGATGCCAACCGCGCGGCTTACGAGGATGCCTACGCGCTGTATCGACAAGTGTATGGGTCGCTCCGCAACGTGTTCGCTCTCTCGGAGCGGTCGGCCGTCGCGCTGTGAGGCCGGTAATCGGCATCACGACGTACGTAGAGCGTGCCCGTTGGGGACCGTGGGAGACCGACGCCGCTCTCGTGCCGGCAGTCTACGTGCGCGTGGTGGAGTGCGCCGGAGGTCGAGCGGTTCTGGTTCCGCCTGCGATGGAGGTCGACGAGGTTCTCGATGTGGTCGATGGACTCCTGTTTACCGGCGGCGCCGATGTCGATCCGGCGCGCTACGGTGCCGACCCCCACGGATCGGTATCCGCCTTGAGGCCGGATCGCGATAGGGCCGAACTTGCGCTTCTGCGCGGCGCCCTCGACCGCGATCTCCCAGTGCTTTGTGTTTGTCGCGGCATGCAATTGCTGAACGTCGCGCGCGGTGGAACGTTGGAACAGCATCTCCCTCAGCGGACTGGAATCGACGCTCACATGGAATCACCGGGCGTCTTTGCGCTTCACGAGGTGAACATCGAGGCAGCCGAAGGAGTCATGGCCTCGGTTCTCGGCTCCCGCAGGGTGGTTCGCTCCCATCACCATCAGGCTCCCGACCTGCTCGGCGAGGGGCTGCAGTGTGTCGCGAGAGCACCCGACGGTACGGTCGAAGGGCTCGAGATGCCGGGGCGGACGTTCGTCGTCGGAGTCTTATGGCACCCGGAAGAAGACGAGGACTGTGCGCTTTTCGAGGCCCTGATAGACGCCGCTCGCGTGGACCCTGCGGCGGCCGGACCCTCATGCGGGTTGAATTGAAGGTCTGGTGACGATGTCGCTCACGGAGACACCGGCCGCCCCGTATGCAGGAGGGAACCGAATGAACCAGATCGTCAATCCGGCCACCGAGGAACCTATCGCCGAGATGGTGGAGGCGGGCGTCGAGGAGCTCGACGCGGCCGTCGAGGCGGCCAGGAGGGCCTTCGATACCTGGAGAGCCGTGAGCCCGTCCGATCGCGCGCGGCTCCTTCGCCGCCTAGCAACTGTGATCGAAGAGCATGTCGAGGAGCTCGCGCTCGCAGAAACCCGCAACGTGGGCAAGCCGATCTCCGATGCTCGCGGCGAGGCAACCATGGTTGCCGATGTCTTCCACTACTACGCGGGCGCCGTCGACAAGCATCTCGGCGAGACCATCCCCGTCGCCGGGGGGGTGGACATGACGTTTCGCGAGCCGTTGGGTGTCGTGGGACTGATCACGCCCTGGAACTTTCCCATGGCGATCGCGTCCTGGAAGCTCGGGCCCGCACTAGCCTGCGGGAACACCGTAGTCATCAAGCCGGCCGAGCTGACGCCGCTGACGACCATGCGCATCGGCGAGCTGGCCCTCGAAGCCGGGATTCCGGAGGGAGTCCTCAACGTAGTGCCCGGGAAGGGAAGTGTCGTCGGCCAGCGGCTCCTCGAACATCCGCATGTCGCGAAAATCGGCTTCACCGGATCCACCGAGATCGGTCGCAAAGTTATGCAGGCCGCGTCGGGAACGATCAAGCGAGTCACCCTCGAGCTCGGTGGCAAATCGGCCAACCTCGTGTTCGCCGAGGCGGACCTCGAAGCGGCCGCGGCCCCGGCCCCC
>JACCXF010000031.1 GCA_013697295.1 Actinomycetota bacterium | reverse complement strand
GATAGCCTGACGGCGTGGAAGGTTGGTGGGCAGCTTCTTATCTCGTGTTGTGGCTCCTCGTCGTGATGCTCTGCGTCGTGGTCGTCGCCCTGGCGCGTCAGATCGGGACGCTGCACCTTCGACTCGGCCCGCGCGGCGCGCTCGAGATGGACGCCGAGGGTCCGCCGCTCGGCGAGGCTCCCCAGCCTTACGACGTGGCAGACGTCGAGGGTGACCCCCTCAGCATCGGTGGCCCGGGCCAGTCTCAGCTACTGCTCTTCGTCTCACCGGGCTGCCACATCTGCCAGCAAGTCATGCCGGGTGTGCCCGCCGCTGCCGGGGCGGGGTCCTTCACCCCCTATGTGGTCACGGATGTCGACCGCGTGGACACCCAGGCGGCATTCGCGGGCAAGAGTTCCCCTCCCGCTCCGCTCGTCCCAGGTCTACAGATCGCCCAGGCGTACGCGGTTCCGGGAACTCCTTATGTTGTGATGCTTGACGACCGAGGGATTGTGAGAGCGAAAGGCACGATCAACAATCTGGAACAACTAGAAGGATTGGTGGACACGGCGTTGCGTCGCGCAGCCGAGGCTGACGCCGAAAGGCAGGCGAGTTGATGATCGAAAACGTTGTCGAGAGGGCATCCGTGGAGTTGGCGGGTCGAAGCGGACGCCGCTCCTTCCTGGGACGTCTCGGAAAAGGGATGGTCGCGCTGGTCGGCGGCCAGTTCGTTGCGATCGCCCTGGCCCCCGGCCGGGCCGAGGCGTACCACATCTGTGGACACACCTACACGACGGGCTCGTGCCCGCACCCGTTCAGCCCGCAGTCCCGGGTCGATCAATACGGTTATCCGGTCCACCCGAGATACGGATACCCGATCGACGACCGGGGCCGCATCTACACGAAGCGCTCTCAACGCCGCCGTCAGGTGTGCGAGGAGGTAGTGCCGTCGAAGTACCCCTTCACCGGCGCTCCGGTGTTCGGGGGCGGCTGGTCCCGTTGCTGTGGTGGCCGGGTTCGCCGGATCGCGGACTGCTGCTCGTACGCCGACACCAGGATCAACGGCGATGCCTCTCTCACCGGCTATTGCCATGCGGGCCGCAAGGTCTTCTGCATCGGATACCGCGACACCAATACCCGCTGTTGACCTGGCCCGTACTCGTCTCGCTTCTTCTCGCCTCGGCGGTCGCCGGTTTCTCAACCGCCTTCGACCCATGAGGCATGTCGATGGTCGAAACCATCTCCCCCGTGGTCCACGGGGGCCGCAGCAAGAACTACGTATGGACGGTCTTCCTGCACGGCCTCGCGGCCACCGCCGCCGCGGCCGCTGTCGGAGCGCTCCTGGGCCTGGTCGGGATGGGGCTACGCGCCCCGTGGGGGGCGGCTTCGCTGGGAGTCCTCGCCTCGGTTGCGCTCCTGTACATCCTGCGAGAGGCGTTCAAGATCCCAGTACCGGTCCCGGATAGGCACCGCCAGGTGCCCGAGTGGTGGCGCACCTTCTACTCGCCGCCCGTAGCTGCAGCTCTCTACGGCCTGGGACTTGGCGTTGGCTTCCTGACCTTCCTTTCATTCGGGACCTATGTGGCCGTAGCCGCGGCGGCCCTGTTGTTCGGAGATCCGCTCCTCGGAGCGCTCCTCTGCGCCCCCTTCGGGCTGGCGCGCGGCTTGTCGGTCATCTTGTGGTCCCTGGGCACTTCTTCTTCCAACGACGCAGTGGTGCGCATCGAGAAGCTCTCGGTCACCAGCGCCCCGCGCCTCGTGAATGCGGCCGCCTTGGGGGCCGTTGCGATCGCCGCGCTGCTGTCTTTCTAAGTCCCCCGGGCCGGGCGCCGCACTAGACACAAAGAGACGTTTGTCCGCTTTAGGACGGGACGGTGACTAGTCATGCAAGACAAAAGCCCTGGTAGAGCGTCTGCGGCCAGATCACTCATATTGCGTATAGGGCTCTCGTTCGCTCAGGCCGACCGCTCGCACCGGTTCGAGAACCTCAGCGGGAGGGTGGGTTCGTCCGGGGCCGCCTTCCGCATCGGAGGCGCGGTGAAGGGCCTCTTCCCCGGCAAGAAGAAGATCATGACGGTCAAGCTCCGCAACCCGAACCGCTTCCCCATCGTGGTCAAGGAGCTGAAGATCAGGGTGAGGCCCTCGAACAAGCTCGGCTGTCCAGCGACATCGATCTCGGTCCGCAAGCGCTTGCCGGGTCTCCGTGGTCGTCCCGGCTCGTGGCCGCGCCAAGAAGTCTGTCCCCGTCAAGTTGAAGCCGACGGCTCCGTCGTCTTGTCAGGGGGCCCGCTGGCCACTCAAGTTCCGCGGAGGGGCGGTGCGCAAACGATGAGATCCTCTCTCCGACGGGTGGCTTTCGTCATGACCGTGGTGTCGCTCCTCAGTTGCGTGGGCGGCCCCCCCTTGGCGCGTTGGAATCCGGGATCCAGCAATACCAAGTCCTACTCTCGGGGACGCACGATGCCGACCGGGAACACCCCGACGGCGTCGGTGACCGCACGTAACGTCGCCGTAAGCTGGAGTGGAAACCAGTTCCCCGCCGGAACGCCATTGAACACCTACGTGGTCAGGCGCTACGACGTCGCCACGAACACCGCGCAAACTATGCTCTCGAACTGTAACGGGATCGTGACGAGCACTTCCTGCACCGAGCAGGGAGTCCCCGCCGGCAACTGGCGCTACACGGTGACCCCGGTGCATCAGAACTGGACAGGGACCGCGAGCTCATTGAGCACTGCCGTCACGGTTCAAGCTCCGTCTCTCGCCCTCAACGCTCCAACGACCTTTCTCCTTCTACCGGGCGCCGTCACCGGGAGCGTGGCTAACTACGCCTCCGGCCAGACCCTCACGTTCCGCCTGGACGACCCGAACACCGGTACCGTGCTCAGCGGGTCGTCCACGCCGGCCACGATCGGGGCCGCGGGTTCGGCGACCATCTCGGCGACGATCCCCACGGGCACGCCGAACGGCACCCACACCGTCTATGCGATCGGCAGCAACGGAGACGTTGCCTCCGCATCGATCACGGTGAACGTGCCACCGTTCTCCCCGAGTTCTCTACTGAACGCGAACGGCGGCAACCAGACCGGCCGGCCGCAGGAAGCGGACCGGGTCGAGATCGTTTTCAACCAGGCGCTCAGCGTTGCGTCGATGTGTTCGACGTGGAGCGGCAACGGGTCCAACCAGTCGATCGCCGGGGACAACGTCGTGACCGTCACGATCCTGGACGACGCCGCTGCCAGCGGTAACGACCTCCTGAACGTGTCGACCTCGGCCGCTGCCTGCGGAGGGGCCTTCAACTTCGGCTCGGTGGACCTGGGGTCGCCCGCCTTCGCGACGAACACCTCCACGTTCGCGGGGGCCGCAGCCGAGGCCTCGACCGTCGCCTGGAACGCGACCACCAACAAGCTGACGATCACGTTGGGCAAGCGAATTCCGGGCGGGCCCGCACCCGGGCGGGTCAACGCCGTCGTCACGGCGACCTACACGCCGTCGCCGGCCCTCATGAGCACCAGCGGTTTCCCCGCCGTCGGCACGACCTCCAGCAGCGCCATCCAGTTCCAGGAGCCCCTGGCGCTCGACCTCCGATTTGCATGAACGTGGGGGGGCGAGCTATCTTTAGCACTCGGACTATAAGAGTGCTAACGAGAATCCAGCCGTATCCCAGGGAGGTAAGCCATGTCGAAGATCCTCGCCTTTGAAGACGAGGCCCGGAGGGCGCTCGAGCGGGGCATGAACCAGCTCGCCGACGCCGTGAAGGTCACGCTTGGGCCCAAGGGCCGCAACGTCGTGCTCGAGAAGAAATGGGGCGCACCCACGATCACGAACGACGGCGTGTCGATCGCCAAGGAGATCGAGCTCGAGGACCCCTACGAGAAGATCGGTGCCGAGCTCGTCAAAGAGGTCGCTAAGAAGACCGACGACGTCGCGGGCGACGGCACCACCACCGCCACCGTTCTGGCCCAGGCCATGGTCCACGAGGGCCTACGCAACGTGGCGGCCGGCGCCAACCCGATCGCGATCAAGCGCGGCATCGAGAAAGCCGTTGCGGCCGTCGTCGATTCGATCCGGTCG
>JACCXF010000013.1 GCA_013697295.1 Actinomycetota bacterium | reverse complement strand
CCACCGCTCCACGGGATACGTCTACGTCTCAGGAAGAGGAGCCCTCGGACTCCCCTTCGGACGAGGAGGAAGATGGCGAGTGCCTCAGCGTTCCCGCCGAAATCGTTCGCGGCATTGAAGAGGGGCTGACCACAAGTGGTCAAGGAACGCTCCGGAATGCTCGAGCTGTCAAGTCGGACGACCCCGAGGGATACTTGATCTCGGCTGACATCCAAGCCTCCGGGCTCGAGGGTGACGACGACATCGCCAGGGTACTTCGCGATCCGGGAGCCTGACGGCCCTCGAATCTCGATCTTGCCGGTGAGCGTCGTCATGACGGCTCGATGACGGGCAGCCTCGGGTCGATGGTGTAGTCCTCGGCGTCGCCCAGGTACGAGCGAGCGCTGACGTCCACGCGCCCGAAAACGTAAGCGTCGAAGGCGAATCTCGCCAAGACCATCAGGGAGGTGGTCAGTGTCTGAGTGCTCAACGGGGAGCCCCTACGGGGGCTGCCTGGTGCGCATAAGGCGCATCATGAACAGAGGGAGGAAAAAGGAATGATCGACCAACTGACGGACGGTGGCAGGGACGCACGTCGCCGCGAGTTCATCGGCAACCGTTGCGTCGCAATCGCGTTTGACGGGCCGTGGACGGGCCAGGAGAAGATCGAGGAAGAGGAGCGCGAAACGTATGCGCGAGACGCGATCTCGGACATCCTGACGGCTTTGTGCGGCCTGCCAGGCACCTTCGTCCAGGAGAACGCACGCTGGAAGATCAAGTACAACGACACGAATGGTCGGATGAGGAGATCGCTGCACTGCTTGCGGCCTCAGAAGCCCTGGCCCGTAGGCCGGAATCACGGTACGACTACGCGCCGATCCTTCGAACGGCCGTGTACACCGGACTCCGGCTTGGCGAGTTGCTGGGGTTGAAGTGGAGCGACGTCGACTTGGACCGAGCCGTCTTACATGTTCGCCGGCAGTTCACCCGCATGTGCGAGCTAACAGAGCCTAAGACCCGTACCTCGTTGCGGCGGGTTCCGCTCGCCACCGAGATGGTCTCGCTTCTCAGATCGCACAAGTTGCGATCAACGTTCTCGCAGGAGGAAGACTTCGTTTTCGCGGCGACGACAGGTGGCCCTCTCTCTCACCGCAATCTGCAGCGTCGTGGTTTCGAGCTCGCCCGAGATCGGGCGGGGATTGATCCGACGGTCACGTTTCACGACCTTCGGCACGCGTTCGCGAGTTACGCAGCTCATCGAGGCGTTCCAGTGAACGTCTTGAGCGAGGTCATGGGGCACACGCACGTAGGGATCACTCAGCGTGTGTACCTTCATCTTTACGATCGGGACAGGGCCGAGGAAGCCTTTCGAGCGGCCATGACCACGAGCCGATAATCCGCTGCGCACGTATTACGCTCCTGCCCTATAGCCGCTTGGGCTGGTCGCCGGGGGTTCGTCGGCGGCGTGACCGATCGGCTCACTCGCCGCCGGCTCGTCACTCGCCCGTTGAACGTTTCGGCGACGAGTCCGCCGAGGGCGTCAGGGCCGCAGAGGTTCGCTCCGCGTTCGAGCACCCAATGTTCGAACGCGCCCGGTCTCCGGGCCTCTCTCGCACGCGGATAGAGATCCTTGAGGCGGCTGACGGTGTCAGCAACTTGGAGGCCGTTCTCCGTCACCCATTGACGCCCCCAAACCGCGCCCACACAGAAGTCCCCTTCAACGCAGGGGTCGAGGTTACCGAGGTTGTAGAACTCTCCGTGGACACCGAGCGTTTTCCACTCCAAGACGCAGATCGACGTCAGGTGGGTCACGTCGCTGAGTTGTGGGTTCACCGAACGCTCGAAGAGCTGCGTCTACCCGACCGTTCTCTTCAATGTTGAAAAGGCCGATGCGCACTGAGGAGACGATTTGAGAGGGCAACACGTTCACAAGCGGTGTCGCAGCGTCGCCTCGGTCACCACCAATCAAGGCGTTCTTGGTCGCAACTAGCGTCTCAGGGCTCAGTATCGCGCCGACGACTGCGCTCGCGACCGCGCTGACGAGGAAAGCGCCGAGCTTCGGATGACGTCGAACGCGACCTCGCGCGTCATTTGCGCTCTTGGGGTGGGCGCGCTGCGCTCCGCGCCCGGCTCTTTCGGCGGCTGCCTTCCTCTGCCCATTAGCGAGGCGCATTTTGACGCCCGCATGTGTGGCTCGCAACGATCCGGCTCCACTTCCACCATTGACTGCCGATTCTTTCGGCCACGCGTGGTCAGCCCGTGGTCATTAACCGTAGGCCAGCCCGACGATCAGACCTTGCCGTGCTCATGTACACATGCCTTACCTAGCCGGCTCTTGTCGCTTGCCGCCTGCTCTCGCATCTATGGCATGCAGGAGGTCGCCGGTTCGAGCCCGGCTGGCTCCATCGCATGGTTGAGCCGTTTCGAGCCCTCTGGGCGTTGCCTGGGGGGCCGCATGATCCGCTTTGTGATCAGTTCCGCCGCGCAGGACCTCCCCGCGACCCTGTGGGGTGCCAAATCGGGCTCGTCGCCGAGGGCGACTGGGCCAGGGACCAGGCGCGGAACAGAGCCGTCGGTGTCGGCAAGGGGCGAGGCAGATCCACCCCGGCACCCTGTCGAAAGAGCTTGTAAACTAACCGCTCAGGCATCGAGGGGCAGGCGCCGCACCGTCAAACGTGCGGCAACTGCGGCAACGACAGGGGGGAAGATGAAGAGACGTCTTTTGCTTGTCTTGGCGTTCGCGCTTGTGACCGTTGGAGCGGCGTCGGGAGCAGCAGCGCAGCACAACCAGACGGGAGCGGGACACGTGTTGGACCCGATCTTGCCCGCCGGGATGACACAGAACCCCGACGGCAGCTGGGGCAAGATTGAGTTTCTCGGCAAGTTCGTCGTCCCGGACGCCGAGGAAGGGCTCATCGCCGACGTGGCGGTCGACCCCGACGGCGACTACGCCTATCTTGCCCGTTGGGGCGGCTCTGCGTGCGCCGGTCCCGAGGGCGCCCGGGGCGGACGGGTGGAAGACGGCGGCGTGTACGTGATCGACATCCGCAACCCGGACGGCTCGATCGACACGACCCCGGAGCTCGCGGGCTTCATCCCGACACACCAGGACACTCTCGTCGGCGAGGGGATGCAGGTCGTCGAGATCACGAC
>JACCXF010000351.1 GCA_013697295.1 Actinomycetota bacterium | reverse complement strand
ATTGCACCTCGCCGGTGTCGAACCTGTGAACGACGGGGGGGACGTGGCCCGCGTTCACGTACTCGATGACGGCCCGCTCGGGATCGAGCGCGGCGAACAACATCCGCACGAACCTCTCGCTTCCGATATGGCCTTGGATGTGCGCGTTGAGCCGGTTCATGAGTTGCTCCGGATCCGGAGTGTCGTTCGCGAGCGAACGCAGCGTGTAACGAGTAAAGGCAGCATCGCTGGCCGCTCCCGGTCCGATGCCACACACGTCGCCGAGCACGAGCCCCATCCGGCCATCGCTGAGCGGGATGAAGTCGTAGAAGTCTCCACACACGGCTCTGCGCCCACTGGCGGGGACGTAGTGAGAGACGAAGTTCGTGCGCGGAACGCTGGGGACCGAATCGGGCAGCAGACCGCGCTGGTAACTTTCGGCGGTCCTGCGCGCCTCCTCGTAGAGCCTTTCGACCTCGGCCGAGCGAGAGACGCTCTCCGTGATGTCCGTATAGACATCGATGCGACCGACGAGCGCGCCGTTCTCGTCAAAGGTCGGCCCCGAATAGAGGCGTAGCTGGCGGCGGTGAGGAAGGATCTGATCGACCCACAAGCGCAGCTCCGCTTCGGGGTCGTCGCGCAGCTCCTGGAAGGTCTCCATGAACCCCTCGGGATCCTCGGTCTTGCGCGCGATGCTGCGCAGCAGCTCGTTGGTTGGTTCCCCCAAAAACGAGTCGGGGTCGAGCTCGAAGAGCCGGCCCGCCCGCTGATTGACCACCCGCGTGATCCCGCGCCGGTCCCGGAAGACGATCGCTTCGTCGACGGCGTCGAGAACCGCCAGCAACCTGTGCCGGACCGCCGTGGCGAGGCGATGCTCTTCTTGTTCGGCGCTGTAGTGAGACCGCATCTCGCTGGCGAGCAGGCCGGCGATCGATCCCGAGAGCAGGAACAGCATCGTGTTCACCGTCCCCGCCACGGGGTCCGGCCACCGTCCGGCGATCGCAGCCGTTACCCAGTACCCGACCGAGGCGAGCAGACCCGCCCAGACCCCCTCCGGAAACCCCGCGACGAGGCCGGCGATGACGATCAGAGGGACGAAGACGAGCTGGGCCGAGGGCACCTCCGCGCGCAGGAGTCCGTAGAAGACACACGCAGCCAGCGTTGAGAGAGCCATAGCCGCCCATCCCAGCCACGCGCGCGAACGGGCGCGCGGGAGGATGATCCGGAACAGCACCGGGAGGGCTGCGGCAACGACGATGGTCAGCAGCAGGGCTCGCCGGTAGGTGGTGGACGAGAGGTCCTCGACATGGAGGATCACGAAGATGAGCGCGGTGGCGCCCCAGGCGGTCAGCTCGGCGATATAGAGCGTCCATCGCCAGCTACCCCGGTTCGCGTCTCCCGGCACTTTCGAGAGCATCGATGTCAGCCCGACCCGGCCGATCCCTTCGTCGCTGTGGTCATCCCTCAACCATCCGCCACTTACCTCCATCCTGTTCTACCTCGCCCTTGGATTCCAGGAGCTCGAGGTGGGCGAGGGTCGAATGAACGGCGATGCCATGAAGGTAATCGGGAGTATCGCTATAAGCCTGTGACACGATCCGCTCCAGCGTCACCGCGCCATCCCTGATCGCGCCGGCGATCGCCCTTTCTCGGGCGGAGCGATGCTCGAGATATCCATCGATGACCTCGTCACCACCGTCGAGCGGGCGGAAATGGCCCGGGTAGATCCGCTCGAGGTCGAATGCGCGAAGCCGGCGCAGACTCTGGAGGTAGTCGCCCATGTTGCCGTCGGGCGGGACGATGACCGACGTCCCTTCGCCCAGGATGTTGTCGCCTGCAAAGAGGCTCGCCAGGTTCTCGAAGAAGAAGCACAGGTGGTCGGATGCGTGCCCGGGAGTGTGCAGGGCCCGCAAAGTCCCCGCACGGGATACCGGCACGACGTCACCATCCCTCAGGGGTTCGACCTGCGCCCCACCCGCGGGGTCGGATCCGAAGGCTCGTACGGGGGCTCCCGTCCTGGCGGCGAGAGCCGCGGCTCCCCCGACGTGGTCCTCGTGACGATGCGTGATGAGGATCTGGGTCACCTCGCCGGCCGACCTCGAGATCGTGTCGAGGAACTCGTCACTCTCGACCGCCGGATCGATGACCACCGACACGTCTGCACCAACGATGTAAGTGTTCGTTCCCGGCCCCGTCATGAGTCCCGGATTCGGCGCGAGCACGACCTGGACCAGGGGCGAAAGGCGCGCGCTGAGCAACCCACCGGACTCCTGTGCGGTTTCGTTCCTCATCGAGGTCAGCGCCTCCTCTACCGAGGAGTGGCCCTGCAAGCGCTGAAGCATCTCGACGGTCGGAGGCGCCATGATGCTGTCGCCGGCGGCCAGCGACGCCAGAGCCGCTACGGGCGAGGCCCAGTAGCAGGCCGCGACCTCCTCGGGGTCGGGGTCGGGCTCCCACCCCTCGGGCGCAGCCACCAGGAAGAAGCGGGCGTCGAACCGGACCGGCGAACCGAGCGGGGTAACCCATCTGCCGGCGGGCACGAGGCGGTCCAGGGGAAGCGCCGCACCCGCTTCGAGCGAGCGCTCGAGGAAGGTAATCGGATCATCGGCCGCCGAACGCTCCACCGGGTTGGCGCCCACCGGGAACCCGACCTCCTCACGCGCCTCGCGCAGCGCGCACACGAAGTACCCGAGAGCCTCCGATGGCGACCCCGCGTCGCCCAGCAGGGCGGCGGCGTCCTCGCCGGAGATGGTGGCGGCCCGGTCCCAGCGGGGGTCGCGGTCCGCCTCGGCGACCGCACCACCAGGGAAGACGACCGCTCCCCCCATGAACCTCATTCCCGACGGCCGCACGGTCAGGAGGACCTCGAGCTCGTCTGCCACGTCCCTCAGGACGACCAGCGTCGCCGCCGGCCTCGGCGCAGGTATCACCGGATCGATCAGCCTGCCGCCTCGTGCGCTCGCTCCGCCGAGGCGGTGACGTGGCGGAGCTCGTGCCATGCGGAGGGATCATGTGACGGCACCAAGATCGCCTTGGGCTCGCTTCGCGCGAACGCCCTGATCTCTTGAAGTGAGCGCAACGAAGTTTCGTCGCCGGCGGTGAGCATCGGGAGGATCTCCTCCTGGATATTTCGCAACGTATACGCGGCGTCCCCGACGACCAGCACCTGGCGGCCCTGCGCCAGGCGCAAGAGCACTGATAGGTGGCCGACCGTGTGGCCCGGCGTTGAGATGACGCGAACGCTTCCATCGCCGAGCAGGTCGATGGTCTTCGGAAAAACGCCGTACGCCTCGCCATCCTTGTCGAAGTCGAGAAATCGCATCCGCGATTCCGGTGGCAGATGGTGACGGACATACCCCTTGGTGCCCGAGAGCCGTTTGCGAGTGGCCCCCCACTCTTCACGCGAGCAGGTGAACTCGGCCTTGGGAAGCAGTCGCATCCCGCTCGTGTGGTCGACGTGGAGGTGGGTCATGATCACCTGCTCCACGGTGCCCGGGACGATGCTCAACGCGCGCAACTGCTCGTCGTACGTCTCCTCCGCCGGCCGTAGGGCTCGAAACAGCGTACTCATCAGAACTCCAAAGTCCCGACGGAGATCATCGCTCGCGTCGGGATGCAAACCGGTGTCGATCAGGATCAAGCCGGCAGAAGGATGACGGATCGCGTAGGCGAGGCATGGAGAACGCAGGACGTCGCCTCCTCCGGGCCGCAGCCCGGCCAGACGGGTGAGGCGGTTACCGCCGTCGGCGCGGAACACGTACGCGCTCGGGATCGACACCTCCGCCGTGATCATCAGGTCGATGTCTACGCCGGTGCTGCCGGAGTCCTTGGTCACCGTGTCCTCCTAAGCGCGGCTGTCGGTCGAGGTGATCCTCGACGTTGCCGCCCAGCTCGCCCAGCCGAGTCGTCGGAACGCGGCCACGCCACCCATCATCGTGCTGCTCTCAACCACTCAGCAAACACCGAGAGTCGGCGCCCAAACACAGCCCACAGGGCGGTGCAAGTATCGACCGATTAGTCGAATCCATACGTGAAAAGGTATGTTCTCGCGCCCAGAGAGATTTTTTCACCCAAGGAGGCCACGTGGCAGTCAAGTTCCTTTCCGAGGAATGGGCCAATGAGATGACGGAAAAGCTCAATTCCTCGGATGAGTTCAAGAGCGCAGCCGGCACCCAGCAGGTCAAGCTCCAGCAGGTGGTTACGGACGCCCCCGACGGCGGGGAGACGAAGTACTACTTCACGCTAGACGGCGGCCAAGCTCAGGTAGGGATCGGTGAGGTTTCGGATGCAGATGCGACCCTCACTCAGACGTACGAGACGGCGGCGGCGATCACGAAGTCCGAATTGAACGCGCAACAGGCTTTCATGCAGGGCAAGTTGAAGATCTCGGGGAACATGATGAAGCTCATGCAGCTTCAGAACGTGTTCAACGCGATGCCGAAAGCGGCCGAAGGGGTCGAGGTCGAGTACTGAGATCTCCGAAGCATCACAAGGGGGGCCCCGTCACGGGGGCCCTTGTTTGTTCCGGGGTTAGTTGTGGAGCACGACGGCTCGGACCCGGGCGGTTCCGGCGCGTACGAAACGCAGCTTCTTCGCCGCCCCGCGAGAGAGGTCCAGGATGAAATCGTCGTCTCCGAAGGGCCCTCTGTCCTTGACGGTCACGGTAACGCGCCGCCCGTTCCTGAGGTTCTTCACACGGAGGCGGGTGCCGCAGGGAAGGGTGCGGTGCGCGGCCACCATCTTGTCGTGCTGATAGGTGCCGCCGCATGCCATCGTCTGTCCGACGTACTGGCTGGAGTAGTAGTAGGCCCTGCCTCTCAGCACGCGGTGATGTGCGAGGGCCGCCGACGCGATCGTGAGCGCGAGGACCAAGCCCAACACGATTCCAATACGCCTGATACGCCACACCTCCAGTGAGTCGCCGCAAACAAAAAGAGCCCCCAGCAGGCTCTCGGCTCGTGACCCTAGTTACCCGGCTGCGGTTCCGTCAAACGGGACTCTTGACGCTCTCTGAGGGGGCCGGGGAGGGTCGAACCATGGT
>JACCXF010000348.1 GCA_013697295.1 Actinomycetota bacterium | reverse complement strand
CTCCAAACCGGATACGTGCGCAACTACGCCGTCATGTTCCTGCTGGGGGCTGTGGTGATCTTCTCTCTCTTGATGGCGCGGGCCCTGACGTGATGGACCTTTCGTGGCTCGACGCCGCCATCTTCGCTCCGCTCGTGGGAGCGGTGGCCGTCGCGATCGTGCCCTCGAGGAACCTGAGCACGCTGCGGCTGGTTGCCCTCGCTTCAACGATCATGACCTTCTTGCTCTCACTCGGGATCCTGGTCGATTTCGAGGCCGGGACACCCGGGTTCCAGTTGACGACTTCACTCAGCTGGATCCCCGAGTGGGGCGTTGGGTACAAGACGGGGATCGACGGCGTCAGCCTCTGGATGGTCTTGCTGACGACTTTCTTGATGCCGCTGGCGGTCCTGGCTTCCTGGTCCATAACCAGGCGAGCCAAGGCTTACTTCATCTTCCTGCTGGCCTTACAGACGGGGATGACCGGGGTGTTCTCGTCCCTCGACATGTTCCTGTTCTATCTGTTCTGGGAAGCCACGCTGATCCCTATGTACTTCCTCATCGGCATGTGGGGGTACGACCGCCGCATCTATGCCGCCATGAAGTTCTTCCTCTTTACGCTGGTGGGTTCGCTGTTGATGCTCGCGGGCATCCTGTTCCTCTACTTCGCGGCCGGCGATAACCCGACCTTCGAGTACCAGGCGCTGCTGGGAACCCCTCTTGCGCTCGATGCTCAGAGGTTGTTGTTCTTGGCCTTCTTCGCCTCTTTCGCTGTGAAGGTCCCACTAGTGCCGCTGCACACGTGGCTCCCGGACGCGCACACCGAAGCGCCGACGGCGGGCTCGGTGATGCTGGCGGCCGTGCTGCTGAAGATGGGGGCGTACGGACTCATCAGGTTCGCGATCCCGTTCTTTCCCGATGCGGCGCGCGAGCTCGTCCCGTTGGTGATGACGCTCGCTATCATCGGCATCCTCTATGGGGCCCTCGTCGCCCTCGTGCAGAAGGATCTCAAGCGGCTGATCGCCTACTCGTCCGTGGCGCATCTGGGGTTCATCGTTCTCGGCATGTTCGTCGGGACGTTGCAGGGCATGAGCGGCGGGATCCTGCAGATGGTGAATCATGGCCTCTCTACCGGTGCTTTGTTCATGCTTGTCGGCGCGCTTTACGACCGGCGGCACACGCGTTTGATCGCGGACTATGGAGGCCTCGCTCGCTCGGTGCCGATCATGGCGGGTGTGTTCTTGTTTGTCGCTTTGTCATCACTGGGGTTGCCGGCGCTGAACGGTTTCGTGGGCGAGTTTCTGGTGTTGGTCGGAACCTTCTTCGGCTACCGATGGTGGGTGATACCCGCTGCATTCGGCATCGTTCTCGCGGCGATCTATCTGCTGTGGGCGTACCAGCGCGTCTTTCACGGTGAGCCCGCGACCGAGGCGAACCGAGCGATGGCCGACCTCAACGTTCGCGAGCTCGTCATGCTTGCCCCCATCGTGGCGCTCATCATATTCATCGGTGTCTACCCCAAGCCGTTCCTCGATCGCATCGAGCCTTCGGCGGAGCGTCTGGTGCAACAACTGAAGCAGTCGTCGGTGGTGCCCGGGGGCGGCGTGGCGGAGGGCCCCTGATGGAGATGGACATCCCCAGGATCGAGCTGGCGGGCATCGCACCCGAGATCGCCCTGACCGTCGCGGCACTGGTGATCCTCGTCGTTCACGCGGTGCTCGGTAACCGCTTCAGCACCTGGTACCTGCCCTACCTCGCCACCCTCGGATTGGTCGTCGCAGGTGCGCTGGCCGTGATCGTGTGGGATGTGAACGACCTGCAACTGTCCGGGATGATCGCCCTGGACAATTTCGCGACGTTCGTGAAGGTGTCATTGGCCGTCTTCGGCTTGCTCACGGTGTGGCTCGGTCGGGACTACCTCACTCGGGACCGTCTCGAGGAGTCCGAGTTCTACGCTCTGGTCTTGTTTGCCGTGGCCGGCATGATGCTGATGGCTGCCGCAGCCGACCTCATCGTCATGTTCCTCGCGCTCGAGACCTTTTCGATAGCTCTTTACGTGTTGGTGGCGTTCAAGAGGCGGTCCACCGAAGCTCAGGAATCCGCGATGAAGTATTTCCTGCTGGGGGCTTTCTCCTCGGCGTTCTTCTTGTTCGGCATCGCGCTGGCCTACGGAGCCGTGGGAACCACCAACCTCTACTCGACCGGCCCGGAAGCCGACAGCCTCTTCCGGTTCGCCTCCGCCGGTCCCTCCACGGACCTGGATCTGCTGGTTCTCGCGATGGGGCTGATCATCGTTGGGTTGGGCTTCAAGATCGCGGCCGTTCCCTTCCATGCCTGGACCCCCGATGCCTACCAAGGGGCTCCGTCCCCGGTAACGGGTTTCATGGCGGCGGGATCGAAGATCGCCGGGTTCGCAGCCCTGATCCGCGTGCTCGACGCCATCCTGTTCCCCCTCCGATGGGACTGGCGTCCGCTGGTCATAGGGATAGCCGTCCTCACGATGATCGTGGGCTCGGTTCTCGCTGTGGTTCAGGAGGACGTGAAGCGGATGCTCGCTTATTCGTCGATCGCGCATGCGGGCTTCGTGCTGGTGGGTGTGGTCGCGGCGAACGACCGGGGCGTGTCCGGGTCGCTCTTCTACCTGGCGACCTACGGACTAACAGTGGTGGGCTCGTTCGCGGTCGTCTCGATCCTGGCGGGGCCGGGGGAACACAGGACCCGCCTGACCGACTACCGCGGTGCCTTCTATCAACGACCTCTGTTGGCCGGAGCACTCACCTTGTTCCTGCTGGCGCTCGCCGGCGTGCCCGTGACGTCCGGCTTCGTCGCGAAGCTCGTCGTATTCGGAGCCGCGATCGAGAGCGGGTACTGGTGGCTCGTCGTCATCGGGGTTCTCGCCAGTGCGATCGCGGCGTTCTTCTACCTTCGGGTTCTCGTCGTGATGTACATGCAGGAGCCGATCGAGGGCGTAGAGCCCGCGCCCAGCGGCGGCTGGTTGGCGAACGGGGTCGTTGCGATCACGGCCGCGACCACGATCGTCTTTGGGCTCGCGTGGGGGCCGTTGATCGATGCCGCCGAGCACGCGCGCTTCTTCGTCGCTGGGGGCTAAGCCGTTGGGCTCCCTGCCTTCTCCCCCTCGGCCTCCGCATGCGCCTTGAGTTGCAGGTACGCGCGCGTCAGCGCCAGCGTCCCCGCGGTCAGAGTGAGCGTCACCACGAGGTTGATGGCGACGATCAAGGCAAAGGTGCCGGTCAGGTAGACCGACGCCTGGCCGACGGCCATGGGCACGAGGTAGGCAATGGCGAACAGCGCGCCGAAGCCGACGCGGTCCGCACGAGTGAGCTCGACGCTCCGATAAAGCGCCTCGGAAGGACCCTTGCGCTCTATCACCGCGGCCTGCATGCCGAGTCCCAGCGCGGCGCCGACGAACAGGGCTCCGACCACAAGCAGGAAAGCCGATACCAGCAGCGCCAGAAATAAGAGGAGCTCGGTAGCGAGTAGCCGCCAGAACACCTTTTTGGCAAGGGCCGTACGAACCCAGCGATCGGCGCTGCGATCCGGACCCTCCTCAACCGCAGCCAGGGTGAGCGCCGCCTGCACGAAGACCGACAGGGCCGCGAGGATGCACCACGTCACGAACGCCGTGGCATCCGCCTCCTCGGGGAGGCTTGTGGTTGCCAGCATGAGGAGAAGATTCAGAGCCAGCAACACGATGAAGGGCCGCCGGAACATGCGGCGGATGTCCTCCCGAAGGATCTCGATCGGTCTCAGGATGCGGTCGCGTGCCATCCACCGAATCGTACGAGGCCTCTAGTCCTCCGTGGCCGATGCTCTTCGCGTCGCCATCTCTTCCAAGATCCGTGTAGCGGCCGCCCGGATCTCGAGGGGAAGTGTGATCGACGGAGTGGCCGGTGACCACGTGTCCAGCAGACGCCCACCGACCGCCACCGCCGGTGGAGACGGCAGATCCTGTAACTGGGCTACGGCCTGTTCTAAGCCTGGTTGGGAGATCTGCGCGGTACCCGCTAGGCAAACCAGCGCCGGGGCGCGCGCGGCAACGGCAGCCACGAGCTCCCGCACCGGAAGATCCGAACCAAGGTGCAACACGCGCGCCCCCTGCCTCCGCAGGATCAATCCGAGCATCAGGAGACCGAGTTCGTGACGCTCCCCTTCAACCGCAGCGGTGACGATGGCGTCTTCGAGCAGGGGCGGCGGGAGGGAGCGCATCTGACTGCCCAGCCAGGACGTAACGAGCGCGGTTGCGGCATGCTCTTCGGCGACCGACAGGGTCCCGCTCTCCCAGCGGTCTCCGACCTCCCGCATGATCGGTATCAACACGTCGAGAATGACTTCCTCGACGGGGATCGAGGCGGCGAGACGGTCGAGGGTTCGCACGGCGGCAAGGTCTCCTTCCGTCAGGAGTCTCGCTACGTCATCCCTTTGCGTGGGTTGAGGCGATACCGTGCCCCCGGGCCACGTGCCGGCGGCCAGCCGTGCGGCCTCCGAGGCGCGATATCCCCCCTCGATGAAGCGGCGCATCGCTCGAACGCGGTCGATCTCGGCCGGTGGGTACCGCCGTTGACCGCCTCCGCTCCGCTCCGGGACGGGCACTCCATAGCGCGCCTCCCACGTCCGGATAGTGGCCTGGTCGACGCCCGTCAAGGCCGCCAGCTGCCCGATCCGGACCCGAGGCTCTCGGCCCTGGGGCTTATCGTTATTCATCTATTGACATTCTGCCTAAGTATTGAGTAAGTTGCAAGCATGCCGTCGCTCATGACTAGCCAGGAGTTCCGCTCCGGCGGAGAACCGTCCGATCTCAGCCTGGTGCGACTCGTCGCCGCCGGCGATGAGGACGCGCTCCGGGCCGTGATGGCCCGGCACGGGGGCTTGATCTTCGGGCTCGCCCGCCGCGTTGTCGGTGATCCCACGCTGGCGGAAGAAGCGGCCCAAGATTGCTTCGTGTCTCTCTGGAAGGCTCCCGAACGATTCGACCCAGAGCGAGGGGCGCTGCGCGACTATCTGGCGGGCATCGTGAAGAAAAAGGCGATCGACGTCTTGAGAAGGGAACGCCACAGAAGCCGTCTCGTGTACGACATCGTCGATCGTCCTTCTCCCCCCGAATCCGAGTCGGTCGATACCCTTGACCTGGTCCACTCCTCGTTAAGGAAGCTTTCGTCTCTCCAGCGCGAGGCGATCTTCCTAGCGTATTTCGGGGGGCTCACCTACAAGGAGGTGGCGGAAACACTCGCCATCCCGGAGGGCACTGCGAAGACCAGGCTGCGCGATGGGCTGCTCCGGTTGCGCGCTGTGATGGGGTCGGTTACGGCCGCGTGAAGCCCGTTCACGAACGAACGAACAACCTGGAAAAGACCTGCTCCGTGTTAGTTTCACGCCTGTAGCCAGGGCTTATCACCGGTGGTCAACCCGGTAGGCGCGAGCCCTCGATGTCCACCATCCGGTCGTGATCCGGTCAACGCGAACAGGAGCGGCGAGCAGGGGTGCCAAAGGGTTACTTCGGCCAGTACGTAACTATCGGGATCTTCGGGTTGGTGGGGCTGGCGCTCGTCGTGGTCACCCTGCAGCTTGCGCGACTCGTGCGTCCGAATGTTCCGAGTCCAGAGAAATACACCACCTATGAGTCGGGCATCGACCCCATAGGCCAGGGCTGGGTGCACACCAACGTGCGCTATTACATCTACGCCCTTCTGTTCGTCATCTTCGATGTCGAGGCCATCTTCCTCTTCCCCTGGGCGATCGTTTTCGAGCGCCTTGGCACTCAAGCCTTCATCGAGATGATCATCTTCATCGGGATCCTTGCGCTCGCTTTGCTCTACGCCATCAGGAAGAAGGTGCTGGAATGGCTGTGATCGAGAAAGTGAAGCTGCCGGCCCCCGTTTCCTGGTTGCTCAATTGGAGCCGCAAGTACTCGCTCTGGATGATGCAGTTCGGCCTCGCCTGCTGCGGTATCGAGATGGGGGCGGCGATCGCAAGCAAGTTCGACATCATCCGTTTCGGGGTCATTCCCTTCCCGGCCTCCCCTCGTCAGGCCGACCTTCTCATCGTGGCCGGAACCGTTACGGACAAGATGGCGGCGCCGATCAAGCGCATCTACGACCAGATGCCCGAGCCGAAGTACGTCATCTCGATGGGATCCTGCGCCAACTGCGGCGGTCCTTATTGGGACTCCTATTCGGTGACGAAAGGCGTGGATCAGATCATCCCGGTGGATGTCTACGTTCCGGGCTGCCCCCCGCGACCCGAAGCTTTGCTCCAGGGGGTGATCCGGCTACAGCAGAAGATCGCGGGGGAGAACCCCTCCGTGAAATGGGCGGGGCACACCGCCGAGATCCCGCACATCCCGGAGCCGGGCCTCGCGGGGGGGATCTAGGCGTATGGCCGTGGCCCGGGAACGACTGTCCCCGGACGAGATACTCGAGCGGGTGGAGCGGGTGCTCGACGACAAGATCACCGCGTCCCGCCTCAATTTCGGCCAGGCCGACGTCACCTGCGAGCCCGATCGGCTGGTGGACGTGGTGACTGCGCTCCGGGATCACGAGGACACGCGCACCATCTTCTTCACGTTCCTATCCGCCATCGATCGATCCACCTTCGGGAACGAGGAATCGGAGGGCCGCGGCGAGCTCGAGGTCCTAGTCCACCTGTACTCGCCGGAGCTCGTCTTTCATGTGAACGTCCACGTTCCATTGCCTATGGATTCGCCTACGTGCGCTTCGATCAGCGGCGTCTTCAGGGGGGCCGAGTGGCACGAGCGCGAAACGCACGAGATGTTCGGCATCGCGTTCGAGGGTCACCCCGGCCTTACCAACCTCTACCTACCCGAGGATTTCGAGGGCCGGCCCCTTCTGAAAAGCTTTCGCCTGCCGGGTCGCTTCGTCAAAGACTGGCCCGGCGCCAAGGATCCCGAGGAGGCGGCGGGAGGTGGCAGAGGCTAGATGGCCGTAACCGAGGACAGAGGTCTCGCCGACACCAACATCGACGGCGTTCGGGATTCGTCGGACGTGGCGGCGGAGGTCTCCTCCGGGAAGTTGATGACCGAGGAGATGATCCTCAACGTCGGCCCCCAGCACCCGGCGACGCACGGTGTCTTCAGGCTGCTCGCGACGATCGACGGCGAAGTCCTCGTCGACGCCGATCCGATCATCGGCTACATGCACCGAGGCTACGAGAAGCTCGTCGAGGCGCGCGACTATCGACAGATCACCAACCTGGTTTCGCGCATGGACTGGCTGTCGGGGATCAATAACGAGATCCCCCTGCATATCGCCCTCGAGACCTTGATGGAGATCGAGGTGCCTCCCCGAGCGCAATACCTACGGGTGGCCATGCTCGAGATGAACCGGATCATCAACCACCTGATGTTCTTCGCGTCTTTCGGCGCCGAGCTCGGCGCGATCACGCCGGCCTTCTACGCGTTCCGCGAGCGTGAGGACATCCAATTCGCGCTCGAGATGGCGACGGGAGGGCGGATGCACTTTGGCTTCTTCCGACCGGGCGGCCTGAAGGAGGACGTGCCGCGGGGATTCTTCGCGCAGGCCCTCAAAGGGGTCAGGCAGGTGATCGATCGACTCCCGGACTACGAGAACCTGCTCATAGGGAACGAGATCTTCAAGCAACGAACCGTGAACGTCGGCGTCTTGCCAACGGATGTCGCGTACAACTACGGGGTCTCCGGGCCCATCGCGCGCGGCTCCGACATCACGTTCGACGTCCGCAAAGACGAGCCGTATCTGGTCTACGACCAGTTCGACTTCGATGTGTGCTCGGCGCCCCACGGTGACTGCTTCGACCGCTTCTGGGTTCTGCTGCACGAGGTGGTGGAGTCGGCCAAGATCGTCGAGCAGGCGATCGAGGGCATGCCTTCCGGGCCCATCATGGGCAAGGTACCCCGCGTGGTCCAGGCACCGGAGGGCGAGGTCTACGTGAGAACCGAGAATTCGCTCGGCGAGCTCGGTATGTACCTTGTCTCCGACGGCGATCGCCGACCGTATCGTCTGAAGATACGCACCCCCTCCTATAACAACGTGTCGGCACTGCCCTACGTGCTCAAGAACACTTTCGTCGCGGACATGATCGCCATCCTCGGGTCCTTCTTCTTCGTGCTTGGAGACATCGACCGCTGATGCCAGAGATCGCGCTGACCGCATGGCAGATCCTCATCGTGAAGGTGTTGGTGATCCTCATGGTGGTTCCGATGGGGGCGATCGTCGGCGGATACGCCGAGCACAAGGTGATGGCGCATCTCCAGCATCGACTGGGGCCGATGTATCCGGGCGGCTTCCACGGCTGGGCCACCACGCTCGCCGATGGGATCAAGTTCCTTTACAAGGAGGACATCATCCCGGACGCGGCCGACAAGCGCGTCTTCTCGCTGGCGCCGGCTGCGATCATGGTCCCGATCATCATGATCTACCTGGTGATCCCGATGGACGAGAGCCTGGTCATCGAGGATCTCGATGTTGGGATCTTCTACTTGCTGGCGATCTCGTCTGTCTCGACCATAGGCGTGCTGATGGCCGGTTGGTCGAGCGCCAACAAGTACGCACTGATCGGCGCGTTGCGATCGGCCGCTCAGTTGATCGCCTACGAGCTGCCGGTCGTTCTCTCGGCCGCAGCGGTGGCGATGCTGGCCGGATCGCTTTCACTGGTGGACATCGTTCGCGCCCAGGATTGGATGTTCATCCTGTGGCCGCCGGGCCTCGGTCTCGCGTTGTTCCTCGTGTTCGTCACGGGCGCGATCGCCGAGATGACCCGTGTGCCCTTCGATATGCCGATAGCGGAATCCGAGATCATCACCGGGCCGTTCACCGAGTACACCGGCATGCGCTACATCTTCAGTCACATGTTTGCCGAGATGGGCCACCTCATTGCCTTCGGCGGGATCGGAGCAACCCTGTTCCTGGGGGGCTTTCAGCCGATCGTCCCGTGGGAGCCGCTCGAGGTGATCCCGGGCATCGTCTGGTTCCTGCTAAAGACCTTCTTCATGATCTTTCTGTTCTTGTGGATCCGGCCCACATTCCCCCGGGTCCGCGAGGACCAGCTTCAGAAGTTCGCGTGGAAGTTCCTCATCCCCTTATCACTGGTTCTGATCCTGTTGACCGGAGCCTGGGTCCT
>JACCXF010000327.1 GCA_013697295.1 Actinomycetota bacterium | reverse complement strand
GCCCCTGGCCCTCCTCCATACCCGCCCCCGTGACTCTCGACATGCTGACCTCCTCGGTCTAATCGAGTGTCCGGTCAGAACCGGGTGCGAGGGAAACGGAAGCGGCGAGGGAGCTAGGCGTTTGCTGCGCACGCTCCTCCCTTCGTCGGAGGCTGTCGGATAAAGCCGCCGCGAAAATGGTGCTGCACACCCGCGGAGGCACGCACCAGAATACGTGTCGGCCGCCCGGCGCGCAGCCGCGTTGGCGACGCGATGGATCTGATGGCCGTTTGGCTAACCCACTCTTAGGAGGGCTCCAGCGAGCGCGCCACGGGTTTTCCCGACGGCCTCCGACGGTTGCAGGAGCACGCTTGGTGGCTTTGGTCGTGCGCGTCGCGCCTTTCGCGGGCACGGTGGTGGTGGGGTAGATGGCTATGGTCGAGCTAGGTAGAACGGCCCTTTCGATGTGGACTTGCGGCCTTGGGGATCGACGGTGATCGTCGTGACGTCTACGGAGGTCTCGTTGAGGCGCCCAAGCGTGCGCACGAATCGTGTGAGGCGGCGCCCGGGCGCTCTTTTCAGACGGACCGAGACCTTCCGACGACCTCTCACGGGGATGGCGAAGCGGCCACGGCCTATCACGCGGTGGCCCTCGTGGACGCGCAGCTCGCCGTGGCATGCGCGGGTCGGGGAGCTGATGCAGTCAACGGGGATCCTCAGAACTCGGCCGCGCAGCTTCTGCGTCTGCTCGAGGGTCATCTCTGCTTCTGCTCGCGGGCAGGGCCCGGCCGGGACAGACGCAGCGCCAGGATCAGACAGGGTTGCGGCGAGCACGCATCCATTTGCCTCCCAGGTGACCCCTCTGTCGCTCGTCGCCATCGCACCGACCTCGAAGGTGTCGGGCCCCAGCCGGCGGGCTTGTCCGCTCATCGGCGAGACGATGCCTACGTGTTCGGGACCGACGCCGTTACCGCGTTTTACGGTGATCATCGAGCCTGCGAAGCGCGGCTCGCTCATCGGGATCCGGGGCCGAGGTAGTTGCCGTCCAACGCCGAACGGGCTGACAAGCGTGAGGCCGCCCTGTTTGTTGACCACGACGACGGTGCCGTCCGGGGCGAGGTCGTAGTCGGGCTCGTAGTCTGCGACCGGAAGGGTGGAACGCAACGCCCATGTTCGCCGGTCTCGCACGACGATCTCGCTTGTGAGGGTCGGCCCGTCGTGCTGCACGTCATAGGCGATCAAATCGCCGGCCACGATCGCGGGCTTCGCGCTCTCCGGAAGTCTCCTAGACAGCGGCGGTAGCCCGGGCTCATAGATCACGACTAGCCGCTGGTCGGCGCGGTTCAAGCCGGTGACTGCGACGACCTGGTCACCGACTTCAAGCTGCGTGGACGAGAGCTCGCTCGCGGGCAGGCCCAAGCGCGAGAACGGACCCGACGGCGACCCCACGAAGACCTCCTCCAGCCCGCGTCGCGGTTTTGACCGGATCGACACAGCCCGGAGGGCCGCCCGCTGCGGTGATGCTGCCAATAACTCGTTGTCGCCGATGATGAGCGGATCACGGGCGCGGTGTCGGAACACCTCGACCGAGGCCCCGCCCGCCAGCGGTGCCGAGCGCACCGCCAGCACCCGCCTCTTCTGAGCCGTCCACAGCACCCGCTCGCCGCCGAGCGCCACGCCAGTGCTCTCCCCAGCCCGCCCAACCGCCGTCAGCTTCGCGTGAGCGACCGACCCGAAACCCGCGAAGAGCGCCGCCATCGCGACCGAGATCGCCAGCACGCTCGGCTTAAGACGCATCGCCCCAGCATAAGCCGGGCTGGTCGAGATCAGCGCCGGTGATCGGCCGCAACGCGCTGCCCTTTTCGACGCTTGCGACAACGCGCGAGCACGGGACCGCGGCTCCTGTGGCTGTCAGGAGCGCCTTGGGCGTGCCGCATACTCTCGAGCGTGGGACCACCTGAGCCGAGGGAGTTCGCCGACCGATGGATCGATGCCTGGAACGCCCGGGATCTCGAGGGTGTCCTGACGCACTATGCGGACGACGTCGTGTTCACCTCGCCCACCGCTACGCGATTCCTTCCCGAGAGCGGCGGTACGGTCCGCGGCAAGGGCGCGCTTCGTAGCTATTGGACCCTTGCGCTTCAAGCGAATCGAGATCTTCACTTCGAACTGATCGGCGTCTACGCCGGCATCGACACGCTCGTGCTGCACTACCGCAACCAAGTGGGCGGCTTAGTCAATGAAGTACTGACCTTTCACG
>JACCXF010000298.1 GCA_013697295.1 Actinomycetota bacterium | reverse complement strand
CAAGAGGCGTTGCGCCGTGCGAACGAAATCGGGGGATCATGTGGTGAGCTCGGTACCAGGCACTCAACCGATTCGCATCGGTCTGCCTAAGAGGCCGCGCGGATAGGTGACCATCCACCGGTCGTCGTGATGGCCCGGATTTGATTCCGGGTGCATCCCAACAACGACGACACGGTGGAGGTCTCCCAGCATCATGCGCGCGCTCGACCCCGAAGTGGTAGACGCAGTCTGGCAAGCGGTCTCCCCACTGGTTCCCACGCCCGGTGAGACGCATCCGCTTGGCTGTCATCGGCCTCGAATCTCGGACCGGGTGTGCTTCGAGGCAATCTTGATCCGTCTCACCACCGGCTGTTCGTGGGTGGACGCGGAGCGCCTCATGGGTGCCCAGGTGTCCGATACAACCCTTCGAGGCCGACGCGACGAGTGGGTGGCAGCGGGGGTCTTCGATCGCCTCGTCACCGAGGCGCTTTGCGCCTATGACCGCATCATCGGCTTCGACTTGAGCGAGTGCTCGGTCGACGGCAGCCAGCACAAGGCTCCCGTGGGGGGAGAAGGCACGGGCGCGAACCCAACTGACAGAGGCAAATCCGGCTGGAAGTGGTCGCTGTTCACTGATCGCAACGGCATCCCCGTCGGATGGGCCACCGACGGTGCCAACCGCCACGACACCGTCCTGCTGGGGCCCACCCTCAGCTCGGTTGTCGACCGGGGGCTTCTGGCCGAGACCGAGACCCTCCACCTCGATCGCGGTTATGACAACGGCGTCGTGCGAGGCCTCGTCGCCGAGCTCGGGCTCGACGATCTCATCTGCGCCAAGCGGCGCAAGAGCGGGACAGCGGCAGGCAAGAAGCTCGTGCCGCTCGGGATGCGCTGGCCCGTCGAGCGAACCAACTCGTGGCTGTCGAACTTCGGCCAGCTCCGCCGCAACACCGACCGGCGCAGCGCCCATCGTCTTGCTCAACTGGCGCTGGCTGTCGTCTTTCTCCTGACGGCCAAGCTCATCGACTGGAGGAGCCGATGGAGCCCATGACGGGCCTATCCGCGCAAGCTCTAAGCCAGCTGGGGTGGGCGCTCGAGGACGAAGGCGTGCAGCCGGAGGCGGGTGTCCGTGTCCAGAATGAGCAGGCGGTGGCCGATCATGACCAGCAGCATGGCGGCGCCTGCTGCCAGAACGGCGAGGGCGCAGGTTGCTCCGCCAGCCAGGAGAGCCGGCCCGCAGTCTGGGCAGACAGACATGGCCGGCATGGTCATCAGCAGGGGTAGGCCGGTCACGATCACGACGATGACCAGCATCAGAACCAGGGCCTTCTTCACGTCGGGGGCCACGGTATCGGTTCGCGACCGGGATGTGACAGCGCTCCGTCCGGCAGGAGAACCCGCCGCGCTGGTGAAATTGCCGGCCGACGACCTGCGGACACTGCCCGTCGCCGTCACTCGGGCGGTGCCGCCGGGAGGCGACGCGTTCCTTCGATCGCCCAGCGGGCGGGAACCTGCTGCGATGTGATTTGAACCCACGACCTTCGGGACATGGGAACATGAGACCGGTCAGCCGTGTTCGCTGGTCCCGTTCCGTGCCCGAGCATCCCGTTGAAACTGCGCTTTCGCGCTCGGGCGAGTGCGCCGAGCGTCGCCTCGTGCGGCATGGTTGCAACCATTCGGGTTGCACAATGGTTGCACGGCGCTCTGCGTGTACCGACCGCTCAGACCGGGCGAGCACAGGGGGCGAGGTCACGGGTTCGGTGTCCGAGCCGTCCAGAATGCTCGCTCCGAGTCCACGACGAGGTAGCCCTGACCGACACGCTCGATGACCTCCGGTTCACCAAGCCGCTCTACACCGTGAGCGAAGCGGCGTCGTACCTGGGTGTCCCCCGGTCGACGTTCGCCACCTGGATGCACGGCTACGTCCGATCAGCACCCGGCACGCGCTCGGTCCACGGCGAGCCGCTCCTGACGAGCATCGAGGGTCATGGACTCACCGTCCCGTTCATCGGACTGGCCGAAGGCATGGTCCTCGCTGCGTTCCGGGATACCGGTTTGCCCTTGCAGCGGATGCGCCCAGCTCTGCAACGATTCGCCGAGGAACACGAGCTCGATCAGGCGCTCGCGTCCAAGCACCTGTATGCCGACGGGGCCGAGATCCTTTACGACTACGCGCGCGCTCATGGCGACAAGCAGCTCCGGCTGCTCACCGTTGTGCGAACGGGCCAGTGGTTCTTCCACGACGTGATCGAGCGGTACCTCAGCCGCATCCAATATGTCGACGAGTGGGCGGCCGGGCTCACGCTGCCGACAACAGACGAACCGATCCTTCTCGCCGACCCGGAGCGCGCCTTCGGCCAGCCGGTATTCGTGCACGGCGGGGCTCGTGTGGCAGACGTCAAGAGCCGAGTCGAAGCGGGCGAGCCCACGCAAGCGGTCGCCGACGACTACGGCGTGCCGCTCGACGACGTCCTCGCCGCCCTTGCCTCGTCGAGCGCCGCAGCCGCCGCCTGAGTTCTTCGTCGACCGGAGCCTCGGGCGGCACATCGTCCCCGACGCGATCAGGGCCCTCGGCTTCGTCGTGCACACGATGGCCGAGGTGTACCCAGGCGGCGAGGACGAGAGTGTCGCCGACGGGCGCTGGATCGCCGACGCCGCGGGGCGGGTTGCTCCAACCAGCATCTGACCGGTCCGCAGATGGATGCCTACTTCGAGACGAACATCAACCGCATCGTCCAGCGCAGTCGGAAACCGGGTCCGTTCGTCGATGTTGTGCTCAAGAACAGCGTCGAGCGGCGGTGGCCGCGAGAGAACCAGGCCGGGGTAGTTGCCGCGCCGAGTCAAGTAGAGACGGACAATCGGAGGAGCCGACGCTGAGTCTCATCTCCATGGACAAGACGCCTGGATCGCTTGCTTGCCCACGACACGAGCAGCCCGGAGTCCTCGAGGAACTGGATGTCGTCATCATCCGGACGTCGCTCGAAGACCGCCCATCGGTGAACCTTCCGGAGATCCCTGGGATGCAACATCTGATGTCGCCAGTCGTACTCGTGGAGCTGAGCGAAGGCTTCCCGCACGGCCTTGAAGGTTGACCCTGTGATCGTCTTGAACTCGATGAGCAGCACGCGTCTGCCCCTTGCCATGGCGAGATCAACGCGCCTCGGTGCAACATCGAATGGGACCGCCTGCCAGCCGCAGGTTTCCAAACGGATCCGGACCGGACCGATCAGAGCGTCATGGCGACGGTGGGCGGTGATCTTCGATGGCGGCGTGTACGTGATCGTGCTACTACTCGCAGTCGGCATGTTGATTGCGGGCGCCGATTTGGCGCTGATGCCCGCATGACGCAAGAGCCGACGCACGAGTTGTGGGTGCGCGCTCAGATTTGTGACGGCCGCCCTCGGCCACACGAACTGTCGGACGTCAGAGGCG
>JACCXF010000293.1 GCA_013697295.1 Actinomycetota bacterium | reverse complement strand
GAGCAGGAGCACGGAGCCTCACGGAGGTGGTGGCAACGGGGATCAAGAAGCTCGAGCAGCCTGCTGCCTGATCGCGCCGCGCTCGGGGTCCGTCGATCGCGTCCGGCGCCGCTCGGCCGTCAGCGTTCGGGAGTACCGGGAGCTCGAGGCCCGGCGCTCGGGTTCCGAGCCTCGAGACGTGGGATCGGATCTGCAAGCCGTACGGCTGCCTTCAGTCGTTCGCCACCTGGGGCCAGCATGGAATGATCACCGCTCAGGAAGGCAGCAAAGCAACTAGATCTTGAACCAGACTTCCGTGCCCTCGTCGTCTCGCTCCACGCCCCAATCGGACGCGAGCGCCTCGACGAGCCTCACGCCCATTCCGCTGCCTCGTATGTTCTCGTCAGCCGGGTCGAACCCGGGTCCTTGGTCACGCACAGAAACGCGGAGTCCGTCCTCTTCGACGCTGACGCTCATCCCGATGGGCTCGCCTCCGTGGCGGGCGGCGTTTGAAGCTACTTCCGCCGTGAGGAGCGCGGCAGCACCCACATCTACGGACACATCATGATCCTTCAGAGCTTCCAACAGGACCCAGCGAGCTTCGGCAGAGGTACGTGGTCCCGCGGCAAGGTGTGTGGACTGGGGAGGTTCTCGATCGCCCGCGTCCGAGCTCATCGGTGAGCCCTTACCCAGGACGAGGTCCTCCAAGCATGCTGACTGTCTGAAGAAAGGTCCACCGCCATAAGATACGCTCGTTCTCACTGAGGCCGCCTGTTAGCCGGCGCCTCGTTCTCGAGCGAGTTGCTGAAAACCCATCACGCTGAGGGTGTCGATCGTCACCCCTTGCAGACGCCCTCGCAGTGCTTCACGCCGAGAGTCGGGAGATCTGATGTTCCGCCACAGCTGCCCATCGCCCGCGGTTCGGGCCTGATGCGGCTATTGATCTAGGAATCCGAGTATCTGCGCGCCCCTACCAACACCCTGATCGGCCTCGCGACCGCTCCCCGATTGGTTTACGCCGAAATCATCCCGCTGTAGGGGGGATGGAGATCGATCTAGTTACGAGGCAGCTTCAGCACGCGCTAGCCGTCCACTTCCGCAGGTCAGAGGTATGCAGTCACGGCCCGGACACTTTCCGGAGCGCGTCGAGTGCGGCGGCTGCGGCTCCTGAGTATCTCCTTGGGAGCGCTTTCACGCCGCCCGCGATCTCGAGGTCAAGTGCGGAGGGGGGACAACCATCGGCCACGGTGGGTGCCTCTTCTGGTCCTATCCGAGGAATGCGCCGACGTCATGGATGCGAGCATCTGACTCGACTACCCAGTTTCCTAGCTCTCCGACCTACGATCGGATCCGCAAGCTGTTCTGCCTATGGACGTGGAGGAGATGGCGTGGTTAGCCTTTCATCGCGAGGGAAGGAGGCTTCCAGTGGGGGAGAGGATCAGGAACCACATCCGCTCCAACGTCGTCGGCTACATCGCCCTCTTCGTCGCACTCAGCGGCACCGCTGGGGCCATCATCATCATCGGCGGTGCTCCCGCTGGCTTCGATGCCACCAAGGGCGTCGGGGCTACGTCCGAGAGGGTGTTGAGGGTGCCTGGCGTCGGCGTCGTGAGCGCCCGTTGCGACGTGGCCGGCCTCGACATCAACTGGAAGAACACGACCCCCGGGGCGCAGAAGCTCTTCGTCGATGACGGCGGCATGGATCCCAGCGTTCACTCCCTACGATCGGCTGCGGCGGTCGGGTTCATCGTCGACGGCGTAAGGCCTGAGCACGTCCAGCTCCTCGCCTTCAAGCCGGGTGACGCGGGGACGCCGATGGCGGAGGTTGGGATATGGGTTCAGTTCGGGGGCGACTGCGTGAATGCCCAAGTTGCCGTTCAGTCGCTGAGCAGCGAGGTCCTTCGCTGACGGCCTGACCAGGCTGCCTTGTCCCCGCCGGCGGAGGGAGCGATCACCGCTTCCGCAAGCGTCGCGTACCCCACCAGCGACGTTCGGCCGATCGCTCGCTCGTCGATGATCTTCACAACGGACCGACGCCGTCGATCTGCTCGGGCTCGATGAGCTTGCCTTCGGCGTACATCCGCGGATGTGAGACGCGGAGGTAGGTCGCCATCTCACGGATGCGAAGGGGGTGGGTCCCTGGTTCAAGCTCCGAGCGTGAAGGAACCTCGACGGCGTTCGGATGCATCTAGGGCTCCGTTCGGCCCACTCGCCTGGGGGATCCGGAACCGTACAGGCTCGGCGGCCTTCCTCTAGTGGCACAGACTCAACGTCGTCGTACTTGCGGGCACCGTGGCGGCCGATCCGGTCCAGCGCCGCGGGCTCCTCACGCGAATTTGTGCCCTGAGAACCGGGTTTTCGACCCTTTCGGCGCGTATCGTCGACGCGGTAGCAACGGATGAAAGGGGCGAAGCATGGACGCAACGACCGGGCCCGGACGAGCCGGGACCGACAAGGCAGGCCTCGCCGTATTCATCGCGGGACTGGCGATCGCGATCGGAGCGCTGGGCAGCAACGCGGTCGATTGGCTGTGGGTGGGGATCCTCCTGGGTTTCGCCCTGCTCGTGTATGGGCTCCCGGGCGTCCATGCCTACCAGGCGCCGGCCGACGGGGCCGCGGGTCGCTGGGGGGCCCTGCTGGTGCGCTTCGGTTGCGCGATCGTCGTCGCGCTCGGGCTCTTCTACCTCGCGTGGGAAGCGATCGGCGACCCGCCCGAGGAAGGCGGAGGGGTGATCGATGCCCTGTGGATGATCGGTTTCTTCGGTTTCGCGATCGGCATCGTGCTGTTCGCGATCGGGACGATCAAGGCCAAGGTTCTGCCGACGGCGGCAGCCGCCCTGATGCTGGTGGGGATCGTGGCCGCGATCGCCATCGACATGGCCACCGGAGCGTTCTCCGAGGACGACGCCGGCACGACGACCGCGTGGGGTTTCCTAATCGGCGTCCCGCTGTTCGGTGCCGCGCTGGCGTGGATCGGCTACACGGTGTGGAAGGGCAACACCGCTACCACCACGACGGCCGCACCGCCACCGATCACGACGCCCCCACCGACGGCGTAGCTACTTCGTTTCAGGGAAACATCGGGGCCGCGAGGCAACCCGCGGCCCCTTTCCCTTTCGTTAGATCTTTGCCTTCGTTTGCGTCGGGCTACGCCTGGGAGACACGCAGCCCGCGCGTCCGCGCGCGTTTGCTCTCGCCCGTTAATGCCAAGTCGGGTGCGCGCGCGGAGCGATCTGTTGACGGTACAAGCCCTTGCTCCCAGCGCGACCGGGAGGATACGCGTCCCCTCTGGTAACAGCACACCGTCAGGACTTCGACGGCGCCGTCGCAGTGGCGAGCGAGACCTCGCCGGGCCGAAGGAAACCGGTCCCGCCGCCCAGGAGCCCGGCCGTGGAGATGGAGTGGTGCGGCGCGCGGAAGGGCGGCTGCGCCAGGATGCCGCGGCCGGCGAGCAACCCCGCCACGGAGAGTGCAGCTGCGACGCCTCCAGATGATCGACGCCACCCGTCTAATCAACGACCGCAAGACCCTCGGCCTGAGAATCGCGGTGAGGTGCGCGGGTGGCGGGATTCGTGCTCCTGCTCGCCGCGGTGATCGTCACTCTTTGGAATGGGTAGCCGAGCCGACCAACTCAAGCCGAGGAGATCGTCGCGCTGATCCAAGCCGCGAAGCTCCACCCGAAGAACGGCGAGCAACGAGCCGCCCTGATCACCGCCGCCTACTCGATGGGGCTCCGGCGCTCAGAGCTATGCACCATCCGACCTGACGACGTGGACTGGGGCAACGGACGGGTCCACCTGCCGGGTGCCAACAGCGAGGTAACGACTAGTGACCGCGACCGTGCTATGTCCGAGCAGCTTGCTGACACGCTGCCGCGTTGGCTGCGCTCGAATCCCACAGCACATAACTTCGCCGCTTCCGCTCGCGTTCCCGCTGAGCTAGTAGGCCGTATCCGGCCGGTGATCCCCCGTAGTCCCGTTCTCTTACCCTCTTGCCAATAGATGAGGTCACCGAGCTCCGACTCTCCGTTCCGGAGGCGGGAAGGCGCCTCCTCCCCCTGCCGGTCGCCGCGTGGCATGCGACGGTCGGCGCGCGCACCGTCGACGGGATCGTCAAGGGCGACACCGTGCTCGTGCACGGACACCTCGTCCGGCGGTTCTATCGGAGCGGAGCAGGAGCACGGAGCCTCACGGAGGTGGTGGCAACGGGGATCAAGAAGCTCGAGCAGCCTGCTGC
>JACCXF010000290.1 GCA_013697295.1 Actinomycetota bacterium | reverse complement strand
GCAGCAGGGCCTGCACCCCGATCTGAGCCGCGGCGCGGGAGTCGTTTCGGCCCACCGCCCGAGCCACGCGCGGGGTCACCCCATAGGCGAGGAACGAGAACAGCCAGAACGAGGCGGTGAATGCGGCGGTCCCAACGGCGACGGCCCCCAGCTCGACCGCACCCAGGTGGCCGACGAAGGCTGTATCGATCAGGGAGTAGAGGGGATCCGCAGCGACGGCCCCCAGCGCGGGGAGGGCCAGAGCGATGATGGCGCGGTCGTCCCGATGGCGGCCCGGCCTCACGGGGAGGCGACGGGCAAGGCGAGGCTGTTGGCTCAACCGACCTCGCGCAGTTCTCTGCGGAGATCGTTCACCTCGTCGCGGATGCGCGCTGCGTACTCGAACCGCAGGTCTTCCGCGGCCTGGTGCATCTCTTCCTCGAGTTGCAGGATCAATCGCTTGAGGTCATCGGGGCTACCTCCGAAGGTCTCGTTCCGGCGGCTCTTCGACTTCGTGGGCACCGTGACGTCCCGTCGCCGGCCGAGACCGTGGATCAAGATGTCGCTCACCGCTTTCCGGATCGTCTGAGGATCGATGCCGTTCGCTTCGTTGTACTCGAGCTGGATCTTCCTACGCCGCTGCGTCTCGGAGATCGCCCTGCGCATCGAATCGGTGACCTCGTCCGCGTACATGATCACCTGACCCTCGACGTTCCGTGCGGCGCGCCCGATCGTCTGGATCAGCGATGTCTGCGAGCGCAGATACCCCTCTTTGTCGGCGTCGAGGATCGCCACCAACGACACCTCGGGCAGGTCCAATCCCTCGCGGAGCAGGTTGATGCCCACCAGCACGTCGAACTCGCCCAGTCGTAGATCCCGCAGGATCTCGATGCGCTCGACGGTGTCGATGTCCGAGTGGAGGTAGCGCACCCGCACCCCCGACTCGAGCAGGTAGTCGGTGAGGTCTTCCGCCATCTTCTTCGTGAGAGTCGTCACGAGCACCCGAGCCTCGACCTCGACGCGCTTACGGATCTCCTCCATGAGGTCGTCGATCTGGCCCTTCGTCGGACGGATCACGACCTCGGGGTCGATCAGGCCGGTTGGGCGGACGATCTGCTCGACCGGCGCCTCCGGCGAATGGCGCAGCTCGAATGGCCCGGGTGTCGCCGACATGAATACGACCTGGTTGACGGTCTCGAGGAACTCGTCGAAACGGAGCGGACGGTTGTCGAGCGCGCTGGGCAACCTGAAGCCGTGCTCGACGAGCGTGCGTTTGCGCGACATGTCCCCCTCGTACATGCCGTTGAGCTGGGGCACGCCAACGTGAGACTCGTCCACCACCACGAGGAAGTCGTCGGGGAAGTAGTCGAGCAGGGTGTTCGGGCGGGTCCCCGGGGCCCGCCCTTCGATGTGACGTGCGTAGTTCTCGATGCCGTTGCAGAAGCCAACCTCGCGCATCATCTCGAGGTCGTATTCGGTGCGCATCCGCAGCCGCTGCGCCTCGAGCAGCTTCCCCGCAGAGCTGAACTCCGCCAGCTGCTTCTGGAGTTCGTCCTCGATCGCCACGATGGCCCGCTGCATCCGCTCGTTCGAGGCGACGTAGTGCGACGCCGGGTAGACGGTCACGTGATCCAGCTCGCCGAGGATCTCGCCGGTCAGAGGGTCCAGGCGGATGATGCGGTCGACCTCGTCCCCGAAGAGCTCGACCCGCACGGCCTTCTCCTCGTAGGCGGGGAAGATCTCGATCGTGTCGCCGCGCACCCTGAACTTGCCGCGGATGAAGTTGACGTCGTTGCGCTCGTACTGGATGTCGACGAGCCGTTGCAGGATGAAGTCCCGATCCGCCGTACCTCCCCGAGCGAGGCTCACTACCTGGTTCAGGTACTCCTCGGGTGAGCCCAGGCCGAATATGCACGACACGCTGGCCACGATGAGCACGTCCTCGCGCTGCAGCAGCGCGCTGGTGGCCGAATGCCGCAACCGCTCGATCTCGTCGTTGATCGAGGAGTCCTTCTCTATATAGGTGTCGCTCGAGGGCACGTATGCCTCGGGCTGGTAGTAGTCGTAGTACGAGACGAAGTACTCGACGGAGTTGTTCGGGAAGAACTGCTTGAACTCGTTGCAGAGCTGCGCGCCGAGCGATTTGTTGGGCGCGATGACCAAAGTCGGCTTCTGGATCTGCTCGAGCGACCAGGCGAGCGTCGCGGTCTTCCCGGTCCCGGTCGCGCCGAGGAGGGTCGTGAACGGGTCCCCCTTGAGGACGTTCTCGGCCAACTTGTTGATGGCTGCGGGCTGGTCTCCGGCCGGAGCGAAATCGGCTTCGACCTTGAACGGCGGCATGGGCCCAGTCTAGAGGCGCCGTACGTCAAGAACGGCTCGGGAGGAAGAAGCCAGGAGAGGCGCTGACCCGCGGGAAGCCGAGGGCGGCCAGTCCTGCAAGGTCGGTAAGGGCTTGACCCCACGGAGCTGCAGGGGCCACGCGCCGCAAGCCGGGGATGGCCCTTTTTCCCGCAAGGGCCCCAGGAGGCCACACGCGGATCGATCCCAATCCAAGTTGATCCCGACCCAAACGGATCCCGACCCAAACGGATCCTTCGATAAGGTCTGGTGCACGTGGTGCAACTGGTGCACGTGCACCGCGTGCACCACGTGCACCACAGGTTTTGAAAAGGACTACGTCGCCCGGCGTTCGGCGATGGCTGAACGTTCTCGCCGGCTTCGAGAGGCGTGGGGAGCCGGTGAGCTGTGGCATGAGGAGGGCGTGACCCGGCCCGTGAAGAATGTCTGGCTCTGGGCAGCCGAGTGGGGCGGCGGCTAGCTCCGAGTGGGGGCCGGCGGCTAGCTTAGCGGGGGGCGCCGCTCGGCCCAGGGGCGGGCGGCTTCGACCTGGGCGCTCACCCGGATGAGGGTCGCCTCGTCTGCGGGCCGGCCGACCAGTTGCGCGCCGATCGGAAGATCGTCGTCGCTCCAGTAAAGCGGGAGGGACACGGCGGGCTGACCGGTCATGTTGAAGGCCGGCGTGAACGGTACGAACATCCCGCACCGCACCAGCTGCGCCCAGGGGTCCTCCTCCTCGTGGATCCAACCGACGGGCACCGGAGGCATGGCGAGGGTGGGCGTCAGCAGGAGGTCGTAGTCATCCCAGAAGGCGATGACCTTGCGCGAGAGGGCGTGCAGCGACACGACCGCGTTGACGTACTCGATCGCGGACGTCTTGGCATTGTTCTCGGCGAGGGCCCGGGTGAGGGGCTCGACCGTCTCCAGGTCCAGGAGCTCCTGCCACAGGGAGGCCGAGCTCTGGAACAGCGTGATGAACGAGGCCGTGACCTGGTCTGGGTCGCCCATCTCGGGACTCGCCTCTTCGACGTCGTGGCCCAGCGACTCGAGTAGTCGGGCTGCATCCTTCGCGGCCTCGACGCAGATGGGATCGACCGGTACCTCGTTCGGCGTCTGCGTCGCGAGTCCGATCCGCAATCGGCCCGGGTCGGCTCCGACCTCGTCGGCGAACGGGCGCTCCGGCTCGGGGGCCCAGTACGGGTCGCCCGTCTCGTAGCCGGACATGACGTCGAGCAACGCAGCAGCATCACGCACGGTGCGACCGAGGGATCCGTTCGTCGCCAGGCCCTGCGCCGCCTCGCCCAGCATGGGCCCCATCGAGATGCGCCCGCGAGCGGGCTTGATCCCGAACAGGCCACAGCACGACGCCGGTATCCGAACGGACCCGCCGCCATCCGAGCCGTGAGCCACGGGCATCATCCCGGCGGCCAGCGCGGCAGCCGCTCCCCCACTCGAGCCTCCGGGCGTGCGGTCGGTGTCCCATGGATTGCGGCAGATGCCGTTGAGCTCCGACTCGGTTACGGGGGGGAACCCGAACTCGGGCGTATTCGTCTTGCCGAGGATGATGAAGCCGGCCTCTTTGATACGCCTGACCACATAGGCGTCGACCTCGGGCACGAGGTCGGCGGCGGACTTGGTCGAGTAGGTGGTGCGGATGCCGGCGGTTTCGGTGAGGTCCTTGATCCCGATCGGGACGCCGTGGAACGGAGGTAGGTCCTCGTCGGCGGCGACGCGGGCTTCGGCGTCACGAGCCTGCTCCATGGCGCGGTCGAGCACCAGCGTCACGTAGGCATTGATCGTGGGATCCAGCTCCTCGATCCGCTGCGCGTATTCGCCGACGAGTTCGACCGGCGAAAGCTCCTTGGTCCTTATGAGAGCCGCCTGTTCGAGCGCGGGCATGAAGGCGAGATCGCCCACCGTTCCCCTTTCGTTAGCGGCGCCGGCGTCGGCGCCGTGAGTCGCTACTCTGCCTGGCCGGGAGGAGCGTCATCCGGAAGATCGATCCCGAGCCCTGCTCCGACTCTACCCAGATACGGCCCCCGTGGGACTCGACGATCCCCTTGGTGATGTAGAGGCCGAGACCCGTTCCCTTCGTGACCCAGTTCGGCTTCTCGAGCATCACGAACTTGGAGAAGACCTTGATCTTGTCCTCGTCCGAGATACCGATCCCTTCGTCTTTGACACTCAGGCAGACGCGAGGACCCTCCGGCTCATCGATGACTTCGGCGTCGATCGTGACGAGCGTCCCGCTCTCGGAGTAACGGGTGGCGTTCGTCAGCAGGTTGATCAGCGCCTGGCGCAGCCGGTCCGGGTCCGCCTTCACGCGCGGAAGGTCCCTGGGGATGTCGCTCGTCACGAGGTGCTTGGAAGCAAGCGAGGGATGCACCCGGAGGATGCTGTCCGTGATCTCCGCCACGTCCACCGCCTCGAACGAGTAGTTGACGCTGCCCGCTTCCATACGAGACATGTCCAGGAGGTCGCTCACGAGGCGCGACAGCCGGGATACCTCGCGGGAGATTATCTCCAGCACTTCCGAACGGCGCTCCTGAGGGATCGAATCGCCCTGCAGCATGTGGCTGAAGCCCAGGACGGTGGTCATCGGGCCCTTCAGCTCGTGCGCGAGCATAGAGATGAAGTCTGACTTCGTGTGGTCTATCTCGCGCAGCTGGTGGACCATGGCCCGATCCTGCTCGTGCGCCCGCCCGGAAGTCAGTGCGGCGGTCACGTATCCGGCGACGTTGACTGCGAGCTCGACATCCTCATCGTCGAAGAAGTTGCGAGCGGGATCGATGGCGAGCAGCACCCCCATCGGACTCCCATGGGCAACGAGAGGCACGGCGACAAACTGTTCGATGCCGAGACTGTCACGCAGATAGGTATCCACCCACGAGTCCGAGGCGGCGTCGTTGGACACCACCGCGGCTCCAGTTCTGAGGACGGCTCCGGCGATCGTGATGTCGTCGATTGGCAGGCAGATCGCGTCGAGGACACTGGCCTTGATCCCCACCGCCGAACGTTGCGCGAGGAGAACGTCCCGCTCCTCGTCGTGCAGCAGCACACAGACCTTGGCACATCCCAACGCCTCGGCGAAGGCCCTTACGGCGGTGCTCAGGATCGCTTCGAGACCTTCACTCCCGGTATGGATCCCGACCAGCCTCCGCAGGGCTTGCAACTCGCGTGCCTGACGATCGAGCGATGCATTCAACCGCATGTTCTCGAGGCGAAGCGACGTCTGACGGGCGATCGTGGCGAGGATCTCAAGATCCTCGGTCCGAAAGGCTCGTCGGGTGAGTTGATGGCCGCTACCGCACCCAGACGGTGCCCGTCGGCCTCCAGTGGAACGATGGCCATCTGCTGCGCTGCGAGCATCTCGATGAGGGTCGGGTCGATGTCTCCGGCCTGAGCCAAGTCGTTGATGACCTCGCCGTCGCCCTCGAAAGCGCGCGCAAGGATGCCCGACTCGACGAGAGTGACTGGGTCGCTCGACAAGCCGATCGAGGAATACAGGTCCAACGTGCTCGGCTCCGAACGGCACATGAGCAGCACGGCGTGGTCACAATCCACGAACCGGGTCACATCCTGGAGCGACTCCTGGACGGCGAGAGGGTCATCGGACCCACGTCGCGCGCGGTCGGTCGTCTCGACTGGGACCGCAGGTTCCAGATGGATGCCCCTTGCTCGGGAGGTGAATGAGATGTCCTCGGACTCCGGTGGTGCGCGCATCATCCCCTACCAATTCGCTACGAGCTGAGGCAATTCCTTCAAGGAAGCGATCCTGGTTTCCCGTCTAGAGGGGTAGCGTCCTTTGCGATCTAGCAAGACGCCCCTGATACCGACCGACTCGGCGGGCTCCATGTCCATAGCCGGTGAATCCCCCACGTGCACGGCGTTCTCGGGCGCTACGCCCGCACGCTCGAGGGCCAGCCTGTAGATGGCCGGATCCGGCTTCTCGACGCCCTCCAGCCCCGAGATCACGGATACGTCGAAGAGATGCCCGACCTCCAGCTCGACCAGCATCTCTTCGAGCCACTGCTCGAAGTTGGAGATGAGCCCGAGCCTGTATCCGGCGCCTTGAAGCTCTCGCATGGCGGGCAACGCGTCGTCGAACAACGCATAGGACGCCGAGCTGGAGAAGGCGGCGTACAACTCTTTGACCAAGGCTTCGTCCTCGACGCCGAGCTCGGCAAGCAACCGCCGGTAGAGGTATGACCAGAAAGCCCACGACGCTTCGGTCGACAGTGACGGATCCTCGACGCCGGTCTCGTCCGCGAGATCCACCAGATGTGGAGCCAGCCGCTCCTGCACCTCGCGTATCTTCCCCACTTCGAGTGGCCGTCCATAGCGTTCGCTGACGACGGCGAAGAGCTCCGGAAAAGACGGGTGCGGATGCAGGATCGTCTCGCCGGCATCGAGAAACACGACCTCGATCAACGGCGGGCCAACCGTTCTAGTTCCGCCCACACGCGATCGGCTTCGGGCACGAGATCCTCGACCGTCCCGCTGTTGTCGACGACGATATCGGCTCTCTTCAGCAACGACTCGGGGTCCATCTGCGATGCCATCCGTGCCCGGATGTCCGACAGTGTCATCCCGCGGTCCGACGCGAGACGTTGCTCACGGACCCCGTCATCGGCAGTAACCACGACCAGGACATCGACGCTCTCGACCAGGCCGGCCTCGAGGATCAATGCGGCGTCGAGAACGACGACCTCATCGCTCACGCTGAGCATCTCGAGGCGGTCGGCAACGCCCTTCATGATGACTGGGTGCACGATCGCGTTGAGGGCGGCGAGGGCCTTGTCGTCGTTGAAGACGATGCCGGCGAGAATCTTGCGATCGATGGCCATCGAGTGAGGCGCCAGGATCTCGTCCCCGAACTGTTCGACGACGGCATGCCAAGTGGGTGCGCCCGTCTTCAGGGCATCGCGCCCGAGAGCGTCGGCGTCGATTATCTGCGCGCCTCGTTCGGCCAAGAGCACCGCGAACGTGGACTTGCCCGCACCGATGCCCCCGGTTAGGCCGACGACGAGCATGGTCCGGCTACTTCTGGCCGCGTCTCTTCAGGTCTTCGACGATCGACTCGATGGACTCGTCCCCGGTGGGCTCGGTGGGCTCGACGACCTCGGCGGAGTCCTCCGCCCCGGCCTCTCCCTCGACGGCAGCAGCCGACGCGTCGTCCGCGACGATCTCTTCGACCGTTCCCCCGGGAGCGGCTTCGGGCTCGGGGTCCTCTTGCTCGAGACGCACGTCCAGGTCCGCCTCATCGGACGGTGCGGCGGTGAGCCCCTCATAGCCTTCGGGTGAGGAATCCGACGACATCATGCTGGTGACCGCGGCCTCTTCCTTCTCCTCGGGCGGCGCGGCTTCGCGAGCGATCCCGGGATCGGAGGCCGCTTCCGGAGACGTCGGCTCGATCGTGATCTCGGAGTCTCCGGGCTCGCCGGTCCCCTCCTCGGTCTGCGCCGCCTGTTTGCGCGACAAGCTGATGCGGCGGCGATCGAGGTCGATGTCGATGATCTTGACGGGGATACGATCGTGGACCCGCACCTCGTCCTCTGCCCTCTCGACGTGGTGCTCCGCGAGCTCGGAGATGTGAACCAGACCCTCGATCGCGTCGTCCACCTCGACGAAAGCACCGAACGGCACCAGCTTGGTCACGCGGCCTTCGATGATGTCGCCGACCTCGTGCTGCCGCGCGAACAGCCGCCATGGGTCCTCTTGGGTAGCTTTGAGCGACAGAGACACGCGTTCGCGCTCGAGATCCACGTCGAGCACCTCGACATCGACTTCCTCGCCCACATCGACGACCTCACTCGGGTGGTCGACGTGCTTCCAGGACAACTCGGAGACGTGAACGAGCCCGTCGACCCCGCCCAGGTCCACGAAGGCCCCGAAGTTGACGATCGAGGAAACGCTTCCCCTTCGAACCTCGCCCTTCGTGAGTGAAGTGAGGAATTCCTGACGCTGTTCGGCCTGCGACTCCTCGAGGAACTTGCGACGCGAGAGCACCACGTTGTTCCGATTCCTATCGAGTTCGATGATGCGGCACTCGAGAGGCTTGCCGACGTACGGCGCAAGATCGCGCACGCGACGCATCTCGACCAGGGATGCTGGGAGGAAACCGCGCAGGCCGATGTCGAGGATGAGGCCGCCCTTGACGACTTCGATGACCGGGCCCTCGACCGTGCCGTCGCGATTCTTGATCTCCTCGATCTTGCCCCACGCACGCTCGTACTGCGCCCGCTTCTTCGAGAGGATCAGGCGACCGTCGGCGTCCTCTTTCTGGAGCACGAGAGCTTCGATCTGCTCGCCGATCGAGACGACCTCGCTCGGGTCGACGTCGTTGCGGATGGACAGCTCGCGGATCGGGATCACGCCTTCGGACTTGTAACCGATATCGAGAAGGGTCTCGTCCTTGTCGATCTTCACTACCTGCCCCGTCACGATGTCGCCTTCGTCGAATGGCTTGATGGTTGCTTCGATCGCAGCCATGAGCTCTTCGACCGAATCGCCGACATCGTTCTCGACGATCGTGCCCCCGGCGAAGGTGGGGCCCGAGGTGGACGGGGCGGTGCGGGTGATGAGACCGCCCGAGCCATCGGGCAGGGTGGCCTCATCGGTCTCCTGCGTTGTGGAGACCGTGGCCGAGGCTTGGACAGCCTCGTCTTGCGATTGGGTCATGTAGGTGGATTCCTCCTTGTACCGAAAATAGGCCCCCTAGGGGGCCGAAGAAGTATAGGGGGCCAGGTCATACCGCTCAAACTCGCTCCTGCGCCGGACCCCTACATGCGGCCGGCGGCGATGATCCGCTGGAGGAAACGCTGCGTCCTCGGGTGCGAGGGGGCCGTGAAGATCTGGTCGGGAGGGCCAGCTTCGGCTATTACGCCCTCATCCAGGAAGCAGACCCGATCCGCTATGTCGCGGGCGAAGCTCATCTCGTGAGTGGCGATCACCATGGTCATCCCCCGGCCCGCCAGCTCCCTGATCAGGTTCAACACCTCGGCTATGAGTTCCGGGTCCAGGGCACTGGTGACCTCGTCGAGCAGGATCAGCTCCGGGTCCATCGCAAGCGCTCTCACGATCGCGACCCGTTGTTGCTGGCCGCCCGACAGGCGATCGGGATAGTCATCGCTCTTCTCCGAGAGGCCGAAGCGTTCCAGCAGGCCCCGGGCGCGTTCGTCCGCCTCCGACCGGCTGAGCCCCAGTGCCTCGCGGGGGCCGAGGGTGATGTTGCGAAGGACCGTCATGTGCGGGAAGAGATTGAATGCCTGGAACACGATCCCGATACGCTGCCGCACGCGGTCCTCGTCGATGCCCGCCCGGGTGATCTCTTCGTCGCCCAGCCAGATCCGTCCTGCGTTCACCGGCTCGAGGAGGTTGATGCACCTCAGCAGAGTGGACTTCCCGGAACCGGATGCGCCGATCAAGCAGACCACCTCGTGCGTTGCAACATCCAGCGAGATGCCCCGCAGGACGCTGTTGTCGTTGAAAGACTTGGATAGGTTCTGGACCCGCAGTGCGTGCGCCATTTCGGTCATCCGATGGCCCCGGGGACGTCGTGGGGTGCGCCGGCAGCGGTACCGAGTGCGCCCGGGGCCGCGCCTCCCGCTTCGCGCCGGCGCCGGTCGCGCGCTATCAGGTGATCGGTGAAACGCGCCAGCGGGATCGTCACGAGCACGAACAGCAATGCGGCGACGACGTAGGCGGAGTAGTTGAATTGCTCCGCCCCGTAGATCTGCGCCGCGCGAGCCGCCTCTATCGATCCCAGGACCGACACGAGGGCGGTGTCCTTTTGGAGGCCGATGAAGTCGTTGAGCAACGGCGGGATCACGCGCCGAACGGCCTGAGGCAAGACGACGAAGCGCATCGACTGCCAGCGGGATAGTCCTAGAGAACGGGCGGCCGCCGTTTGACTTTGATGTACCGAGTCGATGCCCGCCCGATAGACCTCGGCAACGTACGCCGAATAGACGAGCACGAGGGCGATGATCCCGTAGGTGATGTCGGAGCGCGTGGACACGTAGCCCAGTCCCAGCCCGGGAACCCCGAACCCGATCATGTAGAGGACCAGGATGAGCGGGACGCCCCTGAAGATGTCCGTGTACACCACCGCCACAGCGCGGAACGGGAAGAAGACCGGTCCGGGCACGCCCCTCACCAGGGCGATAACGAGAGCCAGAACCAAGATGATGGCCTCGGCGATCATGAACATCCTTACGTTCAGCAGGAACGCCTCGGCCACCGAGGGGGCGGTGGCGGTACCGAGCAGGGACTGCTTCAGGTGCACCCAGTTGAGGAAACGCTCGCCGACGATGTCACTCCCCGGTGCCAGCGCCACGACCACCGCCACCGCGATGAAGAACAGGATCGTGCTCGTCGTCGAAACCAGTACCGCGCGATTCCCCAGGAGGCGCGACCCTCGTCCCGCCGATCTCTTCGTGTCACCCAAGGGGTTAGAGCCGGCTTAGTCGGACAACTCGGGAACGCCGAGATAATCCTGGAGCCACTTCTCTTGTAGCCCGTCGAGCGTCCCATCGCCCTTCAACTCTTCCAACACCTGATTCACGCAGTCGACGAGGGGGCTTTCCTTCTCGAACACCATGCCGAAAGGCTCTTCGGTCGGATACTGCCCGATGACCTCCGTGCCTTTGATCTCGAAGTCACGGAGATAGACGGTGGTTACAACGTCGGTTACCAGGGCGTCTATCTGTCCGCTCTCGAGCGCCGACTTCACGTCGTTCGTCGTGTCGAAGACCTTCGGGTCGGACTCGGGCTGGATCCGCTCGTTGATGAAGGCAAGACTCGTGGTGCCGACCTGAGCGCCGAGCTGAGCGCCCTCGAGGTCGCCCAGGCTCGTGGCCCCCCCGATGTCGGAATCCTCGGCGGCCAGGAACCCCTGATTGTTGTTGAAGTATCCATCGCTGAAGTCGACCGCCTGGGCGCGCTCCGGCGTGATCGATATCTGGTTGATGTCGAAGTCGTAGTTCTTCGCGCCCGGTGCATAGGAC
>JACCXF010000275.1 GCA_013697295.1 Actinomycetota bacterium | reverse complement strand
TTCGTGCTGCGAACCTTCGTCGATCCCGATGGGCGACCGCGGCGACTTCGGAAGAGCGGGCGATTCTGAAAGCTCCCGTCGGCTTGCGACGGAGACGCTGAAGGATGGATCTGGATCTGTTCGATTCCTGGATACCGGTCTTCGGCCTGGTCATGGGCATCGGTCTCATCGGTACCGTACTGCCGGGCCTGCCCGGTTCCGCACTGATCTGGCTCGCCGCCCTGGTGTACGGGCTGGTGGAGGGATTCGGCGTCGGGGGATGGATCGCGATGATCATCATCACCCTGTTGCTGGGGGGCAGCTTGGTCGCGAAGGTCGCCCTCCCGAAGCGTCGGGCCGCCGCCGGAGGTGCGCCCACCTCGACGATCGTCGTCGGTGCGATCGCCGGCATCATCGGTTTCTTCACCGTGCCGGTCGTGGGCCTGCCTTTGGGAGGAGCCGTCGGCGTGCTGCTTGCGGAATATCGGCGAACGGAAGGGTGGCCAGCTGCGTGGCGTTCCACGAAGGGAGTGATCGTCGGATTCGGCATAAGCGCCCTGGTGGAGCTTGGCGTCGGAATGGTCATGATCCTCACCTGGCTGGTCTGGGCATTAGCGCAGGCCTAGTGGGCGCTCTCCGCTCGGCGCGAGTGTGCTTCGTCGCTCCATCGGGTAGACCAGTCCGCATGACGCCCACAGGAAGCAAGCCATGAAGTGGCGTCGCGGCAAGATGAGCCGCGACGTCATCGACCGGCGAGGCGCGCCGCGCGTGGGCGGGGGGGCCGGGATGGCCATCGGAGGGCTTGGTATCCCGGGGCTCCTCATCCTGGCCCTCGTGTTCTTCCTCAACGGGGGCTTCAGCGGTGACGGCACGGCCATCGACAGCCCCTTTGACGACATGCAAGGCGGAGATACCCGTGGGGAAGCCCCGCTCGAAGGTCCCGACCCGGACGCGCGCCTCGCCCAGTTCGTGTCCTTCGTCCTCGACGATGTGCAGAACTTCTGGGAGGACACCTTCTCCGGTTCGGGACGCGAGTACCGGCGGGCCAAGTTGGTGCTGTTCGAGGCCGGTACGAACTCGGGATGCGGGGGGGCGACCGAACAGATCGGTCCTCACTACTGCCCCGCCGACGAGAACGTCTACCTCGACCTCAGCTTCTTCAAGGATCTGCGAACCGACTTCGGAGCCCCTGGCGACTTCGCGCAGGCATATGTTGTCGCGCACGAGATAGGACATCACGTGCAGCATGTGATGGGCATCAACGAGCAGGTTCGGCGCGAGCAAGAAGCCGATCAGGATCAGGCGAACGAACTTTCGATCCGCCTCGAGCTTCAGGCTGATTGCCTCGCCGGAGTGTGGGCCTTCACCACATTCGAGCGAGATCTTTTGGAGAGCGGGGACCTACGAGAAGGACTGGATGCCGCAGCTGCGGTCGGCGATGACCGCATACAGGAGGAGGCCACCGGCAGCATCGATCGGGAATCCTGGACCCACGGCTCATCCGAGCAGCGCGTCGAGTGGTTCACCAATGGTTACGAAGATGGCGACCCCAACGCGTGCGACACGTTCTCGGTAGACGAACTTTGACATCGCCGAGATGAACCGAGGATCGGCCTAGGGCTCCAGCGCAGTGAGGTCGATGACCTCGTCCCCGCTCTCCGAATGGTCGTTCGCCGAGTGGCTCAACAGTTCCGCCGGGGTCATGAACTCGATAGGGACCCCGTAGTGCTTCAGATCCTCTTTCACCCGTGCGTGTCGATTGCGGATGCGCCCCATGAACGTGTCGATGATGTAGAGGCTCGAAGGGTAGCCGTACTGTGCCCGCCATCCCCACTGGGCAGGGATGACCTTGCCCCAGAGCTTGACCTTGCCCACGACGGCGGTGTGACGTTCCATGTCGAACCGAAAGTAAGCGCGTGAGGTTCCTTCGTACATCTCCATCAGCTTTTTTAGCGAGTGGACCGCGTAGATCCCGCACTTGCACTCGGAGTCGGGGCACGCGTGATCCTCGTCTCCGTGGGTGAGATCGAAGCGATACCCCGGCGTGACGTTGCAATCGGCAACCATCGGCTGCTTCGGACGCCACATGTCTTCGGCTGTCACGCTGCGAAGGAGATAGGGGCCGCGCAACTTCACGCGGGCGTCACGGCTTCCGTCGAAGTACTTGATCTCATGACGGCGCGCGACCCAGAGCCGCCACCCCTCGAGGGTTCCCGCGTAGTCGGAGACTTGCGTCGAGCCTGGGACGTATTCGATCTTCATGCAGCCCGTCCCCAGAGCGATACCGGTACGACGGGTTCGGGAGCCGGCTCGACGGGAACCTCCGCCGGCACGGGTGGCTCGGTCGGGTCCCAGGTTTCCGGCTTACCTTCTTCCCCGATGCGCAGAGCGCGCGGTTGGACTTCCATCTTGACCCCCTCAGGTCCGACGCCTGTGGCGTACGACGTGCCCCTCATCTGATAACTCTCCGTCTCGATCCCTTCCCGCACAACCCACTGCGGTGACACAGCGTAATGGTGTTGGCCAGGAAAGTCCCCTTCGATGACGGGTATGGCGCAAACGTCCCTTGTGAGATTCGGACGATGGTTCCCAAACGGTCGAGACGGCTACACGGCGCCCGCGGACCGTGGATCCTCGATGAGGCCGCGGAGATACTCGATGGCCTCGTGGGCGTAGAAACCGTCCTCCACGCGCTCGTCATACGAGTACTTCAACGTGAGGTTCGGAGCGCCGTCTTTGTCATGCACGCGGCCCATGGTGCAGAACATCGAGATCGTCCCGTACTCATAGAGGTGATGGTATGCCGCGTCCAATCCGAGGCTCCCGAGGTTCGCAACGAACGCGCTGGCGAATAGAGGATCGTTCTCGACGTAGGAGCGGGGTAGGAGCCCGAAGGCGTCGCCAACGCGCTCGAGGCCAAGCAGCATACGTAGAGGCAAACCCTTTAACCTTAATACGAGATCGAGCTCGTCGTCCGTGTAACTCCTCTCCGAAGTCCGTCCCCCGGCCAGTTGAGACCGCATCGCGCGAACCATCTCACTGAAGGATTCGTTCGGATCGAACTGGCGCTTCAGAACGATCACAGGAGCCGCCTCGGCCATCTCCTTCTTCGCCGAGTAAGACAACCAGATGCCATCTCGCTGGTACAGGCGACCCCCCGCAACGAACCGGTTCAGCTTCGGAAAGTGGGACAGCGTCTGCACCGCAGACCACATCAGAACGTCGAAAACCCTAGGCTGCGGGTCTTCGTCGAATCCCTCGACAAAGCGGAGGGTCGTCGATACGTCGATCTTTTGTTCGAGCAGAACAGCGGACTCGTTCCGCCCCCGCATTATGTAAGGCATGATCTGGCGGTACGCGGGCACATCGTCCACCGCTCGGCCGTCGGCTCGCTTCTTTCGCACCGTCGCTCCAGTCACCTCGCGCGTTCCTGACGTTCCGAGCACGCTACTGCACCCGTTAGCCTCAACACTGATATGCAACTCGCGCACGAGACATGGTTCACCGAACAAAGACCCGGCTACTCGTGGGACTTCGTAGCTCATCCGGTCACCCTTGGGGCGGTCCTGGCCGTCGTGATCGTTGTGGTGGTCTGGCGCCTGGTGGCGACCCGGCTCCCGCGGCCTGAGCTTCCCTTCCTCGCCCCGCTCGGACGCTTCTCGCCCTGGATCCCGAGACTCCTCGGCCTCCACGCCGGAGTATCCCTCTTGTCCCAGGCGGCAAGCGGCTCCTATCTCGCTCCTTCGCTAGAGCTCCCCGACAATTGGTTCGGAACGCTGCTCGCGTTCCTGGAAGCCGTCATCGGGATCTGGCTCATCGCGGGTTATCGCGTGCGTCCGGCGGCCTGGCTCCTGGTGATAGCGGGGCCGCTCGGGGCGTTGGGGTACGGGGTGGTCCCCATACTCGAACGCGTTGACCTGCTCGGGATAGCCCTCTTCCTCGCGATGCTTCCACCCGACGACCGCAGCCCCGGAGGACGCGTGCAGGCGGAGCCCGCTCGTCTCGCGAGTGCCTTGCTAAGTCTTCGTCTGCTTGTCGGCGGCGCGCTGGTGGTGCTCGCATTCACGGAGAAGCTCGCCCGCCCCGACCTGGCGATAGCGTTCCTCGAGCGCTATCCGGCGTTCAACATCCTGCACACATTGGGTTTCGATATCTCGAACGAGGCATTCATCCGACTTGCCGGAGCGGTCGAGTTGCTGTTTGGTCTCTTGATCATCTCCGGGGCTCTGCCCCAGGTCGCCGTGATAGTGGCGGGCATACCGTTCAATGCAACGCTTTTCTTTCTCGGAGCGAGCGAACTCATCGGTCATCTTCCCGTTTACGGCGCCATGCTCGTTCTGCTCGTCTATGGGTCGGACCGGCGGCTGGCCCATCTCGTCCCATGGTTTCCGTGGAACGCGCGGGAGCGCGGAGAAGGAAAGTCGCAGCGGCGCGGTCTCTTGCCTGTGAGGGCCGAATAGGATCGGATCCATGCATCGCCCCCACCCTTACCGTTCCTTCGTTGCGTTGCTGATCATCAGCCCTCTCGCGTCCACGATCTTGATCAGTGCGCCTTTGACTGCAGCGATCGCAGGTAACAACATGCGCCCGCACATCGTCGACGACCACATCCCTTACGGCGAGCAACGGAGAACCCAGATGGCTCGCTACTCTCGACGCCACTACGGACACGCAAGCTGGCGGCTGCGCGACCCAAGGATCATCGTTCTTCACTTCACCGCCGGCGACTCCTATTCGGGGGCGCGCGGATGGTTCGCCTCGAACACACCGAATCGCGACGAGTACCCGGGTGTCTGTGCGCAATATCTGATCGGCCAGGGCGGAAAGATAGGGGAGCTCGTTCGGCCCCGCATCCGATGTCGACACGCGATCGGACTCAACCATCGAGCCATCGGGGTCGAGATGGTGCAGGTGACCGGCCAGGGCTCGCATTGGGCCTCTCGTCAGATCCTTCAGCGAGGGAAGCAGATAAGGCCCGCCCTAAGACTCGTTCGGCATCTCAAGCTTCGCTTCGATATCAAGATGCGCAACATCATCGGTCATGCCATGACGAACAACAGTCCGTTCTTCAGGGACCTGATGGGATGGAGGAGCGACCACACCGACTGGATGTGGCGCGAGGTGAGGGAATTTCGGCAGCGGCTGAGGCGGATGCTATGAGCCCATGTCCGGCGCGCCGCGTGCTTGCCGGGATGCTGGCGATCGGGGCCGCTGTCTCTCTTGCTGCCCCACCGCAAGGCCCTGTCCTGCTGGACTCGGCGACTCCGGTTGGGATCCGTCGCGTGACTATCGGACGTTCGGTCAACGGACAACGGATCCGGGCGGTACGCGGCGGCGACGTGGGGAGCCGGCGATCCGTCCTCGTGGTTGGTTGCATACACGGAAACGAATGCGCAGGCAGGCGGATCATCAGGCGGCTTCGAAACATGGCTCCTCCCAACAACCTCGAGATATGGGTCGTCTGGACACTCAACCCCGACGGCATGAACGCAGGTACGCGGCAGAACGCGCGCGGAGTGGATCTGAACAGGAACTTCGGGCGAAGGTGGCGGCACATCGGGAGCCGATGGTCCACCTACTACTCCGGCCCACGCAGATGGTCGGAGCCGGAATCGCGCGCAGCTCGTTCATTCATCCTTGATGAGCGTCCCGATCTCACGATCTGGTACCACCAGGCGATGGCCCTCGTCGTCAAGACCGGAAGCCACGTGGCGGTGAAGCGACGCTATGCGAGGCTCGTAGGCCTCCCGCTACGAAGGCTCGATCCCTTGCCCGGAACCGCCACGCGATGGCAGAACCACCGCTTCCCGACCAAGCCTGCTTTCGTGGTCGAGTTGCCCGGAGGACCGATGTCGCGAGCTTCGGCTCGCCGGCACGCGCGAGCGGTGATCGAGGTGGCTCGAAGCCGATAGTGGAGCTAGTGGTGCTCCACGATGCTTCGACGGGGTTTGAACTCCTGGATGGCCTTTGCCGCAAGCTGCTTTGGCTTGACGACCTTCACCTTTGTAGCCAGATGCAGCTTCTCGAAGAGTGAGATCAGTCCAGCGCTTACGTCGATCTGTCCCCGGCCGATGCCATGGCGAGCAGAAGTCGGGAAGGCGTGATGGTTGTTATGCCACGACTCGCCGAACGAGATGATCGCAAGGACCCAGTTGTTCGTCGAGAAATCGAGGCTCTTGAAGGGTCGTTCGCCGTAGAAGTGGCAGATCGAGTTAATGCTCCAGGTGACGTGGTGGAGGAAGAAAACACGCACCAGGGAGCCCCAGATGAAGGCGGCGATCCCTCCCCACAAGGAGCGAGTAACGGCGACGCCGATCAGTGCCGGAAGCGTAAAGGACAAGATGGAGAGCCGGGGGAACCAACGATCGATCTTCACGAGGTCGGGGTCCTTCAAGAGGTCGGGCGCCCATCTTTCGATGTCGGTCTTCTCAGGAGACGTCAGCCATCCGATATGCGCGTGCCATAACCCCCGGACGACGCCGCGCAAGCCGGGGCCTTCATCCAGGTGCGGGGAATGTGGGTCTCCTTCGCGATCTGAATACGCGTGATGGCGGCGGTGCGCCGCGACCCAACTGATGATCGAGCCTTGCACCGCGAACGACCCGCCGATAGCCAGCGCCAGTTTGAGGCCGCGGCTGGCTTCGAAACTCTTGTGCGTGAACAATCGGTGGAAACCGACGGTGACGCCCATACCGCTGAAGACGTAGAACACGAGGGCGATAGCGGCCGTGACCGCGCTCAGCCCCGTTCCCCAGAACAAGGCGATGGCTCCGAACACGCCGGCGAACGGCAGGATCGTCAAGATCAATACCGCTCGGCGTTGGAAGGTTGCTTCGCGGGGATCCAGCTCGATCACGCCTTGGACATCGGTGGCGCGCGCGGAAGGAGGTGATTCGAGAGTTTGTGACATGACCATCCCTTTCGGTGGGATCAGTGCTGCTGCGGGTTTCCTGGTACTTGATCTCTTCCCCGGAAAGCGCAACCTTTCGGCCGGATGAGCCACGGCGAGGATGTCTTCAGCTTACCCCCGATCCCCGTTTAGCAATCCTTCCAGTTTCTGTCCTTAACCCTCTCTCGTTGCAGCCTGGCGCTCCATCTCGGCGTTCCATTCGCCGCCGATCAGGATCGCGATCGAGCTCAGATAGAGCCAGAAGATGAGAACGATCACTCCCCCGATGGGGCCATAGGTCTCGTTGTAATTGGCGAAGCTGCTGTTCGCGTACCAACCGAAGGCGAGCGATGCAACGATCCACAGGACTCCGCCCAGGACTCCGCCCACACTGACCCATTGCCATGCCGGCTT
>JACCXF010000268.1 GCA_013697295.1 Actinomycetota bacterium | reverse complement strand
GCACGGAGCCGATAGAAGTCTCCCACGAGGACCAGCGCTTGTGGGCCTCGAGCTCGCGCAGGAAGCCATCGACCTCCACCTCATCCTGGTCGCTCCACAGCTCGACGATGAAGCGAGACTCGGGAGGAACGGCGATGTCGGAGTGAGCGTTGAGCATCATCCGCACGAGGGTTGTGCCCGAGCGCGCCGACCCGACTACGAAGAACAAGCCGTCACCTACAGATAGCCGAGGTCGCGGAGGTGTTGTTCGACGGTGGCTTCTTCCTCGCTGGTCATGCCGGACTCGGCCACGACCTCGGTGGAGTTGACCTGGTCGATCACGCTCTCGAGCTGGCGGGCGACCTCCGGGTACCGGCGATACAGGTTGTGCTTCTCGTCCGGCGGCGCCCCCCCGTTCAGCTTGTAGAGGGCCGACTTGCCGGACGGCGGCTTGAGTAGCTTCCAATCGGGGGTCCTCACGCCGGCGATGCGGTCGCCGCCGAGTTTGACCCCGACCGCCTCCATGTAAGCGGGTTCCTCGACCAGCGAACCGCCCTCCATGCCGCTCCGCAGGCTGCGACCGTCGATGCCCGTAGGTATGTCCACGCCGCATAGGTCTGCGATCGTCGGGAAGAGATCGATGTGGCGAACCTGCTCCTCGATAGCGGCCGGTGCCACTCCGGGTCCCGAGATGATCAGCGGTACCCGCACCAGATGCTCGTACAGGGCGAAGCCGTGTCCTATCTCGAGCCCCGCGAGCTTGTTGTCGAGGAACGGGAACCAGCCCGATAGCTTGAACCCGCGACGTAGTCGGCGGGCTGCCCGTACCAGCTGGAACTCGAGGTGTGTATCCGGGTAATCCTCGCCGTGGTCACCTGTGATCACCACGATCGTGTTGTCCCCCGCGGCCTCGAATACGGGCGCCAGCCAGTCGTCCGTCGCGTGAACTGCGGCTTCGTACCCGGCCTTGTCCTTCCTCTTGGCGAAGTCGGGCGGTGCGCGGTACGGACGATGTACCTCCCAGATGTGGAGCATCATGAACCAGGGGTCGGCGTAGGCACGCATCCGTTCGACGACCTCGTCGCGCCATCCGAAGAAGGGAACGCGATACGCGGGCCGGTGGCGTGATTCCTGGAAGCCGCGCAGTATCCCGGTCGCCGGCAGCAAAGGTCCGGTTACTTCCGCATGGGTGCTGTATCCGGCCGCGGCGAAGGCCTCGCTCCACGTCGTCACGCCCTGCGACAACTGGTAACCCTGAAGCCCACGCACGCCGTGCTTCGGGGGATAGCAGCCGGTGAGCATCGAAGAGAAGGACGGCGTCGTGGTAGTCGTCGTGGCGACGCATTGCTTGAAGCCCGCACCTCGGCTTGCGTGCGCGTCGAAGTTGGGCGTGGAGATGTGGTCTCCAAAGACCGCGTCGGCTCTCAGTGAGTCGATCGCCAAGAAAAAGACGTTCGGGGGCGTCAAGCTTTCCTCCGGTTCCTGTGAGGAGCGCCTGCGAGGCTCGCGCCGCCGCTCATCGTGCGCTCCTCGTGCATCCTAGGCCTCATCGATCGAGCACACACCTGTCCCAGATCTCGGGCATCCAGCGATACGGATAAGCAGCGGCCATGAGCTTTTCGTCGAGGCGCGAGCGATATTCGCTCGGCACGTCGCCGGAGACGTTGTTCTCCAGCCGGTAGTCGAGGATGAACTCCGCGATGGCCCGTTCCGAGATGCCCTCCCGCTCGAGGGTGTCGCGATCCAGCCACAGCGCCCCCGGTCGCTGCTGTTGGAAGAGGTCGTCGACGCCCACTCCGAAATGGTCCGCGGTCTGCCCCATCAGGGTTTGGATCGCGATGGGCCAGGCTCCCGTGCTCTCGGCCTCGGGAGACTGACCGTGGTCCGCGGTCATGGCGATGACCCATTCGTTACGGCCGACGGTGGCGTTCATGTGTTCCACGAGCTCGCCGAGGGCGTCGTCGGAGTACTTCACGGTGTTCTCGACCTCCGGACTGAGCATGTTCCAATCGTGTCCGATCAGATCGATCTGTTTGAAGTTCGTGTAGATCAGATCGGTCACGCTGTCGCTGCCGAACTCGCCCTCGTCAATCAGGGCCTTCAGGAGCCGAGTTTGGAAGAGCTCCCATACCGGGGTGTGCCTGAAGTCGCCGGGGTCGGTCAGCAGCTCATGACCCATCCAGGCGGAGTCGACCCGACCGTCGGCCTGGTCCACGGAGCGAACGTCGTCTTCGAGTCCTTCCGTGTCGGCTAGATAATCGGGGAGCGAGTACCACTCGGAAGTGACGAGAGAGCCGTCGCTGCCCTCGACCATCGCGGCGATGTCCTTGTCGCCCCCATCGATATAGGAGCCGTGCCCGATCATCCCAAGGTGCCAGTTGTTCTCGGCGATCATCGCGACCTCGGCTTCGTTGTTCGTCGTCGGGTCGTAGATGTCCGCGAGGGTGGTGGACTTCAAGTAACGAGGGGACTTCTCGGCGGCGTCCCACGACCCCACGATCCGGTCTCCCCGGCGGATGGGGATGTCGACAATGCCGTGTTGCTTCGGGAAGGTCCCGGTGCCGATCGATGCGTGGATGGCAGGGGTGACCGAGGGACTCGAGCCGACGTCCGCGTTCGTGACCGTCGTTCCCTCAGCCATCATCCTTTTCAGGTTCGGCCACGAGTCGCCCCATCGATCGAGGACGTTCCAGCCCCCGCCGTCCCACACGACCACCACGATCAGCTTGGGAGTGTCTCGGCGATCGTCCGGCAGCAGCGCCTCGGCGACGGGGACCCCCGGGCGATCCTCTGGCCACTCGATCCGAAGAAGCTCGGCGAGTGTGGGCGAGATGTCCGCGACGCTGGATCCGTCGACCGCTATCTCACCTTGCGGCCGGATGAATCCCGGCCCGTAGAACATGACCGGTACGTTCTGCACGTAGTCCCAGGGCCCGGAATGGGTCCAGGTGGTGAACCCGCCGAAGTAGTTGGGCTCCTTCGGCACCACGACGATCTCAGGTGACCTGCCGGGCATGTAGCCCCTACGCAGACGCTGCAACTCTTTGGTGGGAAGGTTGCAAGCGGTTTCAAAGGCGGGGCCCGCAGCGCGTTCGGTGGACGTCTGCGATCCAGTGTCGGGGCCCGGGCCCCCGCTATCGGGGTCGGCGGGATCTTGGGATGACGTGCACGCGGCCAGCGTCAGGCCGAGAACGAGAAGCACGATCGCGCACCGGTGCACGGTCCTATGCGCGCTCACGGACATTCGGCTCCCACGCAGGATCGGATCGCGTCCAGATCCTCACCCAGACTCTGCAGGTCGGGATCGTTGTCCGGGTCGTCGTCCCCGAGGAGGTTCTCGAGCGCGAAGGGATCCGACTCGAGGTCGTAGTACTCGCGATACATGAGGTCCCCGGTTCCCTTCTCGTAATACTCGGTGAATTGGTAGGAGTTGCTCAGGATCGAGGCCCAATCCGGCAAGCCGTGCACCGTGTTCTCGTACTCCTCTAGAAGGATGCGATCGCGCCGGGCGTCCGACAGTAGCGATCGCCCATCGATCGGGAACTCAGCCGATGGTTCGATGCCCGCCGCCCCCATGATCGTGGGCGCGAGATCGATATTCGCAACCATCCGATCGTCCTCGGCCCCAGCCTCGATGTGATCCGGCCACCTAGCAAGCAGAGGTATGGCGACCGACTGATGGTAGGGAACGCGTTTCGCAAAGAGCCCATGTTCACCCAGCATCAACCCATTGTCCGACATGTAAAAGGCGAGAGTGTTTTCCTCGTCGCCCGCCTCGATGGCACGGAAGATCTTGCCCACCAGATCGTCTACCGACATCAGCAGCCGAAGCTGTTGGGTCCAAACCGTCTGAGGCTCTCCGAGCGTGAAGTCGGTATCCGTTACGTACGGAGGTTTATCCGAGACGTCGGTCTCGAGTGCCGCTTCGTCGGGCTCGAAGGCAGGGACCTCCGCCTCCGCGTACTTCGTCTCTGGTTCGAAGGGCTTGTGAGGGGCATTAGGGGCGACGTAGAGGAACCAGGGTTGATCGTCTCGCTCCTCGAACCTCCGTATGTAGCGCGCTGCCATATCCCCCATGAAGTCCGTCGCGTGCCGGGCGATGATCCGTTGCTTCCCGTCAACATTCGTTGGTCGCTCGTAGTACTTGAGTCCGCCCGAGATAGTGAAGTCGTCGAAGTTCGGGGGTCGTTTGATCCCGAGGATGCCCTGCAGGTACTTCCCGACCAACGCGGTGCGATATCCCGCCTCCTGCAGGTAATGCGGAAGCGCCGATCTTTCGTCCATCTCGGGACCTTTGTTGTTGCGCGTCACGCCGTGGTTATGTGAGTACTGCCCGGTGAAGATCCCGGCGCGCGACGGGCAGCACAGGGGAGTGGTGGCGACGGCGTTGGTGAACGACGTGCCTTCCTCCTCGAACAGTCTGCGTAGCGTGGGCATGACGTCCAGCGTTCCCTCCGCTCGCTGATCGTCGGTCACGATGATCAGGACGTTGGGCGCAGCGTCGGAGGTGCCGTTTGCAGGGTCGTCCGGATCCGGGGGCCCTTCCGATCCCGAACCGGTGCAGGCGACGAGAAAAATCGTCACGAGGAGGCCGCAGCCGAGGAGCCGGCCCCCGGCGCTCAATCGCTCTCCTTCACGCAGTTCCATATCTCGCCCATGGCGGCACTGGGGAACGCCGCTTCGAAGATGGGCTCTTTGAGCCGATCGCGGTACTGGCTCGGAAGGTCTTCACCGGCCGGCGCGTTCGCATCGAGCCGGTAGTCGACCATGAAGTCGGCCACTTCTTCCGACGTGATCCCTTCCGCTTCCATCGTTTGCTGGTCGAACCAGAAACCCACGGGACTGGTCTCGACGAACATCTCCTCGACCCCGACGCCGAAGTGTTCCGCTACGTCGCTCTGCAGATATTGCATCCGGATGGGCCACGCGCCGGCGGCCTGGGGGTCGGGCGCGACCCCGTGGTCGGCAGTCATGACGACCACCCACTGCTCTTGCCCCACCTCGCTGTTCAGGAACTCCGTCAGATCTTTCAAGGCCTCGTCCGAGTAGCGCAGGATCTCGCGCATCTCCGGCTGCAACAGGTTGAAGTTGTGCCCGATCTCGTCGATCTGCTTGTAGTTCGTGAAGAAGAGATCCGGTATCTCGTCGGCCCCGAACCCCTCGCGACTCAGTACGGTCTTGATGATCTTGGTCTGGAACAAGGTCCATGCGGGCGTGTCGCGACGTTCCGACGGTTGGTCCAGCACCTCGTGCCCCATCCACTTGTCGTCCA
>JACCXF010000245.1 GCA_013697295.1 Actinomycetota bacterium | reverse complement strand
TCACCTCGGGGGATCGGGGGTAGAGACGGGCCCCTTCCCTCAGACCCCCTTGTTCTCGACGTCCTTCTTGTTATTCTCGATGTCCTTCTTGCCCGTTACGCGGGGTTTGGGTCCTGTTCCGACATGTCCGCCCCCACGCGGCCTATCATTCCTCTTATGGGAACCTCGCCCGACGTCGTGCGGGTCGTGCTCATCGACGACCAGACCCTGCTTCGCCGGGGAATGAAGACGATGCTCGAAAGCGGCGGAGATATCGAGGTCGTAGGCGAGGCCTCCGACGGAACCGAGGCTCTTGCCGTGGTCGGGGCCAATATGCCCGATGTGGTCCTGATGGACGTGATCATGCCGAACAAGGACGGGATCGAGGCAACCCGTGAGATCAAGGACGCGTTCCCAAACGTGAGTGTCGTGGTCCTGTCCGGCCATGACGAGCAGCGCTTCCTGTTCGACGCTCTGAAGGCGGGCGCCTCGGGATACCTGTTGAAGACGGCCGAGCTGGACGAGGTGGTCTCGACGGTGAAGTCGGTTTCTCAGGGCCAGGGGCGTTTGGATCCGGCACTTGCGTCCCAGGTGTTGTCCGAGTTTCAGAGTTACCAAAAGGCCGAGGTCGCAGAGGTCTTCCAGCCGCTCACCCCGCGCGAGCGGGAGATCCTGCAGCTCATGAGCGAGGGGCTCCCAAACAAGACAATCGCAAGCCGTCTGTCTATCTCCGAGCGAACGGTGACGACTCATGTCGCGAACATCTACTCCAAGCTGCACGTCAACAATCGCGTCTCCGCGATCCAAGAGGCCATGCGCAGGCGCATCCTCGACTACAACCCCTAGGTCATGACGCAAGAAGATACCCGCGCCACGAATGAGCGCTTGCGTTCCCTTCCCGCCGTTGACAAGGTGGTCGGGTCGATGGGCTTCGACGGCCCGCAGGCGAGAGCCACGGCAATGGCACGTCGAGCTCTGGACGAAGCCCGGGTGGAGGTTCGACAGGGATCCGAAGCCCCGGACTTCGACGCCATCATCGATCGAGCCGAGACGCTAATGATCGAAGAGCTACGAATGGGACTCGTTCGTGTGATCAACGCAACCGGCGTGATCATCCACACCAATCTCGGACGCGCGCCCATGGGATCGGAGCAGATTAGAGCGGTGATTGAGGTCGCCGGCACCTATTCAAATCTGGAATACGACCTCTCTGAGGGCCGGCGAGGGAGTCGTTACGCGCATGCCACACGTCTCATCGCCCGCGTCACCGGAGCCGAGGCGGCCATCGTGGTCAACAACAACGCCGCCGCCGTTCTCCTGACCCTGGCAGCTCTTTGCTCCGGACGCGAGGTCATCATCAGTCGCGGAGAGCTCGTTGAGATCGGAGGCGAGTTTCGTATCCCCGACATCATGTCTATCTCGGGCGCGCGTCTGGTCGAGGTCGGGACCACCAACCGGACCCACCTCGTGGACTACGAGCGAGCGATCTCACCCGACACCGCTGCGATCCTGAAGGTGCACCCCTCCAACTACAAGGTCGTCGGATTCACGTCGACGGTTCCCGCGCGAGACCTTGCGCGCCTAGCGACCGGGCGGGGAGTTACATTCCTTCACGATCTCGGCTCGGGGTTGGTTACCGATGATGCTCCAGCCGACTTCACAGGAGAGCCGCTCGTCCAGGTGGCTTTGGAGGATGGAGCGAACGTCGCGATGTTCTCCGGCGACAAGCTCCTCGGAGGTCCGCAGGCCGGCATCATCGTGGGACACACGCATCACATCATTCAGTTGGAGCGCCATCCCCTTCTTCGTGTGCTGCGAGTCGACAAGATGACGCTCGCCGCCCTCGAGGCAACCCTTCGCCTTTACCTCGACGGACGGACGGACGAGATCCCACTCTGGCGAATGGCTCGCACCGACGCGGACGAACTCGAACGGCGGGCCCGAGCGATAGCAGAGGAGCTGCGCGAGATCGGTTCGATCAAGGTCGAGGCCTTCCCAACACGATCCGTCGCTGGGGGCGGATCTCTGCCGGACGTCGAGGTCGGTTCATGGGCGGTGGCACTCCTACCCGATCGCGCCGGCGCCTCAGAGCTGCAGCGTTCGTTGCGCCGCTCCGATCCACCGATCGTCGCTCGGGTGGAAGAGGATCGCGTCCTCCTGGACCTCCGCACGGTTGCGCCGGACGACGACCGTACGCTTGCGGCGGCGATCAGAAGGGTGCTGGGCTAAGGCCAGGAAGGAAGGAAGAAAAAGCGGCCGGGGGCCGGCCGCTTTTTCCTCTTCACTTCGGGGGAGGGGACCCCGTCCCGATCTGTTCGGGCCTACTGAAGGTCGCTCCTACTCGTCCTCGGGCTCCGCAGGTGGGGGGATACCTACGGGCGGCCAAGAGACGGGCATACGAAAAAGCGAAGGGAGTGCTTCCGGAGTTGAAGTTCGCAAGAGAATCACTCTGTCCTCCATTCGGTGGCTGGGCTGCCTCACTTCGAGACCCCTGGCTTTGCGTCCCCGCCTCGCAGCGGGTTTGCCTTTCTCGTGGAGGCGAACCTCCGTTCCGTCTATCGACCGCTTGGAGGACCAGCTTTAGCCCGATCCGCCTCTAAGAGAGAGGGATCGAAGCGGTTCTGCCCGGCGTAGACGTTGAACCTGCTATCTCGCAGGAAGCCGACGAGCGTCATCCCGAACTCCTGGGCCACGGCCACGGCGAGGCTGCTGGGGGCCGACACCGCACAGACGATCGGGACTCCGGCCACGAGCGCTTTCTGCATCAACTCGTAGCTCGCGCGACCGCTGAAAACCAGCACGCTCTCGCTTAATGGAATGTGGCCCTGCAGCAACGACCAGCCGATCAGCTTGTCGAGGGCATTGTGACGGCCGACGTCCTCCCGAAGCTCGACGAGAGCTCCGTTCGGGTCGAACAGCCCGGCCGCGTGCAACCCTCCCGTGGCATCGAAAACGCCCTGGGCAGAACGCAGCTTGTCCGGAAGGCCGAGTAGCAACTTCGGATCCACGGTCAACCCCCCACGCAGGGGTTTACGCCGGATAGCAAGCGCTTCCAGCGCCGCCTTCCCACAAACCCCACAGGCGCTGGAGGTAAAGAAGTGCCGCTCCAGCGGCCTGAGATCGGGCCTAGCCCGGGGCGCGAGCCGCACGTTGACGATGTTGTATCGCTGCTCCTCGCCGATCGTCCTGTCGACGCAGTAACTGATAGCCGAAACATCGGCTCCCGACGAGATGACACCCTCGCCGAAGAGAAATCCGGTCGCGAGCTCGAAGTCGGCTCCCGGGGTCCGCATGGTGATCGCGATGGTTCGCGTCTCACCGCCCAACAACAACCGGATCTCGAGCGGCTCCTCGGCCGCCACCGAGTCGACCCGTACGACGCTCTGCCCACCCTCGTAAGCCAACGCCTCGGCCCGCACGACAGCCCCCACGCGCCCACCCTCACCCATCATGGCTTCAAGTTACCGCCCACCCCGCTGGTTGTGGCCCCCCATCCCGATGTCCCGGTGGATCCGCCACAGTGGCAAGACCTGTCCGTGCGTCTTGAAGGCATGGAACCAAGCAAGCGTGTGGTGGTAGTTCGTGTCGACGAGCGTGCCGTCGATGTCGACGATCGCGTTCGTGCTCATCGGCCGTTCCTACCCGCCTAGGAGGGAGTTAGCCGCGACCACCGGGTTTATGTTGCGACGTATGCACGTCATCGGCACAGCGGGGCATGTGGATCACGGGAAGTCGACTCTCGTCGAGCGGTTGACGGGGATCGACCCCGACCGTTTCGAGGAAGAGAAGCGTCGGGGGCTCACCATCGATCTCGGGTTCGCGTGGCTCACTCTGCCCTCCGGCAACGAAGTCGGCCTGATCGACGTCCCGGGCCACGAACGGTTCATAAAGAACATGCTCGCCGGCGCGGGTGGAATCTCGATCTGCATGTTCGTCGTGGCCGCCAACGAGGGATGGATGCCACAATCGGCCGAACACCTTGCCATCCTCGATGCCCTTCGCGTGCGATCCGGTGTGGTGGTCCTTACGAAGTCCGACCAGGTGGACGAGGCCACTCTCGAACGCACGCGCACAGACGTGAACAAACGTCTCGGCGTTTCCAGCCTGCGTGACGCGCCGGTGATCGCTTGTTCAGCAACAACGGGTGAGGGGCTGGAAGCGTTGGTGGGGGCGCTGGACGACGTTGTATCCAGGACGCCCGCGCCGCCCGATACGGGCAGACCGAGATTATGGGTCGACCGGGTCTTCACCATCGCCGGCGCCGGGACCGTAGTCACGGGGTCATTGATGGGTGGAACGTTGTCGGTCGGGATGGAGGTCGAGATCGCTCCCGAGGGCCGGAAGGCCCGGATCCGTGCGCTTCAAAGTCACAAGAAGACGCTGACGTCTGCCGCTCCGGGCAACCGAGTCGCCCTCAACCTCGCCGGGCTAGAACGAGCCGGCGCGCAACGAGGCGACGCGATCGTGTCACCGGGGGGATGGCGCTCAACGAGGCGTTTCGACGCCCACGTCGAGGTCTTCGAGGAGCGCCTCATCGGGGAGGCTCACGAGCTCACCGCTCGCGGCGCGCACCTTCTGTATGTGGGCTCGGCCGAGACCCCCGTGCGGATAAGCCTGCTGGGTGTCGAGCAGCGCTTGCGTGGCGGACAGTCGACCGTCGCGCAGTTATATGCGCGCGACCCGCTCGTCCTTCAGAGAGGGGATCGCTTCGTCCTCCGAGATGCGGGGCGGATGCTCACCTTCGGGGGGGGTGTCGTACTGGACCCCGTTCCACCGCAAGCAAGGCGGTCGGACACAGACTACGCCGCCCGCCTTCGCGCTCTGACCGGTGCCACTCCGGCCGAAGCACTCGACATCCTCGTCCG
>JACCXF010000215.1 GCA_013697295.1 Actinomycetota bacterium | reverse complement strand
ACCACCCTCACGGCCAAAGGTCAACCCGGCGCCCTGGCCGTGGTCGCGCTCGCCGAACGCGGGACGATGTTCGACCCCGGTCCCTGCGTCTACATGGAGAAGTTGGCTGTCAGTGAACAGGCTGCTGACGTGATCGACATCGACGCACCGGTCGCGGACAACCTCAACCGCATCGCCAAGATAAAGGGTGGCGAAGTAGCGGACCTTACGGTCGTAGTTCTCGATCGTCCTCGCCATGAGCAGATCGTAAAAGAGGTGCGCGAGGCGGGGGCCCGGATCCAGTTCATCCCCGACGGAGACGTCGCCGGGGCGATCGCTGCGGCCCGTGAGGATTCGGGCCTCGACATGTACATCGGCATCGGCGGAACGCCCGAAGGCGTCATCGCAGCGGCCGCTCTCAAGTGCATGGGCGGCAGCATGCAGGGACGTTTGTGGCCGAGGAACGACGAGGAGCGAGGACGAGCCGTGGCGGAAGGCTACGACATGGACAAGGTTCTATCCATCGACGACCTCGTTTCTAGTGACAACGTGTTCTTCGCCGCCACCGGCATCACCGATGGTGATCTGGTGAAGGGCGTTCGTTACCGAGCATCGAGCGCGGTCACCCAGTCCATCGTCATGCGATCGCGTTCGGGAACCGTCAGGCTCATCGACGCCCTGCATAGCCGGAAGAAACTCAAGCAGTACTCCAACATCGATTACTGATATCTAACGGAGCAGTGACGGCACAGGATCCACAGTCCACGTCGGGGACGAGGAACACGTGAGCAAGCGCTTCGCGCGCGCGCGAGCGTTAGCCCTCGACATCACGCCGCTCCGAGACTCGCCCGGGTACCGTGCGTTGTGGTTCGGTCAGTTGGTCTCTCTAGCCGGGACGAACATGCGCTACGTCGCGGTGCCCTGGCAGGTGTACGAGTTGACGGGGTCGACGGTGGCGGGTGGTCTCATCGGGCTTGCAGAGGTGGGGCCGCTGATCGCGTTATCGATCTTCGGCGGTGCTCTCGCCGACCGGGTCGACAGACGAACGCTCATCGCCCGCGCTCAGGTCGGGTTGATGGTCAGCACCGCCGGCCTCGCGGTCCTCAGCACGATGGAGACTCCGCCCCTGATCGCCATCTATGTCCTCGTGGCGGTGGCGTCGTCGTTCCACGCCCTCGACGGGCCTCCGCGTACCGCGATGGTCAGGAGTCTGGTGTCTCCGGACAAGGTCCCGGCGGCGATGGCGCTGCGGCAAGTCACCTTTCAGGTGACGCAGATCGCCGGACCGGCCGTCGGGGGACTGCTGATAGCGGCGTTCAACGGCGTCTTCTGGATCTACGTCCTTGACTGCGTCACCTTCCTCGCCTCGTTCGCGGCGCTGCGGTGGGTGCCCGTGAGCGCGGGCGCCGTTGCCGGCCAAAGCAAGGGTTTGGAAGCGGTGCGGGAAGGTCTTCGATTCACCTTCCGCACCCCCGTGATCCTTTCGATCTTCGTCGTCGACCTCGTTGCGATGATCTTTGGTATGCCGCGAGCGGTGTTCCCCGAGTTGTCCGCGCGCGTCTTCGAACTCGGCGCCGCCGGCCTGGGTTTGTTGTACGCAGCCCCTGCGGCCGGAGCCCTCCTCGGCGCTCTTTCATCGGGGTGGGTCGAGCGCGTGAGACATCAGGGACGAGCGGTCATCTTCGCCGTCGTCGCCTGGGGCGGCGCGATCGCCCTCGCGGGACTGTCCCTGTGGTCGCTGCCGCTCACGCTCGCGTTGCTCGCCGCCGCGGGCGCAGCGGACGTCATCAGCGCGGTGTTCCGAGGGACGATCCTCCAGCAAGCGACGCCTCCCCACCTCCTCGGTCGTGCGTCCGCCGTGAACCTGATGATCGTCACGGGTGGGCCGCGCCTCGGCGATGTTGAGGCGGGCCTCGTCGCCGGAGCGACGAGCGCGGAGGCGTCCGTGTTGATCGGGGGCGCCGCCTGCCTCGTGGGCACCGCAGCCGTTGCGTTCAGGTTCCCGTCCCTACGCCGCTACAGGGTGAACTACGACGAGGCCGCCAAGCACCGCATGGCATCTCAGCAAGCAGACGAGTGAACGCGAGAGAGGGCGGAACCGAAGCCCCGCCCTCTCTCAACCGGCGTCGTTTAGCCGGCCGGTTCTCGCTCTATTTGTTCTGCGTATCGTGCGTGATGGCCGCGAGAGCGTCGACCCGGCCATTGCCGTACCACGAGTTGTGGCCCGGACCCCCTGAGCAGCTCTGAGGTTCGCCATTATTCTGCGTGAAGATCTCCAGATAGCCCGGCGGAAGCTGCGTGGGACACGGTTGGGGATCCGCGGTCTGCTCCAGATACGCGGCGACCTGCCCCGGCCGCATCTTGCCGTTCTGCGGGTTCGAAGCATCCCCGTAGCGGCTGACGATCAGAGCTGCGACGCCGGCCACGTGTGGCCCAGCCATCGAAGTGCCCTGGAGGTAGCAGTACGCGGCCGTTGGCTCGTTGGGGTCCACCATCCTCCGATCCGGGCGGCAGAACGAGTCCAACGGATAGGTTGAGAGCACGCGCCCGTTGGGCGCCTCGGGGTTCCGCCCGAAGATCGAGTCACCCCCCGGAGCGACGACGTCGGCCGTCGAGACGCCGTAGCTCGAATAGAACGACTTGAGGTAATCGTCGTCCTCGTCGTTGTCGGTTTGCTCGTTCGCCCCGCTGGCGGTCACGCCGACCACCCCGGCGACCTCAACGGGAACGACGACGCAATTGTTCGAGATCTCCCGTTCCTCTTCAGTTCCTGGAGGGAAGTCGGGACTGATCACGTCGACCTTCGGGTGCGAGAGGTCCGTGCTCTCGTTCCCTTCTGAGGCGACCACGGTTACGCCCTCCGTCATGGCGTAGCGGATCGCCCGTTGCTCCGCCTTCCAGATGGCCTGCTGGGCTGGGTCGTTGTGGCAATTGAAGAGGTATGGGTCGGCGAAGTAGCTGTTATTGGTTACATCGAGGTGGCGCGAGCCAGCCCACATGAACGCACACACGACCATTTCAGGGAAGAAGTAGCCGTCGTCATTGGACGCCTTGATACCGGCGACTTTGACGTTGGGTGCAACGCCGACGATGCCGATCCCGTTCGAGGCCGCGGCTATGGTGCCGGCGGTGTGGGTCCCGTGCCCGTTGCGGTCGTCCCACGCGATCGGATCCTGGTCGGGGGCCCCGCTCTCACACGACGCGCTGTTGGCAAAATCGATGTTTTGGACCAGATCCGGATGCTGGCATCCCTCCCCAGAGATAGACTGCTTCGTTGCGGTCCGGCCGGTGTTGTGCCCCCCAGGGCACCCACAGGGCGATGAATCGGGCAAATGCCTATGAATCGGGCTGGTTCACCCAGGACCGGAGGCGCTCTGGTCGGAGGCCCAGGCCCCCAGGAGGCCCCGATAGTGCGCGATGAAAGCGTCGTGCTCGTGGCTGGGGAACGCGTCCCGGACCGTATCGACGAGCAGGCGGTCGAATCCGGAGCTCTCGACGTATTCGACCATCGCATCGTCCACCTCGGCCAGATGCGCGTCGCAGAACTCCTGGTAGCTGCTTGAGTCGAAGTGACGGTCCGCAAGAGTCGCGTACGCAGCGAGCTTCTCGGCGTACGGCAGGGTGTCGTCATCGCCGATGTCGAAGTAGCGACGGGCGTCGAGATCGATGGGCATCTTGCGTCCGGTCACCGTGCAGAAAAGCGTCCACTTGGCAAGCGCCTTGATCGCCCAAGGGAAGTAGTAGTGGAGGCTGATGATCGACATATCGGGGCACGCGTTCGCATAATCGATGGGGCAAACCTCTCCGTCCTTGACGATCATCTCGCACGAGTTGAACTCCCAGCGGAAGAAAGAATTCACGAGCCGGCTGATCGCGATGATCTCTTGCCCGAGCTCAGGCGTGAGGAAATCGTGGTCGACCTGGTAGCGATCGTGAAGCGGCTTGTCCGGGTCGTAGTTCATGACCATGGTTTCCGCGCCGATCGAGAGGCTTCGAGCGAACACCTCGAAGTCCTCGACCGAGGATTGCAGGTGCATGAGGCGCTCGCCCGACTCGTCGTAGCGGCGGTTGAGCTCGCCGTGATCCGCGATTCGGGTGACGCCCACCCACGCTCCGCCATCGAAGGGCTTCATGAACAACGGGTAGCCCACCTGCTCCGCGATGTCCTCGAGTTTGAATGGCCGGTTGTACTTCGCCGCGGTGTATGGGAAACGCGGATTCTCAGGCGGCTGCTTGTACGGGATCATCCATGTATCCGGGATCTTCAAACCGAGGCGCATCATGGCGCAGTACGCGGAATGCTTTTCCATGGACTGGAAAGTGAATGGGTTGTTCAACAGGTAGACGTCGTCCATGAGCGCGATCTTCTTCAGCCATTCACGGGGGACGTAGTACCAATGCGCCAGGCGATCGATGACCAGTGAGTAGCGAGGCACCGACCGCAGATCGAACGGCTCGATGGTGATCCGCTCGACATCGAAGTGATGTTCTGCGCCGCCGTACGAGATCTTGGGAACGTACCGGCGCATGAGTGTCTCGAACGCGGACGGCCAATCTTCCTCGGTACCGAGGAGCATCCCGATGAGGTGTCGGTGCATCGCCACCTAGCAAAACCGGGGGAGATGGTGGGCGATCTGATCGCGCCATGACGGCCAGTCGTGCGGGACGTCATGCCCCCAGAGATCCATGTCGTGCGGTATGTCCTTGTCCCCAAGCAGCCGGGCGAACGCCTTCGTCGAGTCCAGCGCGCCCGTGGTGTCCTCCCACTGACCTTGGCCACAGACCAACTGCAAGTGAACGCGGTCCCGCAGCCACCGCAGATGGTCGCCCGCGAGGTTCGGAACGTAGTCCATCGGGTTGTTGAAGTACGTGGCGTCGCCGCGATCACCCCAACCCACGACAGAGACGTCGTAGACGCCGCTCTGGCACACGGCCAGCGGGAAGAGGTCCGCCCTCTTGAGAGAGAAGTTGGCGGCATGGTAGGCGCCAAAGCTGCAACCCGTCGTCATGATTTCCACCGGACCTCCGCAATCGTTGAATATCCACGGAACCACGTGGCCGAGGATCCATTCTTCGTACAGGCCGTGGCGACGTGCCCGCTCCTCCAGGGCCGCGTTCTTGTCCTGCCAGCTCTGGGCGTCGTAGCTGTCCACGCAATAGACTTTCAACCGCCCGGCCTCGATCAATGGGGCCATGGACGCGATCATCATCCGGTCCTCGTAGTCGCCGCAACGGCCCTGTTCGGACGGGAAAGCCAACAGAGGGCGTCCGAAATGACCGTACGCGAGCATCCCGCCAGTTCCGATCGTCGGCGAATGGATCTCGACGTACTCGCGCCTCATGACCACATCCTCTTCAAGAGGTCCGGCAGGAGGAGGTCGAACGCGTCACGCCACCCGACCCAGTTGTGGGCATCTCGGTTCTGGTGCACACGAACCTCATAGCCTTGCCGGGCAAGAGCGTGTCCGATCGCCAGATTGTTGGAGAGATTCTCCTCGACCGCTCCACACGTCATCGTTATCGGAATGGGGTCCACCCAATCGCCGGCCGAGAGGACGGTTCCCACGAAGCGATCGATCCTGCCAAAACGAGGGAAGCTCGCTTCCTGTTGGTCGTAGCGCTGCCGGAAGAAACTGCCCGATTGAAGGAACAGCGCCCCGAAGGATGCGGGGTTGGACCGGTGCGCATGGAGCATCGCCAGCGCCCCCAGACTCGCGCCCATGCCTATCCGCATGTAACGACACCGCGGGGTCGGAGCAACCTTCTGGATGCCGGGCAGGATCTCGTGCGTCAGCGCTCGTCCGTACCCAGCCGAGGCCGAGTAATCCTCGTTGCGGTGGATGGGCGGAAGAAGAGCGGCCCGCATAGGCGGAACTCGCCCGAGCTCGTTCATCACACTGAGGAAACGTAAGAGACCGGATAACGACGCGTACTCGGGACCGTCATGAACCACCAGTAAGGGAAGCGGCGTGTCTTCCGAGGTGCCCGGGGTGGCCCACAGCTTCACCGTGAACTCGCTTTTCAGGACGCTCGACCGAAGGGACAGATCCGTCGTGACTCCGCCGGCAGGGGAGCTGGCCATCCAGGCCGGGGGCCGGTACCCCGGGAACTCGATGACCGACTTGTCGCCGAATGCCCCGGGAGTGCGCTTGGGATTGTTCGGGTCGCAGATAACTTCCCGCGCGCCCTCGTTGTGAACGAGCTCGAGTTTGTACTCCATCCGATCCACGGCGGGGCGCGGGAATCTCAGGCGCCATGCGACATCGTCCTCATCCCGTCTGAATACGGGCCCCAGTCTTGGTCTTTGCAGCTCCTGCAGCAACGAGACGGAGACCAGAGCGTTATCCGCATCTGGGAGCGAGAAGGTAACGCCGTCGTGGTCGACGACGGGTTCCGCGCTCGCCCCCTCATCAGTTAGCGCCGCGGCTCCCACGAGAAGAATCGGATAGCGAGGAGCACCCCCGCCACGCCCCACGCGGCCACTACCGCAAGGTCCCCCCACGCGAATCCGGAGCCGGAGTCGAAGGGATTGAATGCGGTCAACATCGCTGCGGAGTAGTGCTTGATCGGAAAGATCCCCGCAACGGTTGCAAGCCATTTCGGAGCGTCCTCTAGAGGGATGAAGATGTCGGACACGAACAGCAACGGAAGGATGGTCGCGTTCGTTATAGGAGGCGCCGCCTCAGCGTTCGGTATGAGACCTGTGAGCGCAAGGCCGAGCGCGGAGAACGAAGCGGCTCCGACGATCACCGCAACGACGAAGGCGGGCATCTTGTTGCCCGGAACGTCGACGCCGTAGAAGAGGACCCCGAAGAGGGTGACGATGGCCACCAACAGCACGCACATCAAGGTCGAGTGGCCGATCCGCCCTGCCAGGTACGCCCAACTGGGAAGTGGTGTGCCTCGAACCCGTTTCAGAACGCCTTCATCCCGAGCGAATGAAACGGAGATGGCCAGGTTCGTATACGTCGCGGTGATCACAGCGAACGCGGCGATCGCAGGGACGTAGAAGGTCGAGACGCTCGTCGTCTTCCCGAACCCTTGATAGTCGCCGCTCCCGAATAGCAGGTTGAAGATCACAAGGAACATGATCGGGAAGACGAAGGTGAAGAAGGCCGACGCGGGATTACGCCAGAAGGATCGATTCTCGTAGCGGATCTGGCGGGCTGCCAGGCCGAGGTCACTCATGCGATCCCGAAGCCTGCCCGTAGGCGCTGCCGGTGAGCTTGAGGTAGACGTCTTCCAAAGACGGCTTAGTGACGGTGAGGCCCTCCAACTGCACGCGCTGCTCGAGCGCCCACCCGGTGAGCTCGTGCAGCGCGTGCATCGGGTCGTCCGAGCTCAGCATGATCGAGTCGCGGGCTCGGACGGCCTGGGATCGGAGGTTCGAAGGAAGCTCATGCTCTCCTTCGGGGAGGACGAATTCGATCTTCGTCGACGCGTACTGGCTCGAGATGAGTCCGCTGGGGGTCCCTTCGGCAACGATGCTGCCGGCGACGATGATCGCCAGATGGTCGGCGAGTAACTGGGCCTCGTCCATGTAGTGCGTCGTGAGCACGATGGTCTTGCCGGTGCTTCTCAGATTGTCGATCATCTTCCACGCGTTGCGACGCGCCGATGGGTCGAAGCCTGTGGTGGGCTCATCCAGGAACAGAAGGCGAGGATTACCCGCCAATCCGACCGCAACGTCGAGACGGCGTTGCTGGCCGCCCGATAACCGGCGCACTCGCTCTTTGCGTTTCTCGTTCAGCTCGACGATCTCGATGATCTCATCGAGTGGAAGCGGGTCCGGGTAGTAGCCGCGATAGAGCTCGATCACTTCCTCTACCGTGAGATAAGGCTCGACCCCCGTCTCTTGAAGGACGATCCCGATGCTCTCCCAGAACGCCCGGTCCTTCTTGGCGGGGTCGAATCCAAGAACGCTGACCTCTCCCGCGCTTCGCGTGCGATGCCCTTCCAGGATCTCGACGGTCGTGGTCTTCCCGGCTCCATTGGGGCCGAGGAGGGAGAAAACCTCCCCCTCGCGCACGCTCAGATCGATCCCTTTCACGGCCTCGAGTTGTCCGTAGGATTTCTTGAGACCGTGAACCTCGACAGCCAGGTCACTCATCGTGGGCGAGCATAAGCTAGAAGGCATGTCGGACTTCTTGCAGTCACCTCCCGAGCTCCCCGACACGTGGGGTTCAGATCGCACGCTGCGCGAAGCGCTTCGCTTCTACCTCGGCGATGAACTGTTCGGCCACGCCGAGCCCGAGCTGGCGCACCTCGGGCGTGTCGTTGTTGCTCCCGACACCTTGGAGCTCGCGATGCGCGCCGAGTCAGAGCCCCCTCGACACATCCCGTACACGACCTGGGGCGAGCGTATCGACGACATCGTCGTGTCGGATGCATGGCTGGATCTGGGGAGGATCGGGGTTGAGGCGGGGGTTACCGCGCTGCCCTACGAGAACTCCATCTTCGACGAGCGCGCCCGACTGGTCTGGGCGGGGATCCTTAGCTTGTGGGGACCTTCGTCGGCCCTGGCGTCCTGTCCCATCGCGATGACGGATGGGGCAGCTCGCACACTGCTGGAGCATGGCGGGCCGAACGAACTGAGCGTTGTTGATCGACTAACGACGCGCGATCACGGCCGCGCCTGGACCAGCGGGCAATGGATGACCGAGACCGCGGGGGGGGTCCGACGTCTCTGTGACCGGCACGGTAGCCGTGCCCGTCGGCGACGGCTGGCGACTGTGGGGGACGAAGTGGTTCACGAGCGCGACCACCGCCGAGGTCGCACTCACGCTCGCTCGTCCTCAGCACGCTCCTCCGGGGCTGCGCGGCCTGTCCCTGTTCCTGGTGCATCGCCGAACGCCGGATGGGAGGCCGAACTCCATCTTCGTCCGCAGGCTCAAGGACAAGCTTGGGACCAGGGCTTTGCCCACGGCTGAACTCGAGCTCCAAGGGTCGTTCGCGACCGCCATCGGAGATCCGCTGGACGGCGCGGGCGTGAAGCGCATCTCGACGATGCTCAACATCACGAGGATCCATAACTCGCTCGGAGCCTCCGGAGCCCTCGCCCGAGGACTCTCATGGGCCCGCGCTTACGCACGCGTGAGGAAGATCGGCGGCGCGTCCCTTCAGGACCTCCCCGCCCACCGCTCCACCCTTGTTGATCTCGCGGTCGACTACGCCGCGGCTCTCGAGCTGGTCCTCCGATGCTGCGAGCTGCTCGGTCGGGTCGAGGCCGGGGCCGCGTCCGCAAGCGATGTTGCGTTGTTGCGTGGGCTCACGCCGGTGACGAAGCTGGCCACGGGTCGGTGGGCCATAGCTGGGGTCACAGAGGCCATGGAGGCGGTCGGTGGCGTGGGCTACTGCGAGGATTCGACGATTCCCGCGTTGGTTCGCAACACGCATGTGATCCCGATCTGGGAGGGCACGACCAACGTTCTCGCGTTGGACCTGATGCGGGCGGCCATGCGATCGGATGCACTCGATGCGATCGTAAGAGATGCGCGCGAGTCGATGGAAAGGGCCGGTTCGGAGCCGGCTTTGATGCCAGCGCGCCGCGCAGCGGAGCGGGCCCTCGACGAGATCGAGCGCCGGGCACTGCACCTCCATGATGATCGTGAACGCGCCGAGGCCAACGCTCGATCCCTGGCGATGGGCGTAGCCTCCACATACGCCTGCGCCCGCCTCGTCGCCCAGGGAGCATGGGCGTTGAAGAGCGGGGACGGCCGCACCGCCGCAACCGCCTTGCGCCTGGCGGAGCGCGGACTCGTTCCGCCCGAGGCACCCACCGCGATAGATCTGGCGATGGACGATGGTGCGGAGGTTATCGAGCCCACGGGGGAAGAAGCGGGGCCGGTCGACCAATCCGCCTGAGGGCGCACCGACGAACTTCCAAGGTGCAGAGGAAACTTCTTCTCCCCATCGCGGCCCTCCTCTTCGCTGCTTGCGCGGGATCCAGTTCCGGTTCCGCTCAGGAACCACAGGATGCGCGCCTTTGACCTGCTGGACGAGGCTGCCAATGGGGACATGCCGATGACGGCCACCGCCCGATCGGGTGCGATCGTC
>JACCXF010000208.1 GCA_013697295.1 Actinomycetota bacterium | reverse complement strand
GGCGATCTGAAGCCGATCCAGCTGGGGCGCCTGGATTCGAACCAGGACTAACGGAACCAGAATCCGCCGGGCTGCCAGGTTACCCCACGCCCCAAAAGTCGGGCACACGCCCACATCGGGCTACGCGCCTGGCGACCGACCGAGGATAACAGTCGTCCCCTGCGCTACGCGGCCGCTCTTCGAAGGCGCTTCACCGTCTCCTGTTGCCCGAGGATCTCGAGCGATTCGAACAACGGGGGCGATATCAGGGTCCCCGTCACCGCGGCCCGGATCGGCTGGAACGCTTGCTTCGACTTGAGCTCTCGCTCCGCGGCGAGCGTCCTCAATGCGTCCTCGATCGCAGCGGTCGCCCACTTCTCGAGACCCTCCAGCCGGACCGCGGCCTCGACCAGGTAGTCGGCCCGACCGTCGATGGTCGTGGCCGCCTTTGCGTCCGGAGACACGTCCTCGAACAAGAAACGCACCATCGGCGGCGCCTCGTCTAGCCTCTTCAAGCGCTCGACGAGGAGCGGAGAAACATCCCTGAGGACCGCTCGGCCCCGATCGTCGCCTGCCTCGAAGCCGGCCGCGGCGCAGAACGGTACGAGCGCCTCGGCGAGGGCCTCCGGCGTCATCTGCCGGATGTAGTGCCCGTTCAACCACTCGAGCTTGTTCACGTCGAACGCAGCGGGATTGCGAGCCACCCGCTCGAGCCCGAAATGCTCCACGAGCTCGTCGAGCGAGAAGATGTTTGTCTTGTCGTCGTAGGACCATCCGAGAAGCGCCAGGTAGTTCACCATGGCCTCCGGCAGATACCCCTGATCGCGGTACGCACTCACCGCCACGTCACCCCACCTCTTCGACAGCGGCTTGCCCCGATCGTCGACCAGCAACGGGAGGTGAGCGAACACCGGAACGCCCGCCACCGCCATCGCCTCGCGCAACAGAAGCTGTCTCGGCGTCGCGGAGATGAGGTCCTCGCCGCGGATGATGTGCGTGATGTTCATGAGGGCGTCGTCAACGGTCGTCGCGAGCATGTACATGGGGGATCCATCCGAGCGCATCAAGACGAAATCCTGGATCTGCGAGGTCTGCGTCGATATCTCTCCGCGCACTACGTCGCCGAAGACGACCGTTCGCCCATCTGGGACTTTGAACCGCACGACATGGGTGCGCCCGTCGGCCTCGTAGGACGCTCTATGTTCCCCCGACAGCTCGCGGCACTGACGGTCGTATCCCTGGGGCCGGCCCGCCGCCTGTGCCAGCTTGCGGCGCTCGTCCAATTCTTCGGGCGTGCAATAGCAGGGATATGCGGCGCCGCGTTCGACCAGGTCCGATGTCGCGCTGCGATATCGCTCGAGCCTTTCGCTCTGGCGGTAGGGGCCCAGGTCACCTCCCACCTCGGGGCCCTCGTCCCAGTCCAGGCCGAGCCAACGAAGGTCTTCGAGCACGGCGCCGTAGGCCTCGTCGGTGGCGCGCTTGCGATCCGTGTCCTCGACGCGCAGCACGAAAGTCCCTCCGTGATGGCGTGCGAACAACCAGTTGTAGAGCGCGGTGCGCGCGTTCCCGACATGGATCGAACCACTCGGTGCCGGAGCGATCCGGGTGCGGACGCCTTCTGTCACGCTCAGCCGACTACGTCGAGCCAGTCGGCGTACTTCTCGTCTTGCCCCTTGACGATCTCGAAGTACTTGTGCTGGATCGCCATCGTGGTCGGGCCCGGGTCGCCGATGATGCGCCCGTCGATCTCTCGGATCGGGGTCACCTCGGCCGCGGTCCCGGTGCAGAACATCTCATCGGCCGTATAAAGATCCGCCCGCGAGAGAACCCTCTCCCTTACCTGGATACCGAGATCTGCCGCGATGCGCATGACCGTGCCACGCGTGATGCCCGGAAGTGGACCAGAAGCGATGGGGGGCGTGAAGATCTCGCCGCCGTTGACGATGAAGAGATTCTCGCCGGTGGCCTCCGAGACAAAGCCGTCCGGGTTGAGCATGATCGCTTCATCGAAACCGCCCCGAACGGCCTCCAGTTTCGCCATCGAAGAGTTGATGTATCCGCCCGTCACCTTGGCTTGCGGAGGGATCACGTTCGGGTCGTGGCGGCGCCATGACGACACGGTCATCCGAACGCCTTTCGTCAAGGCATCCTCGCCGAGATAGGTCCCCCACGGCCACACCGCGATCGTCACATCGATCGGGTTGTTATCGGGATTGACTCCCATGTCGCCAAAGCCTCTGAACGCGATCGGTCGCACGTAGCAGGTCTGAAGACGATTGCGAAGGATCAGCTGGTGCGTAGCTTCGACGAGCTCGTCGACCGAATACGGGATCTCCATCAAGAAGATCTTTGCCGAACGTTCCATGCGCATCAGGTGATCCCGCAGCCGGAATACCGCCGGCCCCTTCTCGGTCTCGTAACAGCGGATGCCCTCGAAGACCCCGGTGCCGTAGTGCAGCGCATGAGTCAGCACGTGAACCGTGGCGCTAGCCCACTCGACCAGCTTGCCGTTCATCCACACCAGGTCGACCGGCTGCACGGGCATTACGCCTCCCTAGCCTCGGGGTCCAGGACGATCAAACGCGCGTCACGCATGGCGGCCTGGCTCACGATCTCGTCCAGTACATCTTGAGGTATCGGCGAGTCGACCGCCATAGCCATCAGCGCTTCGCCCCCCTCCGTATGCCGGGCCACCTGCATATTCGCGATGTTGACCCCGGCCGCGCCGAGGAGGCTGCCGACGGCCCCGACGATGCCGGGCCGGTCCTCGTACCGGAACAATGCGATGATCGGCGAGAATGCCATGTCCACCTCGTATCCGTAGATCCTGACGAGCTTCTCGTTGTCTCTCTTGCCGACGAGCACGCCGGCCACCGAAACGGTCTCCCCTTCGCATTCAGCTCGGACCTCGATCAGGTTCACGTAGTCGAGCGACTGAGACGACTTCGTCTCCTCCACCGAGATGCCGCGCTCTTTCGCGAGCAGCGGTGCGTTCACGAACGTCACCGGCTCGTGCATCACCGATGAGAACGCACCCTTCAATCCCGTCAAGGTGAGGGCGCGCGTATCGTGCTCCGCGATCCCTCCGTAGTACTCGAATCGAAGGCCCTCGATGCCGGTGCCGGCTAACGCCACGGCGACGCGCCCGAGCCGCTCGGCCAGCCCGAGGTACGGACGCACGGGCTCGGGGATGTCCGCTCCGACCTCAAGGTTGACGGCGTATGGCACGAACTCACCGCGCAAGGCGAGGCCGACCTGTTCGGCGATCGCCATCCCGGCCTTGTCCTGAGCCTCTGCCGTCGACGCGCCCAGGTGTGGGGTCACGACGACGTTCTCGAGGGCGAACAACGGATGCTCCGTGACGGGCTCCGAGACGAAGACGTCGATCGCCGCGCCCGCGACGCGACCGTCCTTGAGGGCGCGAAGCAGCGCGTCTTCGTCGACGAGCCCTCCCCGGGCCGTATTGACGATGCGCAAGCCCGGCTTCGCGGTGGCCAGTTCCCGCTCGCCGATGATGCCGACCGTCTCGGGGGTCTTGGGAAGGTGGATCGTCAGGAAATCGGCGGCCGCGCAAACCTCGGCCACCGAGGGCACGAGTCGAACGCCCATCTGGGCGGCGCGGCTGGCCGAGACGTAGGGGTCGTAGGCGACGACGTTCATGCCGAAGGCGCTCGCCCGCTGGGCGACCAGCGTGCCGACGCGACCGAGACCGACGATCCCGAGCGTCTTCGAGTGCAGCTCGACTCCCTGCCATTTCTCCCGCTCCCATGAGCCCGAGGTGAGGGCGGTATGGGCCTGTGGGATGTTGCGAGCCTGAGCGAGCAACAACGCCATCGTGTGCTCTGCAGCCGACAACACGTTCGACTGGGGTGCATTCACCACGAGGACGCCGTGGCGCGTGGCCGCGTCGACATCGACGTTGTCCAGTCCGATGCCCGCCCGACCAACGACCTTGAGGTTCTCCGCGCGATCCAAAAGAGCCGCGTCCACCTTGGTCGCCGAGCGGATGATTAGCGCGTCGTATCCGGCGATGATCGAGGACAGGTCATCGGGCGAGAGCCCCGAACGAACATCGACGTCGAGTTCCCGCCGGAGCAGATCGAGGCCCGCCTCCGACAGTTGCTCTGTTACCAGCACCTTCATCGCGCCATCGTAAGTCAGGGGCCGCGCCGGTAGCGAAGCGCCGGAGCGGCGAAGGCCCGATAGCAGGGAGCCCGCGTCCCGTCCCACTTCCAACCGGTGCGCTCGTAGAAGCGCCGTGCGCCAACGTTCTCCTCGAGCACCCACAAGACGACTTCGTCGAAACCCGCCTCCCGCAAGTCCCGCAATGCCGCGTCGGCCAGAGCCGTACCTGCGCCGCGACCGAAGTAGGCGGGTCGCAGGTACAAGGCCGTCAGTTCGGCTACCTGCTCGGCCGCGAGATCTTCGTCCCCACAGGGTTGGGAGAATGCGAACCCACCCACCTCGCCGTCGAAGTCGACGACGTAGACCCGGGCGTTTGGTTCGTCTCGTTCGAGTTGAGCGCTCCACGTCGCAAGCCGATCATCCATGTCCCTCGCCGCGAGGAGCTCGTCCGACACGATCCCCTTGTAGGCCGCGCGCCACGATTCGACGTGCGCTCTCGCGATGCCGGATGCGTCTTCGGCGTTCGCCCTACGAATCTCCACGAAGGGCATCCACTGCGAAGTCCACGCTGTGTGTGAGGGCTTCGACATCGTCGGGATCGATCGCCGGATACAACGCCACGCGAAGTTGATTGCGTCCCAGCTTGCGGTACGGCTCGACATCGACGACGCCGTTGCTCCGCAGGACGCGTGCCACGGCGCCGGCGTCGACCTCATCCTCGAAGTCGATGGTCCCGACGACGTGACTGCGCTCGCCCGGGTCCACAACGAAAGGTCGCGCGTAGGCGGCCTTGTCGGCCCACGTGTAGAGACGGTGGGCCGAATCGTCGCACCGAGACGCGGCCCACTCGAGTCCCCCTTGTTCCAGCATCCAATCGATCTGATGCGCCAAAAGGAACAGAGTCGCCAGCGCGGGCGTGTTGTATGTCTGGTCCAGCCGGGAGTTGGTCAGCGCCACGAGAAGGTCGAGGGACAAGGGGATGTAACGGTCCGACTCCCCCAGGGTCTCGATTCGCTCGATCGCAGCCGGCGAGCACAGCGCGAGCCAGAGCCCGCCGTCGGACGCGAAGCACTTCTGGGGCGCGAAGTAATAGATGTCGAAATCCCTGGGGTCCACCCTCAACCCGCCGGCCGCAGAGGTTGCGTCCACCGCCACCAGCCCCTCGGTCCCGGGGCGCTTCACCGGCATGGACACGCCGGTAGAGGTCTCGTTGTGCGTCAGGGCGAAGACGTCGATCCGCTCGGCCACCTCGAAAGGCGGGTGCGTTCCCGGCTCCGCCTCGATCACGACGGGCGGTCGAAGGTGCAACGCCAGAGCAGTGGCCTCGGCGAACTTGGCCGAGAACTCGCCGAAGACGTAATGCAGGCTGGCCTGGTCGATGAACCCGAAGACGAGCCCGTCCCACAACATGGTCGAGCCGCCGTTGCCCAGAACGACCTCGTAGCCATCCGGCAGCGAGAAGAACTGGCCGAGCCCCTCTCTGATCCGCCCGATGACCTGCTTGACGCCATCCCGTCGATGGCTGGTCCCGAGATAGGTCGGGGCTGCGGCGGTGAGGGCCTCGACCGCCTCCCGCCGCACCTTCGAAGGGCCCGATCCGAAGCGTCCATCGCCCGGCAGCAACTCGCTGGGTATGGCGATGTCGTCGGCGGTCACTCTGTCCTCATCTCCGTGTGGGGATCGACGTCCGGGCGGGGCTGCGAACCCTGAATATCATGCGTAGATGCCCGACCCTCGCTTATCGAAGCGCGTAGCCAGCATCACCGAGTCATCGACCCTCGCGATCGATGCCAAGGCGAAAGCCCTCAAGGCTGCAGGTGAGAACGTCATCGGCTTCGGCGCCGGGGAACCCGATTTTCCCACCCCCGCCCACATCGTCGAAGCGGCTACGGCCGCGTGCGCCGACCCCGTCTACCACCACTACACCCCCGCCGGAGGGTTGCCTCTGTTGCGCGAAGCCATCGCTGCCAAAACGGCGCGCGACTCGAGCCTCGAGGTGGCCGCGAACCAGGTCCTCGTCACCAACGGCGGCAAACACGCCCTGTACAACGCGTTCCTGTCGATCCTGGATCCAGGAGACGAGGTCATCGTGCCGGCCCCCTACTGGGTTAGCTACCCCGAGATGATCCACCTCGCCGACGGCGTCACCGTCGAGCTGCCCACGACCGAGGCCACGGGCTTCCGCGTCACGATCGATCAACTCGAACGCGCCGTTACCCCCAAGACCAAGGCGTTGCTGTTCGTATCGCCTTCGAACCCGACCGGTGCCGTCTATCCGCGCGCAGAGATCGAAGCGATAGGCAGATGGGCGGCGGAACGTGGCCTCTGGGTCGTTACGGACGAGATCTACGAGCACCTCGTTTACGGCGACAGTCGCTTTCATTCCATGCCGGTCCTGGTGCCCGAGCTCGCGGATCGCTGCCTCGTCATCAACGGCGTTGCGAAGACCTATGCGATGACCGGATGGCGAGTGGGGTGGGTCATCGGGCCCCCAGCCGTCATCAAAGGAGCCGCGTCGCTCCAGTCACACACGACCTCCAACGTCTCGAATGTGGCCCAGGCGGCCGCGCTCGCCGCCGTGACCGGTGACCTGTCGGCTGCCGGCGAGATGCGCGCTGCGTTCGATCGCCGGCGCATCACGATGCACAAGATGCTGAACGAGATCGATGGCGTGTCGTGCTACGAGCCCGAGGGAGCCTTTTACTGCTTCCCATCCTTCGCCGGGGTGATCGGGCGCGAGATCGCAGGAACCTCCATCACGGACACCTTGACGCTGACCGACATCGTTCTTACCCACGCGCGAGTCGCGATGGTTCCCGGGGATGGTTTCGGTGCTCCGGGTTACATGCGTCTCAGCTACGCCCTCGGCGACGACGACATCATCGAGGGCATCACCCGCGTGGCCGAGCTCCTCTCCTGAGTTCCCCGCGCGCGATCGGCTCCCCGCGCGCCGTAGCGATCCCCATCGGCATCGGCTTGGTGGCTGGGCTGGCGAGCGGCCTGCTCGGGGTCGGCGGAGGGATCCTGATCGTTCCCCTGCTGGCGGCCTTCGCGGGCTTGAGCGAGCACGAGGCTCACGCCACCTCCCTGGCCGCCATCGTCCCTATCGCCATCGTGGGGGCCGGACGGTTCGCCGTCGACGGGAGCGTCGATCTCGGCCTTGCCGGACTGCTGGCCGCAGGGGCCCTCGTGGGGGCGCCCCTCGGGGCGCGGCTGATGGCCGGCGCGAGCGAGGGCCTGCTGAAGGTGATGTTCGGGATCCTCGTGGTCGCGGTGGGGTTGCAGATGGTGCTGTCGTGAGCGGCGGAACGCTCGCCTTGGTGGTCGTGGCGGGACTGGTGGTCGGCATCCTGTCGGCACTGTTCGGGGTTGGCGGCGGCTTGCTGATGGTGCCGTTCATGGTCGTGGTGCTCGACGAGAGTCAGCACGTCGCAGAGGGCACATCGCTGCTGGTGATCGTTCCGACCGCCGTGGTGGGCGTCCTCGCCCATCTCCGGCGCGGCTACGTTTCGTTCAAGCACGCCGCGCTCGTCGGGCTCGGAGGAACGGCCGGCGCGCTACTTGGTTCATCGCTTGCCCTCGCCATGGACGCCGAGGCGCTACAGAACATCTTCGCGGTGTTCCTGATCCTCATGGGCGCTCGCACGATCCACCAAGGCGCGATCTCCCTACGCGCCGACCCCACCACCAAAGCAGAGAAGTAGTCCCCCACCACCGCCCCCAACTTAGGTTCGGGCCGTGGCTCGGGCTCGCGTGAGGCCGCCAACCAGAAAAGCAGCCTCCACCACCGCCTCGCGTCCGGCCAACCAGGGAATGCAGCCCTCGCCCCTCCCGCAATCGTGCAGGAAGTAGCCGGCGCCACCGCGCTCGCAGGCCGCTACAAGCATCGTTTGCGCCATGGATTGCGGAAAACGCAACGTGGAGGGCAATCGTCGACTCCACGATCAACTCACCCGTACTTCCGAACGCCAGTACGGGCTCATCGATCGCGAGCAACTGAACGAGATCGGTTTCACTCCCTCCCAGATCAGTCGGTGGGTGGCGCCGCCAAACTGCAACGAGTGTTCCCACATGTCTTCGCCACCCCGGGCTCCCTCAAGAGCAAGGAACAACTCGCCTTGGCTGCTTGTTTGTGGGCCGGCGAGGGATCAGCAGCATCCCACCGGTGCGCGGCCAGCTTGATGAGCCTCGAGGGATTCGAAGGCAACTACACAACGGAGATAACGACGAGTCGGAGCCTCAAGGCAAAGGCGGTTTCAATCATCATCCATCGCCGCTCGTCTCTCCCACAGGCAGAGATCCGGCGGCGGAAAGGCATCCCCCTCACGACTCCTGAGCGGACGCTCATGGACCTGGCCGCGATCGTCGAAAGAGACCGGCTAGAGATCGCTCTGGAAGACGCCCTCCGCCGAGGCCTGACGTCGAACGACCGACTACACAACCTCATCCAGAGACACCGGTCGACACGCTCTGCTGGAATCGCTCCTCTGCGAGCCCTACTGGAGCTTCGCGCACACGCTCCCCCAACCGAAAGCTGGCTCGAGACACGCTTCATTCAGTTCATGCGCAAGCATCGGCTGCCGAGCCCTGTCCGCCAGTACAGGCTGTCGAACGGATCCGAGTTCGTAGCACGCTTCGACTTCGCCTATCCCGGGGAAAGGTTGGGTATCGAGACCGACGGCTTCAAGCACCATTCTGGACGAAGAGACTGGGCTCGCGATCGACGGAGGCTGAGCGCGATAGCCGCATGCGGATGGCGAGTGCTCCACGTCACCACGGAGGACCTCCGAAAGCGGCCGGAAGAAACAGCGTTCGAGATACGTAAGGCGCTCGGTATACAGACGTTTGCGCTTGAGATTGCGAAAAACGCAACCTAGGGGGCAAACGATCGAGAACGGGTGGGGCCAACGGCCTCGTTAGGCCAGGACCGACCACAGACTTAGGTGCAGGCGGCGGGCCAGGGGGTTCGGCGGTGGCTCGGGCTAAGGGGTTCGGGCTGTGGCTCGAGCTCGGGTGAGGCCGGCCAGGATCCTCAGGTCCCGGCGGAAGATTCGGCCCATCAGCGGCTTGAAGAGGGTCAAGCCGATCGAACCGAGCACGCCCAGCGGGGGTTCGAGCTCCTCGCGCCAGAACATGTGGGTTCGGTCCTTACCGATCGGGGTGAGGGACAACTCTCCTCGTCCGGCCACCCAGCCCTCGTGTGCGATCGAGAGAAGGCGAAGCGGCTCCCACGCGACCACCCGTATCCGGTCCCGAGTTTTCACGCCGCCGATCTTGATCGTCGCTTCAGCCTCGACACCGACGCCCTCGCGCTGCGACCCCAGGACTACGAAGTCGCTCGCCTCAAGCATCCAGTCGTCCTGATGCTCCCAATCGGTGATCAAGTCCCACACGACTTCGGGCGGTCCGGGCAAGGTCGCGGCCATCTCGAGCACGACGTTCCAACCACCGATGGCGCGGCCTAGCGTGGCCATCTCATCCCTCCAGCTTCGAGCGCAGCAGTTCGTTCACGAGCTTGGGATTGGCTTGTCCGCGGGACTTCTTCATGACCTGGCCGACGAGGAACCCGATCGTTCCTAGGTTGCCGGCGCGCACCTTGTCGGCGGCCTCCTGATTCTCGCCGATGACTTCATCGACGACGCTCTCGATGGCCGATGAATCGGTGATCTGTTCGAGTCCCTTCTCGCGAGCGACCGCGTCCGCATCCTTGCCCGAGGCGAACATCTCCACGAGGACGGACTTTGCCTGCTTGCCCGAGATCGTGGCGCCGTCGACGAGCTTCACGAGGCCGGCCAATTGCTCGGGGGCGATCTTCGACTGCGGCAGCTCGATGCCGGCTTCGTTCAGGAGACCGAACAGGTCGGCGATGATCCAGTTCACCACCTTCTTCGCGTCGCCTCCGTAGGCTCGGGCTGCGGCCTCGAACCAGTCCGCAGTCGCTCGCGACGTGGTGAGCAATGCAACGTCCGCCTCACCGAGGCCGTAGTCGCGCACGAACCGTTCCCGTCGCGCGACGGGCAACTCCGGCAATGACGATCGGACCGCCTCAACCCACTCCGGCGACGGCTCGAAGGGGACGAGATCCGGTTCGGGGAAGTACCGGTAGTCGAACGCGAACTCCTTGGTCCGAAGGGAGGACGTCGCGCCCGTCTTCTCGTCAAAGTGGCGCGTTTCCTGGAGGAGCTCGTCACCCGCCATCAATGCCTCGCGCTGCCGCTTCTCCTCGAACTCGAGAGCCCGGCCCACCGATCTGATCGAGTTCATGTTCTTGACCTCGACCTTGGTGCCATAGCCCGCCGCCCCCTTGAGACGCACCGAGACGTTGGCATCGACGCGCATGGAGCCCTCTTCCATGCGCACATCCGAGACCCCCAGGGTCTCGATCAGCGCACGAAGGTCGGTGACGAAGACGCGCGCCTCGTCGGCGGAATGGATGTCGGGCTCGCTAACGATCTCGACCAGCGGCGTCCCGGCGCGATTGAAGTCCTCGAGCGAGTAGTCCGAGTCCGCGATCCGACCGCTTCCACCTATGTGCTGGGACTTGCCGGTGTCTTCCTCGAGGTGCACCCGAGTTATGCCCACCCGCGTCGTACCGAAGCCACCCGCGATCTCGAGGACACCACTCGACCCTAGGGGATAGTCGTATTGCGAGATCTGATAGTTCTTAGGCATGTCGGGATAGAAGTAATTCTTGCGGTGGAACAGGGAGTGCTCGACGATCTGACAGTTCAGTGCGAGAGCGATCTTCATCGTGTACTCGACCGCCCTCTCGTTGACCACGGGCAGCGAGCCCGGCATCCCAAGGCAGACCGGGCAGGTGCGCGTGTTCGGTTCGCCCGCGAACGCGACCCCGCACCCGCAGAACATCTTGGACGCGGTGGATAGCTCGACGTGGATCTCGAGCCCGACGGTCGTCTCGTACAGGTCGGAGGTCGTCGTGCTCATGGCCGGCCCCCCATCCGAGGATCGCTCAAAGAGGTGGCCTGCCCTCCGCGGAAGAGATCCAACCGAAGTCACGTTCGAAGGCGTGAGCGGCTCGAAACATCGTGCGCTCGTCCAGCGCTTTCGCGATCAGTTGAAGACCAACGGGGAGACCGTCGTCGGGCGACAGGCCGCACGGGACACTGATGCCTGCATTGCCGGCGAGATTCACCGGCACCGTGTAGATGTCGGACAGGTACATGGCGAGTGGGTCCGCGGTCCTCTCCCCCACCTTGAACGCTGTCGTGGGCGAGGTCGGGCACGCGATCAGGTCGACCTTCTCGTACGCCTTCTCGAGGTCGCGGATGATCAGCGATCTAACGCGCAGCGCCTTGCCGTAGTACGCGTCGTAGTACCCAGCCGACAACGCGTAGGTGCCGAGCATGATGCGGCGCTTCACCTCGTCGCCGAAGCCGTCCTCGCGAGTGTGTGATGTCATCGTGACGATGTCGTCGGCGGGCGCCCGGTAGCCATAGCGGACCCCGTCGTATCGAGCCAGGTTGGCGGAGGCCTCCGCCGGCGCGATCAAGTAATACGCCGAGATCCCGTACTCGAAAGAGGGAAGTGAGATCTCCTCGATCTTCGCCCCCAGTTTCTCGAGACGCTTGTAGGCCTCGTCGACGCGCGTCCGCACGCCCGGTTGAGCTCCCTCGCCCTGGAACTCCTTGACCACGCCGATGCGCATGCCCTCGATCCCGGCGTCGATCCCATCGAGGAAGTCGGGCACCTCGTCGGGGATAGAGGTCGAGTCCATCGGGTCGTGGCCGCAGGCCAGTTGCAGCAGCATGGCCGCGTCTTCGACGGTGCGCGCGAATGGCGACGCCTGATCGAGGCTCGAGGCGAAGGCGATCATCCCGTAACGGGACACGAGGCCGTAGGTCGGCTTCACTCCCACGATCCCGCATAACGCCGCGGGCTGGCGGACCGACCCCCCGGTGTCGGTCCCCCATGCCCACGGCGCGCCGCCCGCCGCAACCAGCGCCGCCGGACCCGAGCTGGATCCACCCGGAACCCGCTCGGCGTCCCATGGATTGCGCGCCCCCCCGAACCCCGAGTTCTCTCCGGAGGACCCCATGGCGAACTCATCCATATCGAGTTTTCCGAGCATCGGGAGGCCGGCCTCCGAGCATCGGGCAACCACTGTGGCGTCGTAGGGGGGCACCCAGCCGTCGAGGATCCTCGAACCGGATGTGCTCGGCACGCCCTTGGTGACGAACACGTCCTTGAAGGCGAGAGGGATCCCATCGACCGCGCTCAGTGCTTCGCCGCGGGTTCGCCGGTCGTCGGCGGCGCGCGCCTCGTCGACAGCGCGCTCGAAGGTCGGTGCAAGGTACGCGTGGATCCCCTCTTCAACGGCTTGACCGCGCTCGATGAACGCGGTGGTGATCTCCTCCGCCGACGCATCCCCGGATGCCATGGCATGTCCGAGCTCGGCCGCGGGCGTCCACGTGTCGACCATTTACGCGTCCTCGATGATCCTGGGGACGCGGAAACGTCCCCCCTCGGCCTGCGGTGCGTTAGCCAGCGCCTCATCCTGGGTGAGCGATGGTCGCACAACGTCTGCGCGCATCACGTTGCGCAACGGGAGAGCGTGCGATGTCGGCTCGATATCGTCCAGCTCGAGCTCCTGGATCGCTTCCGCGTGTCCCAAGATCTGTGCGAGCTCGACGCTCATGCGCTCGCGCTCGTCCTCGGTGAGATCGAGGCGCGCGAGACGCGCGACGTGATCGACGGCTTTCCTATCGATGGGCATGGTCGCCGTGCATCCTAAGATGTGGGACGAGCCCGGGCCCACGACTGCGCGAGGCAGGTGCACGGGTTGGACTTCCCGGGGGGCCCGGCCATCCGAGGAACCGCTTAATCTTGGCCGGTGAACTTCGAGATCCCCGCCGAGTACGCCGAGCTCCAGCGCGGCGTCACGGACTTCATCGACCGGGAGCTACGTCCCCTCGAGGAGCGGGAACTAGACCCAGAGAAGGACGAGGTTCCGATCGACCTGCGGGACCGCGTGCGCCGGCGCTCCGCCGAGCTCGGCTTCTACGCCGCCGACTTCCCGCAGGATCTCGGTGGAAGCGATCTGCCGCAGCTGGGGATGGTCCTGTTGCGCGAGGCCGCCGCGCGGAGCGGGTGCAGGCTCGCGGCGTTCGCCACCTACGGCCCCGAGGGGCCGACCGGCGTATTGCTGTCCGCCACCGACGAGCAGAAGAAGAGGTATCTCGTGCCACTGGTGTCGGCGGAGAAGTCGATGTGCTTCGCGCTGACGGAACCGGACGCGGGCTCGGACGCGCAGAACATCAAGACGACCGCCACGAAAGACGGCGGCGATTGGATCCTCAACGGAACGAAGCACTTCATCACGAACGGGAAACACGCGGACTTCGCGCTGGTGTTCGCGGCGAACGATCGCGGGAAGAAAGCCCAGGGCGGCATCACGGCTTTCATCGTCGAGCGAGATACCCCTGGGTTCAACGTTGGCCGCGGCCAGGTCGGGATGCTCGAGGGAGAGGGCCAGTTCGAGCTCGTGTTCGAAGGTTGCAGGGTGTCCGAGGAGCAGGTGCTCGGGGGTCCGGAAGCGGTCGGGATGGGCTTCTACGCTGCGATGCAGTTCCTTGCGATGGGTCGTCTCTCCATCGGAGCGATGTGCAATGGCATCGCCGACTACTGCTTGTCTCTCGGGCTGCAGTACGCAAAGGATCGCGAGGCTTTCGGTCGGCCGATCGGGAAGAACCAGTACATCCAGGGGCACCTGGTCGATTCCTTGATCGAGATCAAGGCTTCGAAGCTGATGACGTACGAGTGTGCCGCCAAGTACGACGGAGGCGACTCGGTCATACAGGAATCCTCCATCGTGAAGGTCTACGCCACCGAGATGGTCAACCGAGTCGTCGACCGGATGATCCAGGTCCACGGCGGCATGGGGTGGATGCGCGAGCTTCCGCTAGAGCGGATCTACCGGTTGGTTCGCATCCTCACTCTGGTCGAGGGGACCTCCGAGATCCAGCGGTACATCATCGCCAAGACCATGGGCCTCTAGCTCGGACCAACACGCACGGAGATGCTAGAGAGTGGTCGGTCGGAACCGATTTGTCACTAGAAGAATCTCAAGGAGGGATCACATGGCACAACTTCCCGATGGCGTGAAACTCACCTGGCTCGGTCACGCGACGTTCCTGCTCGATACCGGTGAGGCGCGCATCCTCATCGACCCTTGGGTGCAGAACAATCCCGCGTGCCCCGACGACCTGAAGGACCTTGGATCGTTGGACGCGATGCTCATCACTCACGCTCACTTCGACCACATCGGCGACGCGGTCCAGATAGCCAAGGCGACCTCCCCCGAGGTGATTGCGATCGTCGAGACCGCGACGTGGCTCGGATCGAAGGGGGTCGAGAAGACCATCGATATGAATAAGGGAGGGACGGTCGAAGTCGCCGGCGTGAAGGCCCACATGGTGCACGCAGTGCACTCGTGCGGGATCACCGATGGAGATCAGATCCTGTACGGCGGCGAAGCGGCGGGTTTCGTGATCGAGCTCGCCGACGGCTTCAAGCTCTATCACTCCGGGGACACGGCGGTCTTCAGCGACATGGAGCTCATCGGCCGCTTGCTCGAACCCGACATCGCCCTGTTGCCGATCGGCGACCACTACACGATGGGCCCGCGCTCCGCGGCGGAGGCCGTCAGGTTGCTCGACGTCAAGACGGTGGTCCCGATGCACTTCGGAACCTTCCCGGTGCTGGTCGGGACCCCCGAAGACCTTCGTCGGGAGGCCGGCGATGTCGACGGGCTCGAGGTCGTGGACCTGGACCCGGGAGGGACCCTGGGCGGATAGCGCCCTACCCCTCCTCCTCGTCGTCCTCCTCCAGAAGGTCCGTCGCCGCGATGGCGGCGGCCCAGCCATCTTCCGGGTGCTCGACCGCGATGCGAAGGACCCATCCCTTCTCGGCCGTGCCCTCGTCCCACCTGAACCAGCGAAGGGAACCCAGGGCGTTCCCCAGAGCCTCGGGCTCGACGGGCCACGCGAGCCCGTTCATCAGCGCGGCTCCGTACCACGACATGAAGCGCCCTAGAGCGGCCCCGCGCCGTCGCCCGTGCGCTCCGCCGCTCGCAGCCGCCCAGGCCATCCGCTGGATCGCCTCGGCGGTCTCGAGTGGACCGATGCGGATCGAGTCGTACGCGAGATGGGAGATGGCGCCGGGCGCCTCCCCCTCGGTGATAGCGACGCGCGCAGCCCCGTTGGACTCGGCGGTCCAGGGCGCGACCAGATCGAGAAGGGTGCTTTCGAGCTCCTGATCGTCGATGAGCTGACCCTCTTGTGGAGTCTGCTCCTCCATAGGCGCACGCGGATCCCACGGCTCCGCCACTTCGACGTGGTCGGCCCGGAAGGTGGCCAGCGCATAGGTGGGCTCCCACGGCTCGAGGTGCAACGGAAGGTCGAGCACCTCGGGATGGGCGCGGTTGTCACCGTCGAGCCGGTCGCCGCGCAGGACCCGTTCCTGCGCCACGTAGGCCGCGGCCTGGGGAGTCTCGAGGTGGGGAGCGAGTTCGGCCCATGTATGCGTCGACGCGGCCACTTCCGTGAGAGGACCAAGCGAGAACCGGCTCAACTCGGGATGGACGACGCCCGCCGCGTAATCCCCGGGCGCTTCCAGGGCGAGCCTGTAGTCGATGTGCATGGCGATCGGCCACAGCTGCTTCCCTCGCTCGAGCGCTTCTTCGCAGCGATCCGCCAGCTCAACGAGGTCTTCCCAGGCTTTTCGCTCACAGAGCCCATCGACCGCGCGCAGCAAACCGTTCAGGTCCGCTGCCTCGATGAGATCGTCCAGGCTCATTGCCATCGCACGAGGGTACCCATGTCTGCCCCAGCACCGGGCGACATGAGATAGCGGTGTCAGCGCGCCAGCGCTTTTTCCAGCTCGGGATAGATGGCATCGGCCCACGCTCGGTATCCGCCCGCGCCGGGATGGAAGTCATCGCATCCGTAGGCCTCTTCTGGATCCCGAGCGAAGAAGGGCCCGGTCCTCTCGGCGAGGGGAACGGTCGTCGCTCCCGCCGCTCGAGCGCCTTCCTCCACCGCCGCCGCAACGGAGCGACCTCGCCAGCCGGCGAGGGATCGGAGCGGCTCGTGCCACGCCGCTGCGCGCATGTCGGGGGCTCCGGCTACCACGACCGTTGCACCCGTTGTACGTAAACGCTCGACCATGTCCGAGGAGTCGGCCCTAACGTCGTCCAGAGAAGTGAAGTGTATAACGTCGTTGGCGCTGATCCCCACGAACACGAGATCCGGCTCCGCCTCGATCGCCTCGGGCACCTGCTCGCGCAGCACGTCGCCGATGCGAGCCCCAGAGATGCCGAACGCGAGCAGACGAACGTGGCGCCCCTCGGCGGCCAGGCGTTCCGCAAGGAGCGTCGCGTAAGCGTGCTCCGCCCGACTCACTCCCACCCCCGCGGCCGTCGAGTCCCCCAGGACGGCGAAGGTCAGCGGCGGGTCCGACGCGGACCCGAACGTTCCACCGATCTCGAGCGCGGGCTCGGTAGCGAGGTACTCCCTCTTCAGCGCCAGGACGATCTCGATCCCGACCATCGCAACGAGCGCGACGGTTGCCGCGATCAAGGTCAGAAGGAACCGCGCCACGAAGCCCTTCAAGATCAGCCGAGGCGTTCGGTGATCTTCTGCGCGGCGCGATGCGCGATGCCGTAGACCGTCAGCATCGGATTGACACCTGAAGCAGTTGGAAAACACGATGAATCGGCGACGAACAACGACTTGACTTCATGCGACTCGTTCGATGCGTCAACCGCGGACGACGCGCGATCGACACCCATCCGACAGGAACCCATCTGGTGATACGAGACGAGGGTGGCCTTCCTCGCGTAGCCCGCCGACTCGGTCGCGGCCGCCCACCGGTCGTGACCCCCCGGCTCATCGGGCCGGTACCCGAGATATCCATCGTGGAGGGAGCAGACCTCGTACGCCCCCGCCGCCTCCATCACACGGGCGGCGTTGATCACCCCCCGCCCAACACGTCGCTCATCGTCGGCCGCGAGCTTGTAGTGCACGCGGGGGTTGCCGTCACGTCCTATCCGGAGTCGGCCGGAGCTCCGGTCGCGCGGGAGCACCGCTACCAGCCCCACCCGCCCGTACTCACCCATGAAGCGGCGATGGTGCTCCGCCGACACCCAGGGGAACGCGGCTGCCGCCGCCCCGGGGTGAACGGGGACGGTTTCGAGGATGGGCCCGTAGTTGTCATCCCAATGCCGGAACTCGCTCGAGTAACGAGCTTGAAGCGTGCCCTCCCACGGTCTGACCTCGTCCTCGAACAGCCCGAGGACACCCGTGCCCGGGTGCAGCCGCAGGTGCCTTCCCACCTCGCCGCCCAGTCCGGAGCGAAGGAGAAGAGCCGGCGTTTCTATCGCGCCTGCCGCAACCACAACCGCGCCCGCCGCGACCTTGAAGGCTCGACCCTCGACATCCAACTCGAGGCCGCAGGCTCGACCGTCGGCGATGCGCACCTTGCGGGCATGAGCACCAACGACGATGCGCGCGCCTGCTCCTGCTGCATCCTCCAAGTAGGTGCGCATCGATGACTGCTTCGCACCCAGGCGACATCCGAAACCGCAGTAGCCACACTGTTCGTCCTGAGCGCAGCCGCGCACCGCGCGAGGGAGCAGGTCTACGTGCCACCCGAGCTTCTTCAGGCCCTCCTCCATCACCTCATCGCGCCGCCCCGCCGCGCTCGAGTCCGTGTTGACGCCCAGTCGTTCAGCCGCCGCATCCAGCGACTGCTCGAACTCGCCCGAGGCGAAGGCCTCGATGCCCGACAGTGCGGACCACTCCCGGAGGACGTGATCCGGAGTCTTGAACGACGTCGAGTAATTGACCAGCGTCCCGCCGCCCAGGGCCGAACCGGCCAGGATCCTGACCGCGCCCCCAACGGTTGCGAGTGTGGCTCCGTACAGATAGAGGTCGCGCAAGGCATCGCCTTCGAGGTGGTGGAAGTCGCGTTCGTGGAAGTAGCCGCCCCTCTCGACCACGATCACGTCGAAGCCCGCGCCCGCCAACTCGGCTGCCACACAGCCACCCCCGGCCCCTGAACCCACGACGATCACATCGCAATCGAGCTGGGACTCACCGCGGATATCGAGCGGCTCGAGACGTGCGGATCCCGACGCCGCAGCGTTCATCGGGCCCGGGTAACCCATCCGGTCCCACTCCGGGCCCGGGTGGCCGTAAGCGGACGCCAGCGCAAGAGCGAGCACGGAATCCACCAATTGCCTCTGCTGGGGAATGGGACTCGTGCGCCAGGCAGAGATGACGGCCTCTGCGTCCCGCTCTCCGAGCCAGGACACCGGGACGGGCCGGCCGGTCATCACCAGGGCGCCGGCACGCGAATCGGCAACCCGTAGAGCCCCCACCAGCTGGTTCGCCTCCGCCTCCGAGGCGACCTGGCCGAGCATCGCGAGCATCCGCTGTGGGACCTCGGGCGAATAGCTCGGACCCAGGGCCCCGCGCGCAAGCGCGGCGAATGTAGCGACGGTGGAGCGCGTGGGGACTGCCCTCATGTACGAGTTCTACCCCAACCACCGCGCTTGCGCGCGAAGCCCGCAACGGGGAGCCTTGGCTCCGTGACCGCCACGACCTACACGATCCGCGTCGCAAGCGCGCTGCTCGGAACCGGCTTGACCCCGATCGAGGATGCGTCGGTCGTCGTTCGCGATGGCCGGATCGCTGACGCGGGCCCCTCCTCGACCGTCGCGTCCGACGGGCCCGAGGTCGAGGTCGCGGGGGCGACGCTCATCCCGGGCTTCATCGACGCTCATGTCCACATCGGGTTCGTCTCCCCACGGGACGTTCTATGGGGCGGGGTTACGACCGTCCGCGATCTTGCCTGGCCCCCCGACGAGATCTGGCCTCTGGTCGATCGATCGACAGCGGCGGACTTCGAGGGGCCCAGCATCATCGCGGCCGGACAGATGCTCACGACCCCGGGCGGCTATCCCACGCGGGCGGCCTGGGCACCGCCGGGAACCGGCTACGAGGTCGCGTCACCCCTCGATGCGCCCAAGGCCGTGGATCGCCAGCTCGTACAGGGTGCGAGCATCGTGAAGATCGCGCTCAATCCGCCCGCCGGCCCCACGCTCGGCGCAGCCGAACTCTCGGCCATCGTCACTGCGGCGCACGATCGCGGCGCTCGCGTTACCGGACACATCCATGGACTGGATGAACTTCTAAAGGCTCTCGACGCGGGGGTCGACGAGCTCGCACACATGCTCATGAGCAACGAGGTCATCCCGGATGAGGTCATCTCCCGGCTCGTCGAGCAGGATGTAACGATCGTGCCGACGCTGGCCGTACGCGTCGACGACCTCAGCGTCGCGATCGAGAACACAGCCCGGTTCCTCGTCGCCGGGGGCCGGATCGTGTACGGGACCGATCTCGGCAACGAAGGTCCGAAACCGGGGATCGACCGGCGCGAGATCGACGCTTTGCATGCCGCCGGCATGAGTCTCATGGACATCATCCGATCGGCCACGTCCTCTTCGGCCGAGTATCTGAAGCTCGAGCGGACCGGTGCGATAGCACCCGGGAGGGACGCGGACCTGGTGGCGACCGAGCCGTTGGCCGGCGCGGCATCACTCACGACGATCCGGGGGGTGTGGCGCCGGGGTCTGCGCGTCCGTTAGGGCGAGCGGACCTCTACGAGCTGCACCTTCAGCGCGCCGGTTGGAACCTCGGCCATGACCGCCTCGCCGGCCGACCGCCCCAACACCGCCTGGCCGATGGGCGAATCGGGGGTGAGCACATCGAACTCCCCGCCCTTCTCCTCGCGCAGGCCGAGGAAATAGGTCTCGGTCTCGTCGTCGTCCTGGTACTTGATGGTCACGAGCATCCCGGGCTTGGCCACGCCGGAATCATCCCCCTTGACGATCTCCGCGCTCTCGAGCATCTGGCGAAGCTGACGCACGCGCGCCTCCTGCATCCCCTGCTGATCCTTGGCGGCGTGATACTCGGCGTTCTCGCTGAGGTCGCCGTGGGCGCGTGCGGTGGCTATCGCCTCGATGATCTTCTGCCGGCCCTCACCCTCGAGGAACCCCAGCTCCCCCTTCAACCGCTCGAAAGCAGCCTGTGAGAGTGGTGTCTTCTTCTCGTCCGCCATACGGCCACGATACATAAGCGTTTTCGTTCCGCAAACGATGCGGGTGCCTGGATAGGATGCTCAGCCATGTCCGGAAGACTTACAGACAAGGCTTGCATCGTCACCGGCGCGGGGGCCGGGATAGGACTCGCCGTCGCAAAGGCCTTCGCCGCCGAGGGGGCCCGGGTGGTGGTCAACGATGCCGTCGGTGACGCCGCCGACTCCGCGGTCGAGGCTCTGCGTTCGACCGGAGCGGAGGCGGTGGCCAACCACGATCCGATCGGGTCGGTCGCCTCGGCGGATGCCGTCCTGGCGACCGCTATCGAGGCCTTCGGAGACGTCGACGTCCTCGTGAACAACGCCGGCATCTTGCGCGACCGGATGATGCACAAGATGTCGGAGGAAGAATGGGACGCCGTGATCGAAGTTCACCTGAAGGGGACCTGGGCCTGCGGTCGCGCCGTCGTTCGTCACTGGCGCGACGCGGCCAAACAGGAGGTGGACGCCGGCAACCCCCCTCACCGAAAGATCATCAACGTGACCTCCGCCTCCGGGTTGATCGGCTCCGTGGGGCAATCGAATTACGCCGCAGCGAAGATGGGGATAGTCGGACTGACCAAGACGTGGGCCAAAGAGCTCGGGGGGCTGGCCATAAACGTCAATGCGATCGCCCCCGCCGCATTGACCGCCATGACCGAGCCGCTGCTCGAGGATCCAGCCATCGCCAAGCGACGACTGGCACGTTTCGCGCTGGGTCGCTACGGGACCCCCGAAGAGATCGCTCCGGCCTTCGTGTTCCTCGCGAGCGACGAGTCGAACATCATCACCGGGCAGGTGCTGTGTGTCGACGGGGGCCTGGTCATCTAGCCCTGCTGCTACGCTCCCGCGAACATCCGCGCTACCTGGAGTGAGACTTCGAGTGGAACGCGCCTGGCCCTTCGAGAACACGCCCGAACCAACCCGGCGTACGCGCGCCAAGCGCCCGAGCGATTACGTCCGGATGCACGGCGACGGAACGGAAGCTGTCATCGTGCGCATCGGGCTGCACGACGCTCAATTGGTCCTGGTCGCTCCCGACGGGGCGTGGGAGCGGTGGGTTCTCCACTCGGTCGAGGAAGCAGAGCGCGCCGCGGAGTCGCTCGGGGTTCCGGTGCACACCGGTGAGTACCCCGAAGAGCTTCGGGTCCGGATCAACTCCCACCACCGATCGGCCCAGGAGTACCGGGACGCGGCGTATCCCGAACAGGGCAGAGTGGGACCGGTCAGCGGCTATCCCGAGAATCGTCCCCGGGATCCTCGGCCGGATCCCCAGACGAAGGCGGCAGCCGAGACGACCCAGGAGGAGTCGAGCCCCTAGGGCGGACCGACTTCTCCACCTTCACGACGCGAGCGGTCGGGCTCCGTGACTCGATCACCTGCCAGCGCCGGCCGGCGCTCTTCTTCACGAATCTGCGGAACACGCCCCTGAGGCTCGCTCGCGTCGGCGGGAAGATCAGCGCCAGTCCGACCAGGTCGGTCAGGAAGCCGGGGGTGAGCAGGAGCGCCCCACCGAAGAGGATCAGAGCCCCGTCGATCGCCTCGACCGTCGGCATCTCGCCCCTGCGCAGGGTCGCTTGCAGCCGCCGCCACGTAGCCGCCCCCTGCTGCTTCAACAACCATCCCCCCAGTATCGAAACGAGGATGAGCAAGCCGATCGTACTGAGCACGCCGACCCGATCGGAGACCTGCAAGATGACCCACAGCTCGGCGATCGGCACGACGAGCAACGCGATCATGAGTCCGGGTGCCATCGTCCAAGTATCGACCCCCTTCGTCTGGTATAGGTACGCGCATGGCGATCAGGACCTCGTTGAGAGAGCTCGCGTACGACGAGGCGGCGGCGGAGATGGCTCAAGGCGCCACGCCGATCGACCTCAGGCCCGTGGAGGACTACCTCGACGTCCATATCCCGGGCACTATCGAGTTGTTGTACGAGTTCGGACCGGGCATGCCGTCACGCGCCCGCGACTGTCTCCCGCTGGATTCGTCGCTGCTGTTGCTCGATCTCGGCGTTGGTGATCTCACCAATGCCGCATCGTCGCTGCGCGGCAAGGGTTTCACCGTGGTCGGCTACGTCAGCGATGCGGTCAACGGTTGGGCGGCCGAGAACGGAACACCTGTCTCAACCGAGATCGTCTCGGGACCCGCTCCTCCGGATGCGTTCGTACTGGACGTCGGTGACCCGGGCGCGCAGGTCTCGGATCCGGGGGTGCGCATCCCGGTCGAACGCCTCTGGAGCCGCGCGAGCGAGCTCGCCAGCCAGGGGCCGGTAGCCGTTGCGGCGGGGGCGGGAGTCCGCGCCGCTCTCGCGGTCGGCATGCTCGAGCGCGCCGGCGTCCCCGAGATCCTGTTCTGGCGCACGCTCCCGTAAGAGCGCGCCATTTGATCTGCGCGATCGTCGAGACGATCGCTGCCTGATCTGCGCGATCAGCCCTCTTCCATCCCCTTCGCGATGAGGAATCCGCGCGCGCGCTCCGTCAGCGGGTAGCGCTCGACGAGCGCCCAGAAGCGATCGGAGTGATCGGGAACGACGAGGTGCGCCAGCTCGTGAACGATCACGTAGTCGCGGACCCAGGATGGATAAGCGGCCAGCGCGAGCGATAAACGGATAGTGCCGTCATCGGGCGAGCATGAGCCCCAGCGCGACCTTTGCGTCTCGACCCAGGCGATGTCCGAGGCCCGGACGCCGTCCAGGAAGCGATCCGCGAGTTCGACCGCGCGCTGCGCCAGGTCGCCCTCGGCGTTCAGGCGTTCCTTCCGCCTCCGCTCGGACATCCGGCCCGTCATCCGGGCGACCCACTCTTGCTCCTCGGCTCTCGAGATGCGCTCCGGGACCGATACCACCAGGACGTCGCCGACGATCTCGGCCGAGATCGTCTTCTTGCGGCGAGAGCTCCTGTGGACCTCGACGCGCTGGAATTCACCCTCCGCCCCGGGCGAGTCGAACGGAAGCCTGTTCAGCACCATGTGGCCCATCCTAGGCGGGCCCACCCCCGAAAATGGGCTTTGTACCTCATGTACAAACGGACGCCCCGTATCTCGGCTCAAACCGGCTTGAAGAGGTATGTGAAAAGAATCACAATGTGGGTACACAACAAGTGAAAAAGGACACCCCGGGATCTGATCCCCCCGCCCGGGACCCGAGCCCCCTCCGTCATCCGCCCATCCCCCCCGGCGGAGGGGGCTCATTTTTGTGCCTCATTCCGACCCACCCGCGCCGGTGGTCACGAGGCGCCCGATGCGCCCGGGCAGGCGCGCTACGTCCTCCAGCGCGTCTCTCGCCCAGCGCGCCCCGGAGCCCACGGCCCGCACCAATCGTCGTGCCGGTGACCCGAGAGCCCGATCCGCCCTCTGCAAGCCGCGCCACAGGCCCCCACCAAGGGCGCCCTCGACCTCCGAGTACAGATCCACCGCCCGCCTCTCTAGGAACGAGATGGCGACTCCGGCCAGAGGCCCGAGGCGGTCCGCCGCGGCCTCGCACGGGGGCGAGGCGTCCCGGAGGAAGGCATGCGCCTTGGCCAGGGCTCGTGCGGATCCGGTGACCGCATCGTGACCGAACGCGCCCTCGGGACCGACGACCCTGCTGACCTTGCCGGGATAGTCCGAGTGATCCGCCGGGACGATCAGATCGTTCGCTATACCGAGGGCGAGAACGCGCGTCCCGTAGGCGATGTCCTCGGCGGCTAGATCGTCCAGCAGATCCGAGCCGGGAGCGAGCTGCTTCATCGCCGTCGCATCCGGATCCGGCACCGGGCCACCGCGCCTCACCACCCTGGACAGGCCCGAGAGGGCCAGCCGGCCCGTCACGGTTCTCGTTCGGAGGTCCTCGAGAAGCCCCGCCAGAGGGGCTCCCTCGTGCGGCGTTGCCAGAGTTACGAGATGCGCCACGGGTGGCAGGGCCGGGTCGAATGCGGTCGCCATCACCTCGAGAGCCGCGCGCGCCACGATCCCGCCTTGCGAGTGGGCGATGATGTCGACGCGGGCCCCCGGGTGACGGCGACCGATCGCTCGCAGAAGGTCCATCAGGCGACGCGCAGCCGACCGAAGGTCGCCTTGCGTGTCGAGCCCCGAATAGGGCCGGTGCAGATCGCGGCCATCCGTCCCACGGTAGGAGTACCTGTAGATGCGCTCGGGTGGGTAGCCGAGAGCCTCCGCACCGGCACCGGACCTGTATAGATCCGGTGTGCCGCCCTTAGTGCTGCTGTTCAGCCCGGCGATCGACACGGCGATGTTGGCATTGGGCGGCCGAGGGAGTCCATTCGTCTGAGGGGTCGGGGCACATGCGCGGTGGTGCGTTCCGGCCCGTCCCGAAGACGCCACCAGGAGGGAGTCCACTTCACCCTCCAGGTCCTCCACGGTCGGAGCGAGACGGATCGCTTCGGACACATCCACCGGACCCAGCCAGGTGAGTGGATCGACGTAGCGCTCCTGGACCTTCACGCCGAAATGGAGACCCGCCCACTCCCCGGGGTGTGCCGCAGAAGTCGTTCCGATGAAATGACCCTCATCGACCGTCGTTCCCGGAAGGACGGAGATGACGCCCAGCCTCGAGTACGTGGTCTCCACGCCGCCGCCATGATCGAGTGTCACGGCTTTGGTTCCGGCCACCGGGCCGGCGAACGAGACGGTCCCGGCGGCCGCCGCACGAACCTTCACCCCCGGCACTACGCCGTAGTCGATCCCGCGGTGACCGGGCGCGTAATCGCTTTCCGGAGGCTCGAAGTAGCGCGTGATGACCGAGTCCACCGGCGGGGTGAGGAGGATGTAAGGCGACGGTGCGACCGCGGATGCCGGGGCCCCCGCGACCGCGAGTAATGACGCGGCGAAGACGGTGACTGTTCGCATGGGATGCATCGACCCAGCCTCCGTCCATGGACATCGACGGCGCCATGACGCAGGTCACTGGACCTCAAGGAGCGATCGTGGTTCCCGCCTCGCCCGCCAGCCCGGCGCGCGCGTTCGGGATCGACGTGATGACCCCGCATCCGCCGGTCGATCCCACGAAGCGGCACAGGGCCTCCACCTTCGGACCCATGCTTCCCGCCGGAAACTGGCCTTCGTCCATGTACGCGCGCGCCTCGGCCACCGTCATGCGGTCGATGGCCTTCTCGGCCGCGGTTCCGAAGCCCACGAAGGCGCGGTCGACATCGGTCAGGATCAAGAACGCGTCCGCACCGAGGTCCGAGGCGAGCAACGCGCTCGCAAGATCCTTGTCGACGACCGCGGGGGCTCCCACTAACGTCCCGTCCGCTTGCTGGACGACCGGGATGCCGCCGCCTCCGCCCGCGATCACGATGACACCATCATCGACAAGAGCAGCGACCGCGCCGGCCTCCACGATCTCTTTCGGATCCGGCGACGCGACGACCCTGCGCCAGCCCCCGCGGTGTGGGTCCTCCTCGAGAGACCATCCGCGCTGGCGGAGATCGTCGACGCGCTCCTCGCCGATCATCTCCCCCACCGGCTTGGAGGGCTTCGAGAACGCCGGATCGTCCTCATCCACCACCACCTGGGTCACGAGCGCGGCGACGACCGCCGGCGCTCCGGCTTCGTGAAGTGCGTTCACGAGTGACTGCTGCAGCATGTAACCGAGTCCACCCTGCGTGTCGGCCACACAGACGTCGAGCGGTAGAGGCGGAAGGTGGCCGTGCTCGTGTGCGAGCTCGCTGCGCAAGAGATGGTTCCCCACCTGCGGACCATTACCGTGCGTGATCACGAGACGCCATTCCCCCGAGACCGCCAGATCACCGATGGTGCGAGCCGTCTCCATCGTGCGGGCGAAATCCGCGGGGACGGTGTCGTCGCCGGCGGGATCCTGCATCGCGTTCCCGCCCAGCGCGGCGACGAGGAGCGGTGGCCGGCTCATTCGGACCCAGCGCGCCTCACGCGCGCGCGGGGAGTGGAAACGCTTCCGATGTTCAACGTGCTCCTCGCTGCAGTCGGTCGCGGAATGACGAGCCGGGGAGCTCAGCCTGTCAAAATCCGAGGTCCAAATCCAGCACCCCCGCTCGTGCGGGAGCCGGTTCCTGGTGGCGAATAGGGTTGGCGGATGCCAACCGTGACGCTCATAAGAGGCGACGGGATCGGTCCTGAGGTATCGGACGCGACCACGCGCGTCGTCGACGCGTTGGGGGTCGGCATCGATTGGGAGGTGCACGAGGCGGGCGCGTCGGTCCTCGAGCAGCACGGGACCCCGCTCCCCGAGCACGTCCTCGAGTCGATCCGGCGGAACGGGACGGCTCTCAAGGGCCCCGTCTCGACGCCGGTCGGGACGGGGTTCCGATCGGTCAACGTCACCCTTCGCCAGGAGCTCGACCTCTTCGCCAGTGTCCGCCCGTGCCGTCTGTTCCCGGGCGTTCCCTCTCACTTCGAGGCCATCGACCTGGTGGTCGTGCGCGAGAACACGGAGGACCTCTATGAGGGCATCGAATTCGAGATGGGCTCTGCCGAGGTCAGCAAACTGCGCGGCTATCTCAAGTACATGCACGGATACGAGCTACGGGAGGACGCCGGCGTCTCCGTCAAGCCGATCTCCGTGTCGGCCACGCAGGCGATAGTCGAGTTCGCCTTCGAGTACGCGCGGAGGGAACGACGCCGAAAGGTGACGCTCGGTCACAAGGCGAACATCATGAAGTTCTCCGACGGGGTCTGGCTGGAGACGGGGTTACGGCTCGCCGAGAGCTACCGCAACGTTGGATTCGAAGACATGCACGTGGATGAGCTCGCGATGTGGCTGGCATGGATCCCCGCGGAGCTAGACGTGATCGTTCTGCCCAACCTCTATGGCGACATCATCTCGGATCTCTGCGCCGGTCTGATCGGCGGTCTCGGATTCGCCCCCGGGATGAACCTCGGCAAGGAATACGCGGTGTTCGAGCCCACGCACGGGTCGGCCCCCGATATCGCGGGTAAGGGTCTCGCCAACCCCATCGCGATGATCCTTTCCGCCGTGCTGATGCTCCGGCACCTCGGCGAGGCCGCTGCGGCCGGCGTCCTCGAAAGGGCAGTCGAAGGCGTCCTCGGCCGAAAAGACATCCGCACCTCCGACATGTCCGGGGTGGGTGAGTCAACTCCTACGGGCGCGGTGGCGGATGCCCTCATCGACGCCATCAACGCGTCCGCGTAGATGGACCCGGATCTCCGTCGCGCCCTCGACTTCGAGCGCTGGATCTACGAGTCGGCGGTCGAAGAGCTGATCCGATTCCCCTGGGGGGTGGCCGGCTTCAGCGCTGAGCTCAACGTCATGTGGGATTGCAACTTCGTGCGCGTCGACACGAACGATGCTCCTTCAACGGAAGACCTGATCGAGCTCGCCGATCGCCTCCACCGCGAGCGGGGCCGGAGGTTCCGCTCGATCCCGGTCTTCGACGCGCAGGCAGCCGCGCGTCTGCGCCCATCCTTCGACGAGCTGGGATGGCACCGGGATGGCATCGTCGTGATGATCCACCGGCGGCCCGATAAACAGCCTTTCGGGATCGACGTCCGCGAGTGCGACGAGGCCACGATCAGCGACGTGCGCGACCAACTGCGGCAAGAGGAAGCCGATGGCGACGACGACGTGTCCCCGGAAGTGATCCAGCAGTGGGGACTGCTCGACGGGATCCTTCGCCGGTACGCAGCAACCCGCTGGTTCGCGGCCTTCGACGAGGGACGGCCGGTGTCGTTGTGCGAGGTCTACTCCGACGGCCGGACCGCTCAGATCGAGGACGTCGCCACGCTCGAGGCCTACCAGAACAGGGGCTTCGCCCGCGCCAACGTGCTCGCCGCCGTAGAAGCGGCTCGGGTCGATCACGATCTCGTCTTCCTGGTCGCCGGCGAAGATGATTGGCCCAAGACGTTGTACGAGAAGCTCGGATTCGACCTGGTGGGCCGGTGGGACCACTTCCTCCTGAAGAAGGCTCCCTAGGAGCGCGGGTCCCAGCGAGTCTTCGGCGCTATCGGCCCGACGAGGATGCGATCCTTGTAGCGCGCGACGGTCTCGATCATGCGGATCACCACGTCATCCGTGAGCGGGTGAGCGTGAAGCCCCAGCTCGACCAGCTTCGTGTGAGCCGCGTTGTAGTAGTGCTCCTCGGCCTCGATGCGGGGGCCCGGGACCGACTCGACACTCACGTTGATCCCCATACCCCCGCCCACGCGCCGAACGATCTCCGCGAGCTCATTGACCGAGAACTGTTCGGTGAACTGATTGAACACGCGGAACTCCCCGCCTGCGGCAGGATTCTCGACCGCCAGGCGCACGCACTGGAGGGTGTCGATGATGTTGAGGAAGCCTCTGGTCTGACCGCCCTTCCCGTAGACCGTCAGGGGATGCCCGACCACCGCCTGGACGCAGAACCGATTCAGAACCGTGCCGAAGACCTCGTCGTAGTCGAAGCGCGTGCAGACGCGCTCGTCGAGCGCCGTCTCTTCAGTCCGGATGCCGTAGACCACGCCTTGATTCAGGTCGGTGGCAGCGAGGCCCCATATACGACACGCGAAGTGGATGTTGTGGGAGTCATGGACCTTCGATAGGTGATACATCGATCCCGGGAGCTTCGGGAACGGAAGCGTGTCCTTCCGCCCCTTGTGCTCGATCTCGATGAAACCTTCTTCGATGTCGATGTTCGGGGTGCCGTACTCGCCCATCGTTCCTAGCTTCACGAGGTGGGCCTGCGGGGTTAGATCGCGCATCGCGTAGAGGACGTTCAGGTTGCCCTCGACGTTGTTCCTTTGGGTCGCAACGGCATGCCTGCGGTCGATCATCGAGTACGGGGCGCTGGGCTGCTCGCCGTAATGGATGACGGAGTCGGGTCGGACCTCGGAGAAAACCTCGTCGACGAACTGCGCGTCGATCAGATCGCCGAAGAACGGACGGACCTCGTTCCCGGTCAGCTCTTTGAACACCGTCACTCGATCTTGGAGGGGCTGGATCGGCGTCAGGGAGTTGGTTCCGAGCTCGGTGGCCATGTTGCGTCGCAAGAGGTTGTCGGCGACCGCGACGTCGTGCCCCGCCTGAGCGAGATGCATCGCCGTGGGCCACCCGAGGTAGCCGTCGCCTCCGAGGATCAGAACCTTCACGGCGGCAGGATAGCGCCATCGGACCGCCCGGTCGATGGCGCGCACGCCCGCCTCTACCGGCAGAGGCCGTGAGAGGATGAAGGGCATGGACGACGACATTCACGCCACGGCATCTGAGGGGACGGCCGCCTCTCTGATCGACGACTTCGGGCGGGTCGCGACCGACCTCCGCATCTCCGTGACGGATCGCTGTAACTTCCGCTGTCGCTACTGCATGCCCCCGGAGGGGTTGCCCTGGATGCCGCGCGAGGCGCTACTCACATTCGAGGAGATCGAACGGCTCACGGGGATCCTCGTCGACCTTGGCGTGCGTTCCATCAAGGTCACCGGGGGCGAGCCGCTCGTGCGACGCGACGTCCACCATCTGGTCCGCAAGTTACGGGACGTCGACCACAAGCTGGACATCTCGATGACGACGAACGGATTCCTGCTCGCGAAAGAGGCCGCCTCACTGGCCGGCGCCGGGCTCGACAGGGTCACCGTGTCGTGCGACTCGCTGCTCAAACATCGCTTCGCCGACATGACGCTACGGGATGCGCTCGATGAAGTGATGCACGGACTGCGCGTCGCAAGCGACGAAGGCTTGACACCGATCAAGATCAATACGGTCGTGATCCGGAACAAGAACGAAGACGAGGTAGTGCAGTTCGCCGAGCTCGCCCGTTCCACGGGTTACGACATCAGGTTCATCGAGTACATGCCACTCGATGCGCAGGACGAATGGTCCGCCGACGGCGTGGTGCCGGGGGCCGAGATCATCGAACGGATCGCCCGCGCCTACCCGTTGGTGGCGGACACGGACGACGAGCCGGAGCCCGTGACCCCATTCCGTTTCGCGGACGGGGCGCCCGGCCGAGTGGGCGTCATCCCATCCGTGACGCAGCCATTCTGCGCCTCGTGCAATCGTCTGCGTCTCACGGCCGATGGGCAACTGCGCGCCTGCCTCTTCTCTCTCGAGGAAACCGATCTGCGCGGCCCCCTGCGCGCCGGAGCGAACGACGCGGACCTCGCCGCACTGGCCCAGACGTGCGTCGCGGCGAAGTGGTCGGGCCACAGGATCGGCGAGGACGACTTCGTCAAGCCCGCGCGCTCGATGTCGATGATCGGCGGCTGACCCGCGGCATGGCCGAGATCGACGCGCACATCAGCGAAGGTGCGCTCGATGTAACTGCGGCTCTGGGGTCGGGAAGCTCCCCGGAGTCCGGAGCGGTGGCGGCATTCATCGGGACCGTTCGCCAAACCGCGGCCGTTCCCGAGAACGACGCGAAGAACGTCGTGGGACTCGAGTACGAAGCTCATCCCACACTCGCCCTGGCGCGGATACGAGAGATCGCCAACGAAGCGGCGGAAAAGTGGGACCTGAAGAAGGTGATCGCCGTGCACCGGTCCGGCGCGTGCGATCTTGGGGAGCCAACGGTGGTGGTGGTCACCTCAGCGCCTCATCGCGGGGACGCACTCGAGTCGTGCCGGTGGCTCATCGACACGATCAAAGCCGGCGTTCCGATCTGGAAGAAGGAGCACTACGCCGACGGCTCCTCGTGGGTGGGGGCCGAACACTAGAGGTGTCATGGACCTAGGTCTGGACGACAAGATCGCGTGGGTGGTGGGGGCCTCCTCCGGACTCGGTCTCGCGAGTGCGTGGTCTCTGGCGCGCGAAGGCACCACGGTCGCGATCTCCGCGCGGCGCTTCGAGGACCTCAGGCGGCACGCCGCCGACATCGAACGAGAAACGGGCTCCAGGTGCCTGCCACTCGAGCTCGACGTGACGGATCCGCCTGCGATCGAAAAGGTGGGGCGAGCGGTGAGCCGCGAGCTTGGCGGTATCGACATCTGCGTCGCGAACGCGGGTGGTCCGGCCCCCGGCACGTTCGCGGGCCTGGGCGAGGATCAACTCCGGGCGGCGTTCGATCTCACGACCGCATCCGCCTGGCGCCTAGCGAAGGTCGCCACCGACTCGATGCAGGAGCGCCACGGCGGGGCGATGATCTTCATCACGTCCGGCTCCGTCAAGGAGCCCATCGCCAACCTGTTGTTGTCGAACATGATGCGTCCAGCCGTGGTCGGCCTGGCGAAGACATTGTCGAAAGAGCTGGGGCCGCGGGGCATCCGGGTGGTCTGCGTCGCACCCGGTCGGATCCAGACCGATCGCGTGGCCGCGCTGGATCGCCTCGCCGCCGAAAACAGTGGCCTGACGGCGGAGGAAGTCGCCGAAACCAGTCGAAGCAGCATCCCGCTCGGTCGCTATGGCGACCCCGCCGAGTTCGGGGACGTGGTCGCCTTCGTCGCTTCGGAGCGCGCCTCGTACATGACCGGGAATACCGTCGTCGTGGACGGTGGCGCTCTGAGGGGTCTGTTGACGTGACCAAGCGATCTCAGTCTCCGAGCTCGGAGTGAACCTGGTGGGTTGCGCCGCGATAGTCGAGATCTCGATCGGCGGGAACCTTCCGTCGATGCCCTCGCCGAGCGGGAGGGGTTGGTGAGCGACTCGAGAGGGGTTGGTGACTCGAGAGGGGTTGGTGAGCGACCCGTGCCGGGCCCTACGACCGAGATGATCGCTGCGATCCTGACCGTCAGCGACGGTGTGGCCGCCGGAGCGCGTGCCGACGAGTCCGGGGATGTCGCCGAGGTCCTTCTGGCGGGGTTGGGCTTCGCAACGCTCCGGCGAGCGGTCGTCCCAGACGAGCGGCCCGAGATCGAAGCGCTCCTCCGCGCGTACGTAGACGCGGGACTCTCGTTGATCGTGACGACCGGCGGGACCGGCTTCGGCCCCCGGGACGTGACTCCCGAGGCGACCTCGGCGGTGATCGAGAGGGTGGCGCCGGGCCTCGTCTTCGCGATGCTCCACGCCGGCATACAGAACACCCCTCACGCAGCGTTGTCCAGAGCGATTGCCGGTGCCGCGGGCTCGAGCTTGATCGTAAACCTTCCCGGCAGCCCGAAAGCCGTGGCCGAGGGGCTGGAAGCGCTCCTTCCGATCCTCCCGCACGCGCTCCAGACGCTCGCCGGCGACACCGCCCACGGTTCGGAGCCCCTCAGCCGGGAGCGTTAACCTCGTCGTTCAAACGCTCGGGCGCCTGGGAGGGGATGTCGTGGTCGAGGAGGAAGTCGAGCGAACCATCGAAGCCCTGCTTCAGGAACGTCGCACGTTCGCGCCCTCTGAGGAGTTCACGCAACAGGCGAACCTCAAGGACCCTTCCGTCTACGAACAGGCCTCATCGGATCCGGACGCGTGGTGGGCGTCCCAGGCCGAACGCCTCCACTGGTTCAAGAAGTGGGACACCGTGAGCGAGCTGGATCCTCCTCATCACACGTGGTTCGTGGGCGGACAACTCAACGCGTCGTACAACTGTCTCGATCGTCACCTCGACGAGCATGGCGATCGCGTCGCCTATCACTGGGTGGGTGAGCCCGGGGACCGCCGCGCGGTCACCTACCGGGAGCTGCACGAAGAAGTCTCGAGGCTCGCGAACGCTCTCAAGGATCTCGGGGTTACCAAAGGCGACCGCGTCGCCATCTATCTACCCATGGTCCCGGAGCTCCCTGCCGCGATGCTCGCCTGTGCCCGGATCGGGGCCGCTCACTCGGTGGTCTTCGGTGGCTTCTCGGCCGAGAGTCTCCGGGACAGGATCAACGATGCAGAGTGCAAGGTGCTCATCACCGCAGATGGCAGCTACCGACGTGGGCAGACGGTTCCGCTCAAGGAGAACGCGGACGAGGCTCTGCGCGACTGCCCGTCGATCGAGAAGGTCGTGGTCGTGCAGCGCACCAAGGATGACGTGAACATGGTCGAGGGACGCGACCTCGTCTACAGGAACCTCGTCTCAGATGCGCCGAGCGAGTGCGAGGCGGAGCCGATGGACTCCGAGGACATGCTCTACATCCTCTACACGTCCGGCACGACCGGAAAACCCAAGGGCATCGTCCATACGACGGGCGGATACCTAACCGGTGTCGCCTCCACGCACTTCAACATCTTCGACATCAAGCCAGAGACCGACGTCTACTGGTGCGCCGCCGATATCGGCTGGGTGACCGGTCACAGTTACATCGTCTACGGCCCCCTCGCGAACGGCTGCACATCGATCCTGTACGAGGGCGCTCCGGACTGGCCCGAGAAGAACCGTTGGTGGTCGATCATCGAAGAGCACAAGGCGACGATCCTCTACACGGCACCGACCGCGATCCGCTCGTTCATGAAGTGGGGAACGGAGTGGCCCCAGAGACACGACCTGAGCTCGTTGCGCCTGCTGGGCTCGGTCGGCGAACCGATCAATCCGGAGGCCTGGATCTGGTACCAGGAGTTCATCGGAGGCGGGCGAACGCCGGTGGTCGACACGTGGTGGCAGACCGAGACCGGTGCGATCATGATCTCGCCGCTGCCCGGTGTAACGACGCTGAAGCCGGGCTCCGCGACCGTTCCCTACCCCGGCGTCAGCGCGGATGTGGTCGACGAACAGGGGAAACCGGTGGGTCCCGACGGCGGCGGGTATCTCGTCCTGAAGCGCCCGGTGCCGTCGATGTTCCGGACGATCTTCGGCGACGACCAGCGGTACCGCGAGACCTACTTCGGGCGCTACGGGGACGAGATCTACTTCCCGGGCGATGGCGCCAAGCTCGACGATGACGGCTACTTTTGGCTGCTCGGACGGGTTGACGACGTCATGAACATAGCCGGGCATCGCATCTCGACCTACGAGGTCGAATCCGCGCTCGTCGATCACCCCTCTGTGGCCGAGGCGGCCGTGGTGGGCCGCAACGACCCGAAGGAGGGCGAAACCATCGTCGCCTTCGTCACGGCGAAATCCGGGTCCGAGGGGGGCGAGGATCTGATGCAAGAGCTCCGGAACCACGTTGCTAAGGTGATCGGCAAGCTCGCACGCCCGCATTCGATCGTTTTCACGGACGATTTGCCAAAAACACGCTCAGGCAAGATTATGCGGCGGCTTCTAAAGGATGTTGCAGAGGGCCGGGAGCTCGGGGATGTAACCACGCTTCAGAACGCGCCGATCCTCGATGACATCAGAACCAAAGCCGCATCACTTCACGCAGACGAATGACAAGGAGGCTCGATGGCCACTAGTGCCGAGACGTACGACACGACCCCACCAACGGGAAAGGAGGGCCTCCTGGAGGTGGCGGAGGTTCAAGCGCCGCTCGCCCGACGTTTGGGCGCGGAGTTCCTCGGCACCCTTCTTCTGGTGGCGATCGGAACCGGAGCCGCAACCGCCTACCTGAGGGGGCCGATCGTCCTGAGCGAACAGCTTCCGGACGCGCTTCGTCAGGTGCCCGAGCAGCTGGCCATCTTCAATGCGCTTCTCTCGGTATCGCTGAGCGACCTCGTACCGGTCGCGATCGCGTTCGCATTCACGCTGGCGTTCATCGTGTACGCATTCGGCGGAGTCTCGGGAGGTCACTTCAATCCCGCGGTCACCTTCGGCCTCGCCGTTTCACGCCGGTTCCCATTCGCTGAGGCGCCCCTGTACATGCTTGCCCAGGTGCTCGGAGGTATCGCGGGCGCCTTCATCGTGGCCGGGATATTCAACGAGACCGGTGCGATCGTGGGCGACCAGCAGATCCTGTTCGGAGCCCCTCGCGTCGCCGACGGAGTGGAGTTCTGGCAGGCGACACTCGCCGAAACGCTGATCACCTTCGGGCTGATGATGGCCATCATGGCCGTCGCCGTGGACCGGCGCGCGCCCAAGGGATGGTCGGGCTTGGTGATCGGGATGGCTCTCGGTGCAGGCCTCCTGGCCACAGGCCCGATCTCGGGCGGCTCGGCAAACTTCGCCCGGACCCTCGGGCCTTACGTCGCCGCACTTCCGTTCGATGGCGTCAAGGTTCCCTGGGGCGACCTGCTCGTGTACGCGGTCGGACCGCTGGTCGGAGCGACCGCCGCGGTCTTCACCTACGAAAGCATCTCGGGTATGGAGCGGGTGGCGCCCGCGCCGTCGCCAGGAGCTGCGACCCACGGCGAGGAGATCATCGACGTCAGCGCCGGCGCCGAGACCACCGCTACGGCTCCGCGCGAGGATCCTCGCACTCCGTAGCACGACAACACGTGATCCACGAGGGGCTCCCGGAGGAGCCCCTCGTCGCGTTCCGGACCCGCGCGCTCGCGGCGCAAGGTGCGAGAGACTTGCCAGGTGAGCACCGTGACGACGGTTCGGTTCCCGGTCGACCTCCCCACCGCTAGGAGGGGCGAGCACTGGTATGCGCGCGCCGGTGAGCGCGAGCTACGGCTGTCCAACCTGGACAAGGTCTACTGGCCGGTCGAGGGCTACACCAAGGGCGATCTGCTGACCTATTACTTCAACATCTCCCCCACGATGATCCCCCACCTCGAGGACCGACCCCTGACGCTCAAGAGGATGCCCAACGGCGTCAACGGCGAGTTCTTCTACGAGAAGAACGCGCAGTCGCACACGCCTGAGTGGATGCCGCGGATCCCGGTGCGGTCGGAGGACGTCGGTCGGACCATCAACTTCTTGACCGCGTGCGATGTCGCACACATGCTCTACATCGTCAATCTCGGCGCCATCGAGTTCCATCCGCTGCACGGCAAGGGGACGGACCAGGGGCATCCGACCTATTGCTTCTTCGACCTCGACCCGTTCGAGCCCGCGGGTTGGACGGAAGTGGCGCACGTCGCCGGCTTGATCAAGGCGGTGCTCGACCGGCTCGGGCTGCGCGGATATCCGAAAACGTCGGGCGCGACCGGTATGCAGATCATGCTGCCTCTCGACGGGCACCTGCCGTACAACCAGATCCGAGGATTCGTCGGAACGGTCTCGGATCTGATCCACGAGATGGAGCCCGAGGTCACGACGCTCGAATGGGACACGAAGAAGCGCACGGGGAAGGTGTTCCTGGACGTCAACATGAACCGGCAGGGAGCGAACATCGCGGCCGCCTACTCGGTTCGTCCGGAGCCGGGGGCGACGGTTTCGACGCCGCTGAAGTGGGACGAGATCGACGGCATCCACCCGTCCGACTTCACGATTGAGACGATCTTCGACCGCATCGCAGAGGTGGGTGACCTGTTCCTGCCTGTTGCGCAGGGGCCGGGCCAGGACCTGCAACCGTTGATCGAACAGCTCGGCGCCCAGCCGCGCAAAGCGCGCGAGTTCAAGCGCTGATGCTGTATCTGGGAACGTCCGGGTGGGCCTATCGGGAATGGAAGCCCCTCTTCTATCCGGGAGAACTCCCGCGATCCCGTTTCCTGGAGCATTACTCGGGGGTCCTGACGGCCTGCGAGGTCAACGCGACCTTCTACCGCCTGCAGGCGGAGGGCACGTTCACCAGGTGGAACTCGATGACTCCGGAATCGTTCCGCTTCGCCGTGAAGGCGCACCGCCGGCTAACCCACAGCAAGAGCATCGCGATGAGCCCCGAGGCAAAGGGTTTCCTCGACACGTTCTTGGGATCGATTAAGATCCTCGGCCCCCGGCTCGGTCCCATCC
>JACCXF010000192.1 GCA_013697295.1 Actinomycetota bacterium | reverse complement strand
TCGCCGCTTTCGTGAACGCGTTTCCGGATTCCCACGTCACCATCGACGACATGATTGCGGAGGGCGACCGTGTCGCCACCAAGAAGACGATGACGGGCACTCACACAGGCGAGTTCAACGGGATCGCGCCGACCGGCAAGCGTGTCGAGATTCAATTCGTGGACATCCTGCGTCTCCGGGACGGCCAGATCATCGAGCACTGGCTGAGCATGGATCAGCTGAGCTTCATGCAGCAGCTCGGCGTGATCCCTTCATAGGTCGAGGAGCTTCGTCAGCGGGCGGCCGCCTGTCGAGGCGGTCGTCTTAGCATTAGGGGGTATAATTGCCCGCGCGCCCCGGCGCGTGAGGCCTCTATCCCGCCCGGGTGCACGCACTAGGTGCCTTCTCGGGGGAAGCGTAGGCACTCACGGGTTGCGTTCATGTCTCGTCCGGCACTAGTGTCGTGACCTGTCCGAAGAGGGAGGGACCATGGGTGATCATCCGAACGCCGAGGCGGTGCGGAAGGGATACGAGGCGTTCGCGGTCGGGGACATGGAGACGGTCGGGTCGCTCTTCGCCGACGACATCGCCTGGCACCAGCCGGGCAGCAACCCTCTCTCGGGAGACTTCGCGGGGAAGGACGCGGTCTTCGGGACCTTGGCGCAGCTCGCGGAACTCACGGCGGGAACGTTCGGGCAGGAGATCCACGACATGCTCGCTAACGACGAGCACGTGGTGGTCATGGTCGAGCAGCGTTTTGAGCAGCCGCATCCGTACCGTGGCAAGGGCGTTCACGTCTGGCACGTGAAGGACGGCATCGCCACCGAGGCGTGGTTCATGGACCAGAACCAAGCGGCCTTCGATGCTGCGTTGACCCCCTAGAGCCACCCAACCGGCAGCTGTGGCGTCGAAAACTTGACTCGCGCCCCGGCGCGTGTCGCCGCAGACTCACACGCGGGCCGGCGTTCCCCATGACACGTTATAACGGGTCACGCGCCCCGGCAGAGGCAGCCGCCCCGGACACGTTCTCCGATTCGGGAAGAGGCCGCCGTCTGGAGCGATGCTTCACATCCACCTTGCCTGCGGGACACGCGGAGACGAATATGCGCTGGTGGAGATCCCGGAGACGAGGTATGCGGAAACGAGCGATGGCGCCTATATCGCCTTCCAGGTGTTCGGATCCGGTCCGGTGGACCTGCTGTTGATGCCGGGATTCTTCACCAATCTCGACGAGAACTGGCGGATCCCCGAGATCGCAGATACCCACCGGCTCATCGGGTCTTTCGCGCGGGTGGTCGCGATGGACCGGCGTGGCGTCGGGCTCTCTGACCGCTTTTCTCCGGGAAAGGCGGAGCCACTGGAGACCCACGTCGACGATCTGATCGCTGTGTTGGACGCCGCGAAGGTCCAGGACGCCTGCATCTTCTCCAGCGAGTCGGGCGCGCCGCTCGCGCTGCTTTTCGCGGCCGCCCACCCCGAGCGCACGCGTGCTCTCGCCTTGTTCGTGCCGTTCCCCTGCGAGCCTGGTCGACTCGCAGGGACCGAAGATGAGGAGACGTTGCGCCAAACCCGGCTGGAATGGGTGCGCGGCTGGGGCGATGGGGTCGCCCGGGAAGACCTCGAGGGGTGGAATCCGACGATGGCGGGTGACCCCGCCATGGTCAAGGCCTGGGGAGCGTACCTGCGATCAGCGGCGAGCCCCGGTTCGGCGCTCGCCTTGGAAGAGCAGTCGTGGCACGTGGACGTCCGCGGCATCTACCCGTCCGTCCGCGTGCCCACCCTGATTATGGAACGCTCACGCGTTGCGAACTGGGCAAAGTTCCGCCCGCTCGTTCACGAGGCCGCCGCCAAGATCCCCGGGGCGAAGCTCGTGAACCTTGCTGGACGAGACGCCCTGTATTGGTGGGGCGATCGAGAGGAGTTCGCCGCTCATCTCGAGGAGTTCTTCGTAGGCACCCGGTCCGCGACGGCGGCGGACGCCAGGCGCGGGCTGGCCACGGTCCTGTTCACGGACATCGTCGGCTCAACGAGGAAGGCTGCCGAGCTCGGCGACACCCCCTGGAAGAGCCTGCTTGAGCGCCACCACCGAACCGTGCGAGCCATGATCGGGCGGTATCGAGGGATCGAGGTCGATACCGCCGGAGACGGGTTCTTCGCCGCGTTCGACGGCCCCGCCCGAGGCGTGCGTTGTGCGCAGGCGATCATCGAGGCGGTTCAGCCGCTCGGGGTGGAGATACGTGCGGGCTTGCATACGGGGGAGGTTGAGACGATCAATCAGAAGGCGGGAGGCATCGCCGTCCACATCGGCGCACGCGTTGGAGCTCTCGCCGGGCCCTCACAGGTGGTCGTCTCTTCGACGGTCAAGGATCTCACCGCCGGCTCCGGCCTCGTCTTCGAGGACGCCGGCGAGCACGAGTTGAAGGGCGTCCCCGACCGCTGGCACCTCTTCCGGGTGATGAGCGGACAGCCATAGAGGGTCGATAAAGTCCACGCGCCCCAGCACGAGGAGCCGCTTAGGCGCACACAAGACAAGGGACGTTGTCGCACTGCAATCCGGGGCCTGTGTATCCCGAGAGGTCACACTCGGATGCTCAAGTGTTGGGGAATGTTCCTTTGACTTCCGACTTCCCAGCGCCGGGTCAAAGGAACTCCGTCCAAATGTGTGGCATCGTTCCGCTCATGATTGCGCCAAACTCAACCGCGCGCCTTCGGATGGTCACGGGTACATCCGCGATACTCGCGGGACTCGCGTGGGTCACGAAAGACATCGGTAGCCGGGTGTCCCCGGATACCGATTATTTCAACTGCAACTCCTCCTACGACTACCTGCTCAACGGCATCGATACAGTGGCCTTCCTTGTTCTGGGCCTAGCCCTCTTTGGCCTCCACAAGATCTTCCGATCGGCGATGGGCGAGACAAGGGCCGTGATTGGGCTCGTTGCGGCCGCCGGGTTCGGAGTCGCAGGCCTCGCCAACTTGTCCGAGCATTGTGCGGGGCTGGATGCGCTCGGGTTGGCTTATGTCATAGGGCTGATCCTGGGTATGTTGCTGCTCGTCGCCTTCGGAGTGTTCCTCAGACGCGTGGGGCTCCCGAGTTGGTGCACATGGTTGCTGGTGCTAGGGACGGTAGTCGGCGTCCTGTTCTCCAACCAGGGGGGCCTCATC
>JACCXF010000183.1 GCA_013697295.1 Actinomycetota bacterium | reverse complement strand
GCGAGCCTCTCTCGAAGCTCGCGGATTTCTACGAGCCCTTTCCTCAGGTGCTCATCAACGTCGAGGTCGCCTCCAAACAACGGCTCGATTCGGAGGAGGCGATCTGGGACGAGGTCGCGCAGGTGGAATCAGGCCTGGAGGATGACGGCCGGGTCTTGATCCGCCCGTCCGGGACCGAATCCCTGGTGCGGATCATGGTCGAGGCACGGGACCCCGACGCCGCCCGAGGAGCGGCCGAGCGGCTGGCCGAAGTAGTGAGGATGCGCCTAGGGGCGTGACGAAGGGCCCCGCGGGTATGCTTTTCCTCGCCCCGAGAAGGGGGCGGCGTCTGCGGATGCCGTCGCGAGAGGAGTTGTATCCGCACGGATCTAGCGCCAGGACTCGCCGGAGGAGGGGGCGAGTCGACGAGGTAGGGGATCTCGGAGGACCGTTACGCGGTCCACTCGGCGGGTGACCCTCGGCCGGCCACGGTCGTGACGGTGTCGACAAATCCCGGGAGCGATCCCGGAACACAAACCGGCGCCGCGGTGGCCCTCTCGCTTCAGATCGAAACTACGCGCGCGTGCGCGCTGAGAGGGGGACATGGTATGTGCGGCATCGTCGGCTACATAGGCGGCGGACAGGCGCTGCCCGTCCTGCTGGATGGGATGACGAAGTTGGAGTACCGGGGCTACGACTCGGCCGGAGTAGCCGTGGTCGCGGACGGGTCACTGCAGGTCGAACGCCGGGCGGGACAGATGCACAACCTGCTCGAGGCCCTCGAGACACGTCCGATGCCCGGAGGGTTGGGCATCGGACACACTCGCTGGGCGACTCACGGTCCTCCCACCGATGGCAATGCCCACCCTCATGTCGATTGCTCCGGACGCATCGCCGTGGTGCACAACGGGATCATCGAGAACCATGACGTGCTGCGCGCACGACTCGAGGGCGAGGGACACGAATTCCGCTCGGACACCGATACTGAGGTGGTCGCGCATCTCATCGAGTCGATCCTCCGAGAGGGTGAAGTCGATCTGCGCACCGCGATGCTGCGGACGGTGAACCTGCTCGAGGGTGCCTTCGCCCTGGTGTGCATCTCGGTAGACCAACCGGGCTCCATCGTGGTTGCCCGGCAGGAGCCCCCGATCATCGTCGGCGCCGCCGAAGGCATCGGCCTGGTCGGATCCGACATACCGGCCCTACTCGATCACACCAGAGACATCGTCCCACTGGACAACCACCAGATCGCAGAGGTGTCGCCGGGTTCTGTGCGGGTGTGGGACTTCGAAGGCAACGAGGTCGAGTTCGAGACGGTGCATGTCGAGTGGGACCTCGCTGCTGCCGAGCGCGGTGGGTACGAGGACTTCATGCTGAAGGAGATCTTCGAGCAGCCGGAAGCCGTGAGGAACACCATGCGTGGACGCCTCGACCCCGCCGGATGCATCGTGCTCGATGAGGTGCACTGGGACAAGGAGACGCTGGCAGCGATCACGAAGGTCGTCATCGTCGCGTGCGGTACCTCTTTCCATGCGGGGATGGCCGCCAAGCACGCGATCGAGCACTGGACGCGGATCCCGGTCGAGCTCGATCTCGCCTCGGAGTTCCGATACCGGGACCCGGTTCTAGATGCCACCTCGCTGGTGATCGGGATCGCGCAGTCGGGCGAGACCGCGGACACTTTGGCCGCGCTCCGCTTCGCCAAGGAGATGGGCGCGCACGTAGCTGCGGTGACGAACGTGGTGGGATCGTCCATCACGCGCGACGCCGACGCGGTCCTGTTCACCCACGCGGGACCCGAGATCAGCGTCGCCTCCACCAAGACCTTCCTCGCACAGCTCACCGCCCTGAACCTGTTCGCCCTGTATCTCGCTCAGGAACGGGGGGCGATGACGCAGGCGAAGATGGCCGAGACGATCGAAGCGATGCGGGCGCTCCCGGAGCAGATCGAAGACGTGCTGATGCTTCAGGATGATGTCCACCGAGCTGCGAAACGCTACGCGCACGTAACCGATGCCTTGTTCATCGGTAGGGGCGTGGGCATGGCGGTGGCCATGGAAGGAGCCTTGAAGCTCAAGGAGATCTCGTACATCCACGCGGAGGGTTACGCGGCTGGAGAGCTCAAGCACGGGGCGATCGCTTTGATCGAGGACGGCACCCCCGTGATCGGTATCCTCACGGGCCATCGTCTCTACGACAAGATGCTGGCCAACGTTCAGGAGGTCCGTGCACGGGGGGCGCAGACGGTGCTGGTAGCACCGCGCGGAGACGAGCGAGCGCGTTCGCTGGCGAACGAATTGTTCGAGGTGCCCCTCACGAAGCCCCTGCTCACGCCGATCCTCGACACGATCCCGATGCAGTTGTTCGCGTACTACGTAGCGAAGGAACGTGGGCTGTCCCCCGATAGGCCACGCAATCTCGCGAAGAGCGTCACCGTCGAGTAGCGTCGGATGATCGTTCGGATCGAGGGAACGGGAGGGTTTTCATGGGTTTGATGGACAAGGTCAAAGCGGCCGCACAAGACGCGCAGGTCCAGGCAAAGAAGGCGACGGCGCAGGGTCAGGAGAAGCTGGAGGATTTGAAGGAGCGCCGGAAGATGGACGACCTCGCGAAGCAACTCGGGTATCTGATCTATCGCGAACGTTCGGAGGGAACGCCGGGAGGAAGCGATGTCGACCGGCTGATCGGCGAGATGAAAGAGCTCGACGCGCAGATCAGCTCGCGCGGCCCCCAGTCGGCTGATGTCTCATCCGATGCCGGGCCTCCGGCGGGGTCGGCGGACTCGACCGGCAAGCAACCCACGGACGAGGGGTCGGGCACGACGGCTTCGAGCGATGAGGGCGCCGGCGAGAAGACCGGCTTCTAGGCGCAGCTGGGCCGCGCCCGGAGTGGATCGATGAGGCCGCTTCTCACTCCTGAGGAGATGGCGGAAGCGGACGATCGGACGATCGCCGCGGGCACCCTCGCGACGACCTTGATGGAGCGCGCGGGACATGCGGTCGCCCATCGAGCCATCGCCATCGCAGGGGGAAGGTACGGGAAGCGTTGTGTCGTCATCTGTGGCCAGGGCAACAACGGGGGAGACGGTTTCGTCGTAGCGCGTGTGCTCGCGGGGTCGGGGATGTGGGTTCGCTGCTTGGCGGTGGACCCGGCCGCGGACCTCCGTGACGCGGCCGGGTCGAGCCTCCGCCACCTGTGCGCGAGCGGAGGCGCATTGCTCCCGTTCGATGCAGCGGAGCTCCCTCGCGCCGACGTGATCGTGGATGCAGTCTTTGGTACCGGATTCCACGGCGTCGCCGAGGGGGCTGCGGCGAAGGCGATCGTCGCCATGAACGAGGCCGCGCCGCCCGTGCTCGCCGTCGATATCCCATCCGGTGTCGATGGGGCGACGGGCCGTGCAGAGGGGCCCGCGGTCGAGGCACAAGCGACGGTCGTGGTGCAAGCGGAGAAGATCGGCACCGCGGTGGGGGACGGCGCGGCGCTCGCGGGCCAGGTCGAAGTCGTCGACATCGGGATCGATGTCGATGGCGCGGGAGCATGGATGGCCGAGCGGGCCGACGCGTCTCGAGTGTTGCCCCGCAGAACGGTTGATGCCCACAAGAGAAGCGGCGGCTCGGTGGTCTCCATCGGTGGTTCCGCCGGGATGTCCGGCGCCGCGATCCTGGCGGCTCGCGCAGCGGCTCGCGCGGGCGCCGGTTACGTGACGGCCGGAGTCACCGAGGCGGTCGAACCGATCCTGTCGGGGACGCTGCCGGAGGTGCTAACCGAGGCCAGCCCAGGCGAGGCGTTGGGCCCCGCCGTGGTGGATGCGCTTGAGCCGGCCCTCGAGCGCGCTGATGCGGTGGCGATCGGGCCCGGACTGGGGACCGGCGAGGCTCAGAGGGGCCTTCTCGACGCGCTGCTTCCCGCCGTCGGGATCCCCCTGGTCATCGACGCCGACGGACTCAACCTCCTCGCCCAACGTAAGTCGGGGCTGAAGGACCGCGCATCGTCGACCGTCCTCACCCCTCACCCGGGCGAGCTGGGGCGGCTGCTCGGGACCGAGGTCGCGAACGTGCAGAGCGATCGATTGCGCTGCGCTCGTGAAGCTGCGGCGCGCTTCGACTGCGTCGTGTTGCTGAAGGGCCATCGCACGATCGTTGCGCGCCCGGATGGCAACGCCGTGGTCGTTCCCACAGGCGGCCCCGAGCTGGCGACGGCGGGAACGGGGGACGTGCTAACCGGAGTGGTAGTCGCTCTTCTTGCGGCCGGGCTCGAGCCCTTCGATGCAGCATGGGCGGCCGCCTACGTGCACGGCGAGGCCGGCGCGATGGCGGCGAGACGCCACGGGACCAACGGCGTGGTCGCGTGGGACGTCGCCGAGGCGCTGCCTGCGGCGATGGCATCCATTTCCGGCGAGTGATCGGCCGGTCGGTAGAGGTCGTGAAGGGGTAAGGGGTGGGGCCGGGCCACGGTTTACCCTGGGTCCATGACCGGCCTCACCAGAGACGAGATCCTGGGCCGGGGCCATCCCGTGTGGGCCGAGATAGACCTCGCCGCCATCCGACACAACGTGGAGACGCTCCGGGGGCTCGCGCGCGGTGCAGAGTTCATGGGGGTCGTGAAGGGCTACGCCTATGGCCACGGGAATCCCGCCTCGGCCCGGGCGATGCTTCAGGCGGGAGCGGGGCGGCTCGGCGTCGCCAGGGTGGCCGAGGCCATCCACCTGAGAGAGTCGGGGATCGAAGCCCCGATCCAGGTGTTCACGGAGCCTCCCCTCGAGGCGGCCGGGACCATGCTCGACCTGGATCTCACAGCGACGATCTACACGCAGAACTTCGCTCGCGCCCTCTCGGAACGAGCGGTTGAGCAAGGGGCGGTTGCAAGAGCTCACGTGAAGGTCGACACAGGCATGCACCGGGTCGGCCTCCCGCTCGACGACGTCGAGGACGCGATGCGGGAATTCCGATCCCTATCCGGTCTCGATATCGAGGGGGCCTGTAGCCACCTTGCGGTGGCCGACGTGCCGGATCATCCGTTCACCCGCAAGCAACTTGATCTGTTCGTGGACATCGTCGGCAAGATCGAGCGCGCGGGTATCGCGTTGCGGTACAAGCATCTGGCGAACTCGGCCGCGACGTTATCGATGCCGGAGACGCACTTCGACCTCGTTCGCTGTGGGGTCGCCTCGTTTGGGTTGTGGCCCGGGCCGGCCCTCGTGGGGTCGGCCGATCTGCGACCGGCGATGGCTCTGCGCGCACGAGTGAGCATGGTCAAGACCGTTCCGGCCGGCGACGCCCTCTCTTATGGATTGAAATACGAACTTCCTCGCACCGGAAACGTCGTAACCGTGCCGGCCGGCTACGCGGATGGCTACGACCGTCGCCTGTCGGGGCGAGGGACCATCTTGATAAGCGGCTCGCCTTTCCGTGTTTCGGGGACCGTCTGCATGGACCAGTTCATGGTCGACGTCGGAGATGAGTTTGTCGAGGTTGGCGATGTCGTCACGCTCCTGGGTCGAGACGGCGACGCTGCGATCGCTGCGGAGGAACTCGCCGATGAGATCGGGACCATCAACTACGAGATCGCCACCAGGGTTCCGTCCCGGGTGCCGAGGGTCTATCTGAACGAGCTGCCCGATGCCTAAGCGCAACCGGTTGATAGCACTGGGTGGGGCAGCCGTAGGACTAACAGCAGGGATCGTGGCCGAGCGCGTGGCCGTCAAGCGCCGCCGGCGGGATGACCCCGAAGCCGACGAACCGTTCGGAACTCGCCGGGGCGATCGCAAACGGTTCATCGACCTCGACGATGGAGCTCGCATCTTCGTCGAAGAGACAGGCCCTCGATCGCGGAAGGGGGTCATCTTCATCCACGGTTCTGCGTTGCGAACCGACCTCTGGCATCACCAGATGTCGATCCCCGGGCGCAGGCTGATCTTCTACGATCTGCGCGGACACGGTTTGTCCCAGCCCAAGGGTGACTCCGAGTATTCGATCGAAACTCTCACCACCGACCTCCTCACCGTGATCGAGAACGCGGAGCTGGATGAGGTCGTGCTGGTCGGGCACTCGGTGGGGGGGATGATCGCGCTGCACCTGTGCGCCCGCCGGCGGGAATTGCTGGGCTCCACGGTGAAGGGCCTGGTTCTGGCGCACGCGACGCATCGTCCGGCTATCGAAACGATCGCGGGTGGAGCCAGTGTCGCCCGCCTAGAGCGCCTCATCCGGCGCCCGTTCGACGCCCTCGGAGGACAGCACGAGCGCATCGATCGCTTTCGGCGCATCGTCCGGCCCTCGGACGCGATCTTCTGGGGGGTCTCGTTCGCCGCGTTCGGCCCCGACCCGTCGGCGAAACAGGTGGACTTCACCTACGACATGGTCGCCGAGACGTCGAGCGACGTCGTCTTCGACCTGTTCAAGGCGTACCGGGGCTTCGACGTCACCGACGAGCTCGGCACGATCACGGTTCCGTGTCTGGTTCTTTCGGGGACACACGACCGCCTGACCGTTCCCGAGGCGTCGCTATATCTTGCGGAGCATCTTCCAAAGGCGGAGCTCCATGTCTTCGAGGATGCCGGGCACATGTCCATGCTGGAAGAGCACGAGGAGTTCAATACGATGCTCGAGAGTTTCTTCGACGACACGATGGGGAGATGACCAACAAAGCATGAGAGACGAGAGAGTCGAGAAGCTCGCCGACATCCTGGTCGACTATTCGGTGCGGGTGACCGAAGGCGACCTCGTCTCCATACGGGGCTCCTATCTTGCCGAACCGCTCATCCTCGCGATCTACCAGCGATGTCTCGAACGAGGCGCTCACCCACTGATCCGCACCACCGTCCCCCTAGCAGCCAATTACTTCTACCGCTTCGCTAGCAAAGAGCAATTGGAATTCGTGTGGGAAACGGACCGGTGGTTCTCGGAGAACCTGGACTGCTCGTTCAGCATCATCAGCGACTCGAACACGCGTCAGCTATCCAGGATCGATCACAGCAAGCAAGGGACCATGGCTCGGGCTCGCAAGGAGATAGGCGATCGCTGGTACGCGCGCGCCGCTGCCGGCGAGGCTCGATGGAACGTCACGCTCTTTCCGACGGAGGCCCACGCCATGGATGCGGAGATGAGCCTGCCCGAGTACGAGGAGTTCTATTACGGCGCCTGTTTGGTGGACGCCAAGGACCCCGTCGCCGAATGGCGAAAGGTGGCGGACCGCCACGCGCGCCTATTGGAATGGATGAAGGGCCGCAACGAGTTGCACATCCAGGGCGAGGGCACGGACCTCATCCTCGAGGTCGGTGGTCGCACGTGGCTCCCAGCCGATGGGAAGGAGAACTTCCCCGACGGCGAGATATTCACGGCGCCGATCGAGACTGCAACGCGTGGACATGTGTCGTTCTCGTTCCCCGCGATCCACAACGGTGTGTCGGCCGAAGGTATCCGACTCGAGTTCGAGAACGGCCGGATCGTGGATGCGTCGGCCGAAAAGAACGAGGACTTCCTGGTCAAGACGCTCGACACCGACGACGGCGGCAGGGTCCTGGGAGAGCTGGGGATAGGGACCAACTACGGGATCCCTGGCTTCAGCGGCGAGATCCTGCTGGACGAGAAGATCGGGGGCACGGTCCACCTGGCCGTCGGGATGCCCTATCCGGAGTGCGGCGGTACGAACGAATCCGCGATCCATTGGGACATGGTCTGCGACCTCCGCAAGGGCGGGTCCATCACCGTCGACGGCGATCCGCTGATGGAAGACGGTCGCCTGCTCGTCTAACCCGTTTTGTCGAGCAACCCGCGCCTGGGAAAGAAATCTATTCCTCGTCGGGTTCTCCCTCTCCTCGTACGCGTTCAGGTAGCTTCACTTGGTGCCAGGTCGGGGATCATCCGCTGCCGGATCTCGTGGCGAAGCGGCGGAGGTCCCGTCGCCAGTACGGAGCCGTCCGGCCGGAGGAAAGTCACGGCGTGACTCGGATGACCGCGCACCTTCCATCCCTTCTCGTGAACTAATCGGTGGTGGTAGGTGCACAGGACCAGCAGGTTATCGAGATCGGTCGGGCCACCCTTCGCCCAATGCACGATGTGATGTGCATGGACGAAGCGCTGCCGGGAGCATCCTGGAAAGCGGCACGCCTGGTCGCGATGCTTGAGCTGGCGTAGAAGCCAATGGGGAACGCTGCGTGTCGTTCGTCCGACGCCGAGCGGCGCACCGTTGGCGTCATGGGCGACGACCTGCAGCCGGCAATCGCAAGCCAGGCGACGGGCCACGTCGAAGTGGAGGTTGGGGCCGTCCTGGATCTCTGGGTTCGGCCCTGCGTTGGTCGCCAGCGATCCGGCGTCAACGTGCACGACGACCGTTGCCCGGTCCGGGTCCGAGTCGGCGGCCGTGCTCGAGCTCGCCATCTCCGCCAGCGTGTCGGCCTGCCGC
>JACCXF010000182.1 GCA_013697295.1 Actinomycetota bacterium | reverse complement strand
ACGTCGGCGAGAGCCTGCATCGCCTCCGCTTTTCGCTCTCCGTAGGCGTAGAAATCGAGTTCGCCCGTATACTTGCCTTTGACGATGCGTGGCTGTGACGCGATCCAAAGGTCCGCCTGCAGCATCTTCGCCATCGGCTCCACGATCTCTTCAGGCGACGAGGACACGATGCACACAAGTCGGCCGGCGGCTCGATGGTCGTGGATCAGCTCGAGCGCCTCGGCGTAGATCAGCGGTGAGATCACCTCATCAAGAACCTCGGTGACCACCCGTTTCACCTTCTCGGCCTCCCAGCCCTCGGTGAGCTTGGCCGCCTCCCTGCGCATACGCTCCATCTTTCCTTCGTCGGCGCCCATGAGTTGGAACATCAACTGGGCGTAGGTCGACTTGAGTAGCGCAGATCGAGTGATCAGACCTTCCTTGAAGAAGGATCGACCGAGGGCCAGAGGACTCGATCGCGCAACGATGGTCTTGTCGAGATCGAAGAAAGCTGCTTCCACGCCATCTATTGTTGCCCGGCCTCGTGGCACACGCCACAACCCATCATCCTCCCGGCATGCAGCCTTGTCGCATGGGTGCTCTGGAGATCGCGGTAGTCAGCCGCGACGAAGACGTGCGACTGGAGGCCGCACGAGCTTTCGATGGAGCGCCGCGTTCCTGGAGCGTCCGGCTGTTCGAAGCCGTGCCGGATGGCGCCGATGTGATCGTGATCGGTCCCGACATCGAACATCATGGCCGCGCCATTCGATTCGAGCCGGGGCGAGCCGACGATCTGCTTGGGGCTATCGAACGCTATGCAGTCACCCGCAGTGTGTGCGTCTACGTCACCAGCCCGAGCGGAGGTTGCGGAGTCACCACGATCTGTCTGCATCTCGCCGCCTTCCTCGCTGACAGGAAGGCTACCTGCTACGTCGAGTCGACCTGGGGTGGCGCGGGGACACGGCTGAACCTTCCGGACGACCACCGAACGTGGGCGGACCTCGAAGGATCGGAAGGCTCACTCGAGACGGCGGCCCTTCCGGTGCTCGGCGGATTCCGCGCCCTGCTCGCGCCTGAGGGCGGCCTCGTCTCCAGCGAAGTCGTGGAGCGCGCTCGTCGCGGCTTCGACTACGTGATCGTGGACGCTCGACCAGATCAACTCGATCCCGTGCGGTCGGACGAGGATGCCTTCGTCCTCATGGTGGTGCCTCCGTCGAGAACCGGCGCGCGCCGGGCGCGGGCCACTTTGGGGGAACGGAACCTGGGATGGACAGTCATAACCAACCGAACGGGCCACGGAGGGGACCTCGGCAGGATTGAACTTCAGAACGCCATCGGCCACCGGGTCCTCGATCACCTTCCTTGCACCCCGCGCTTGCGTGTGGCCGAGGACGAGGGCGACCTGCTTGCATCCAGGTGGAACCTGTGGAGCAGAAAGGTTGGCCGGCTGGCACTCGCGCTGATGGAAGAGTGAGCGCCCCGCGTCTGCTGGATCTCGCGTTCGAGCGAGATTCTCTGGCCGAACTCGATACTGCAGCGCGCAGACTCGCTCTTCGAGATCTCGTTCACGATCACGTCGAAAACGGTGATGCGCCTCGCTTGCTGTCGCAACTGGCTGATGCGATCGACGGTTACGGGCCCCTCGCACACCTCATGCGCGATCCGACCATCACGGATGTGCTCGTCAATGGTCCTGACGAGGTATGGGTGGAACGACTGGGCCGTCTCGAACGGGTCACCGGCGCGTTCGAGAGCCTCCCTCTGTTCGAGGCATTCATCGACCGTTTCCTCGGCGCGGCGGGGGCCCGCGTGGATGCTTCTTCGCCGCTCGGCGACGCGCGTCTGCCGGATGGATCACGGATCCACGTCGTTCTTCCACCCGTGGCCCCCAAGCCACTTCTTTCTATCCGTAAGTTTCCGGCGCGACCCCTTGACCTCGGCGATCTGGTCGCGGCTTCCATGATGGACCTCGAGATCGCTGAACGGCTTATCGGATCGGTCCGGGGGCGATGCAACGTCTTGATCAGCGGACGGACCGGAACCGGGAAGACGACGTTGCTGAACGCTCTACTGGGGGTAGTCCCCGATGACGAAAGGGTCGTGCTCATCGAGGAGACCGCCGAACTTCACCCCGCCTGCTCGCACGTGGTGTCGCTGCTCGCGCGCGGTCCCAACCTCGAGGGGACAGGCAGCATCGACCTCAACGCGCTTGTGCGTGCAGCCCTTCGCATGCGACCCGACAGGATCGTGATCGGCGAGGTGCGAGGCGCTGAGGCACTGACGGCTCTGGACGCGCTGTCGACCGGTCACGAAGGGTCCCTACTCACGGTTCACGCTCGGAGCGCGTCGGAAGCGGTGGATCGAGTGGCCTCCCTGGCTTCGCGAGCTGCAGCGGGCGAGAACCTGAAGGACTTGCAGCAGCGTGTCATGACCGTGTTCGGACTAGTCGTGCAGCTGGGGCGCGACCCCAGCGGTCGGCGGTGCATCGTCGAGGTGCGAGAGGCTCGCGATCGATGATCTGATCGCGGCTGAGTGCTTGCGCTCTCTGGCTGCGCTGGTGCGTACGGGCCTGCCGGTGAGGGCCGCCCTCCTTACCTGGCCGCCCGAAGTTCCATCGGTGGCTCGGCCGGCTGTCGCGCAGGTGGCGCGAAGGCTGTCGCTCGGAGACAACGTCGAGTCGGCCCTGGGCATTCTTCACCCACCGTGGGATGCAGGGGCGGCGTCGGCCCTGAGCACCGTGGTGAATGTCCATCTGCAGGTCGGAGGCGATGTCTCGCGCATGATCGATGTGGTTGCAGACGGCCTGGAGCGCCGAACCGAGGCTCTTGATGCCTCTTCCGCTGCGGCCGCGGGGGTGCGCCTGTCGGCCCGGATGGTCGCGGCGCTTCCGGTCGTGTTCATGCCTCTCACGGGACTGTCGCACAGTCCCATCACCGATCTCGTTGGCGTGACTCTTTTCGCGGTGGGGCTCCTGCTGTGTGCGCTTGGACTGTGGTGGATGAATCGCCTGGCCCCCGCCCCGCCGGCGAGAGATGGGACCGCCTGGCTGGCGGACATCCTGAGTGGCGCCCTGCGCGGTGGGAACGGATTGCACCACACGCTCGAGGTTCTCGCCGATCGGGCACCGGCGGACATCGGTCACAGCCTCGCGCGAGCAGGACGCATCGTTGCACTCGGCGCTTCCTGGGGAGAGGGGCTTCGACGCAGCGGGTGTGGAAGCCTGACCTCGCTCGCCGTCGCGCTCGATAGAGGGCGTGCGCTCGGAGTGCCGATCGCGGATTCTCTGGCCACGTTCGCCTGCCGGCGGGACGAAGCGGTGGCGAACGCCTTCGAGGCCGAGATAAGGAAGGCTCCGGTGCGGATGGTCTTGCCCCTCACGTTGTGCATCCTTCCGGCGTTCGGCCTGCTCGCCCTCGGACCCTTCCTGCGCGGCCTCGCCTCGTTCTGAGGCATCCGCGCGCACAATCCCACCACAGTGGGATGCTGGAAAGATGAGTAGAGTCGTCTTGGCGATGCTGTGCGCGGCGCTGCTGGTTACTCCTGCGTGTGGTGGCGACGAACAGGAGCCGAGCTCGGAGGGTTCACCCGCGGTCTCGGAAGGGGGCTTCCCGCAGAAGACCGCGATCATCGAAACCGACGAGGAGCCGGTGATGCTGACGGTCGAAGTCGCCGAGACCGACGAGGACCGCGCCCAAGGGCTGATGGGTCGAACGTCCCTGCCCGACGACCACGGCATGGTCTTCATCTTCTTCGAGGAGCACCTCGGGGGCTTCTGGATGAAGAACACGTTGATCCCGTTGTCGATCGCGTTCTTCGGCCAGGACGGCGAGATCCTCGAGATCCTCGACATGAAGCCCTGCAAGAAAGACCCGTGTCCCACCTATGACCCCGGCGTGCCCTACTGGGGAGCGCTGGAGGTCAACCGTGGCGCATTCGGAGCCTGGGGAGTGTCGGTTGGGGACCGGGTCCGGATGAACTGACACGTCGAGTGATGGCCTTCACTGACGCCGCGCCACGCGGGCGGTGACATAGACGCCACCTTCCGGTAACCCGCCGGAACTCGAAGGAGGCGCCGATGGAGCACGAAGGCCGATCCGACCTCAGACGGTCATGGCATGCCGAAGCCGGCCAAACGACTGCGGAATACTCACTCGTTCTTCTAGTGGCCGGACTAGTGGTCGGTGTCCTCGCTGCGTTCGTGAGGTCCGGAGCGCTTGACGACATGTTCAAGACGATCATCTCCGGCCTCATCGATCGTGCCGGAGGCTGACTGCGAGCGCGGCCAAACGACAGCGGAGTACTCACTCGTCCTGTTGGTTGCCGGACTGGTGGTCGGCGTCCTAGCGGCGTTCGTGAAGTCCGGAGCGCTCGACGACATGTTCAAGACGATCATCT
>JACCXF010000169.1 GCA_013697295.1 Actinomycetota bacterium | reverse complement strand
AGGACGGCACCGTCACGCTTCGCTACAAGAGCAAGCTGCATCACATCGGCATGGGTCGAGCGCTCAAAGGAACGCGAGTCATCTTGCTGGTGGCGGGGCGCAACGTCAGGATCATCACGACGGACGGTCGCTTGCTTCGGGACTTCGAGCTCGATCCGAGCAGGGACTACCAACCCCACGGTCTCGGCTGATGGGTGTCCAGTATGCTCCGCGACATCCGTCCACGATGGCCCGCGACATCACAGGCGTGCCCGGGGTGGGACTTGAACCCACACGGCCCGAAGGCCAGGACCTTTTAAGGGTCCAGTGTCTGCCGATTCCACCACCCGGGCGCGGGCTTCAGGATACGCGTTAGACCAACGGCCACGGAAGATGGTGTGAGGTCTCCGGACAAGGGAAAACACCCTCCTCGAGGAGGCCGGTGGCGCGCTCGAATGTCGCTCGAGCTTCCGCAGGTGATAGGAGCTCGCCCAGTTCCACCCCCCACCCTTGCTGAGTCGAGAACCCAGTGGCGAGCGACTCGATGAGCTGCCGGTTGGGGGCGTCGATCGGCTCTCCGGCGAAGGCCCAGATGACCGTGCGGAGTTTCGGAGCGAGGTTGAATGACAGTCCGTGATCGACTCCCCAGAGCCGGCGATCAGGATCCTCGATAACGTGTCCACCCTTACGGTCGGCGTTGTTGATCACCGCATCCAGCGCGGCGAAAGCCTTGAACTCATCGAACCGTTCCTCCGCTAGCGTGAAGAAATGGCGCTCGGGATCGTGCTCGATGAATTCCTGAAATGATCCTGGACCCATAGGCGCGTCATCGCGCAGCACCGTGGGGGGAACGAGTCCCCACCCCGCGGCCTCACTGACGACGAAGGCCCCCACTTCTCTCGCCGCCAGCGTTCCCTCGGGGAAGTCCCACAGAGGTTGCTCCCCTCGCTGCGGCTTGTAGACGGCCAGCACATGGTGGTTCCCGTGTTGAAGCCGGGCGAGGAAAACGTAGTTCGAGGAGTATGGGAGGTGGCCGAGGACATCGATCTTTCCGCTGCGCAGGGTTTCGAGGGTCATTTCGGTCGCCGACCCCGCTGAAGGCATGACCGCGTCAACCTCCCAGTCGGTGGCCGTTCGACGCCGGGCATCGATGGCCTTCTGGATCCATCGGCAACCCGCACAACTGGCAGGTCGGGCGCCCTTCGGAAACGATGGCGGCTACGTGAAGCACGAACGATCTTGCCTGGTCGCGACGAAGGTTGATTCGCAGCTCGAACTCTTCCTCGCTGGCATCATCCTCACCTTCTTCGACCTCCGCGTCATCCGCCGGTTGAAGAAAGACGATCACGGCATCTTCTGCTTCCTCGAAGGCGAGTCCGATGGCGCCCAAACGCGCCTCGGGCTCGACTGGCTCCTCGATCGCAAGCGCGGGATCGCGTTCCGGAACGGCCGACCCAACCGTGTCGTTGGAATCCACCATCAGCAAGAGCTCCTTCAACTTCTCAGCAAGGACGGAGATCTGCTGTTTCTCGGCGACGTACGTGTGAGCGCTGGAGACCGCCCTGGCTTGAAGGTAGAAGATGCGCTCGCCGGGTTTGCCGACGTAGTCGGCCGTGAAAACCTCGGGCGCGAATGACGAACCGTTCACGACGGAACCTCGGGCAACGGGGACGGGACGTTCATGGCGAGCACCATGGAACCGTCCTCTCCGACCGCGATGACCGAGGTGGACGCGGGGCCCACGTCCAGACGCTGGAAGAGGTCGATGTGGAGACCCATGTAGTGCGCCAGTACCAACTTGATGACGTCCGCATGTGAGACACAACAAACCGTGTCCCGAGGGTGTTCCGCTCTGATCCGCTCGATCTCGTCCACGGCACGTACCTGGACCTCGCGCAAGGTCTCGCCTTCGGGAAAACGGGCTCCGGACGGGAATCTCTGAACCCTGCCCCAGAGCTTGGTCCGTCGCAAGGTCTTGAACGACCGGTCCTCCCATCTGCCGAACTCCACCTCGCCGATGTAGCGGCGCGAGCGGACGGGAAGGCCGTGACGGGCGGCTATGGGGCGCGCCGTCTCCATGGTGCGGTCGATCGGACTGGAGTAGACCGCTTTGAACGGGACCGACGCCAGCCGGTCGGCCACCACCTCCGCCTGAGCCCTCCCCTTGTCGGTCAGGTGGATATCCGGCATCCATCCCGACAGCTTGTGCCCGGTGTGGGACGTCACTCCATGGCGCACGAGGTAGATGATGGTCACGGCAGAGACTTCTCGATCGCCTCAAGAGCACTCGGGTTCTCGAGCGAGGACATGTCCCCGGGGTCCTCACCGAGCACCTTCGCGCGGATCGCACGCCTCAAGATCTTGGCGGATCGCGTCTTGGGCAGCTCCTCGACGAACAGGATGGCAGCCGGTGCGAAAGCCTTGCCCAACTCTCTCGAGATGACCTTCTTGATGGCGGCGGCCAGCCCATCGCCGGGTTGCGCGCCGGGGCGGAGGATGCAGAAGCACCACACGGCCGTTCCTTTGACCTCGTCGGGGATACCGACGGCCGCGCATTCGATCACGTCCGGGTGATCCACCGCCGCCGACTCGAACTCGGCCGGACCGATCCGCTTCCCCGCGATGTTGAGGGTGTCATCCGAGCGCCCGTGCAAGAACCAGAAGCCGTCTTCATCGATCGAGGCCCAGTCACCGTGCACCCATACGCCGGGCCACCGCGACCAGTACGTGTCCAGATAGCGCTCCTCTGCCCCCCAGAAGCCTCGCGTTTGCGCGGGCCACGGCTTGGTGCAAACGAGCTCTCCCACCTCTCCGCGCACAGGTTCACCCTCGGGGTCGAAAACATCCATCGCCATCCCCAGAGAGGGCGTGCCGAGGGAGCAAACCTTCGTGGGGATCACGGGGGACGCACCGAGGAAGCAGGCGCCGACCTCCGTCCCGCCGGAAAGATTCATGATCGGGCACCGGTCTCCGCCAACGACCCTGGCGTACCACCGATAGGGCTCAGGGTTCCAGGGCTCGCCGGTCGAAGCGAGGATCCGTAACTTGGACAGATCGTGCGCCCGGACCACTTCTTCGCCCGCCGGCATCAAAGCCCTCACGAGGGTCGGAGATACGCCCAGGATCGTCACACCATGCCGCGCGCACATGTCCCACAGACGGTCCGGCTTCGGGTAGTTCGGCGCGCCTTCGTACATCAGCACAGCAGCGCCAGCCGCATGGCCACCGACCATCTCGAGCGGGCCCATGATCCAGCCCATGTCGGTGACCCAGTACAGGACCTCGTCCTGTTTGATGTCGAGCTGATACGCGACCTCCTGCGCGATCTTGACGAGGAAGCCTCCGTGTACGTGCACGCTTCCCTTCGGCTTACCTGTTGTGCCGGAGGTATAGGCGATCATGAATGGGGTTTCGGGCTCCAGCGCCGGCGCATCCAGCTGGGCAGATCGGCGACCGAACGCGTCCTCCCATGACAGGTCCTTCGAGCCGAACGCGCAGTCGTCGTCGGGAAACCGACGGAAGACCACGACATGCTCGACGGAGGGAGACTGCTCCACAGCCTCATCCGCCGTCGCCTTCATCGACACTTTCCCACCGCGCCGGTAGAACCCGTCCGCCGCGATCAGAACCTTGGCGCCGGAATCCTGAAGCCGCGTTGCTATGGCCGGGGCACCGAAACCGGAGAAGATAGGCAGGTAGATCGCGCCGATCTTCGCAGCCGCATAGGCGGCCACGACCGCCTCGGGGACCATTGGCATGTAGACGCCGATCGCGTCCCCGACGCCGATCCCCAGCTCTTTCAGGCCGTTGGCGACCCGGTTCACATCCGACTCGAGCTGCGCGTAGTCGATCGTTCGGGTGGCACCCTCCTCGCCCTCCCAGATGATGGCGGGGGCGGCCGGAGTCGCGCGGGCATGCCGGTCAACGCAGTTGTAGGTCAGGTTGACGGTGGCGCCGACGAACCACTTCGGCCATTCGGGACCCGCGGAAGCGTCGAGTATCCGCTCATACGGCGTGGAGAACTCGATCCCCAGGTCCTTGATGGCCGCGTCCCAGAACCACTCGATGTCGTCCTGCGAACGTTTCACGAGGTCGTGAAAGTCATCGATCCCATGAGCGCGCATCAGCCTCGTTACATTCGCGTTCTCGATGTAGTCGGCCGTCGGTTCCCAGGCGAACCTGTCTTGAGTCATCGTCTGGAGGCTACCGCGAACCCCCGAGAGATCGGCCGGCGCGAGCCAATGTCGCTTGTGCCAGCGCTGGGTCACACCCCTGCTAGGTTCTCCCACAGACAACGAAGGAGATCGTCATCGAATACAAACATCTCGGTCGCAGCGGGCTCCAGGTCTCGAGGCTCTGCCTCGGCACCATGAACTTCGGGCGGGAGACCACCGAAGAAGACTCCCACTCGATCATGGACCGCGCACACGAGCTGGGCTTGAACTTCTTCGACACCGCCAACGTCTACGGATGGATGAAGGGCGAAGGCATCACCGAGCAGATCGTCGGGCGCTGGTTCGCTCAGGGTGGCGGGCGCCGAGAACGCACGGTCATCGCCACGAAGCTGTACGGCTCGATGAGCGACTGGCCGAACGACACGTTCCTTTCGGCTCTGAACATTCGCAAGGCCTGTGACGCGTCACTCAAGCGGCTTCAGACGGACCACATCGACCTCTATCAGATGCACCACATCGACCGGACCACCCCGTGGGAGGAGATCTGGGAGGCGATGGCGATCTTGCGCCAGCAGGGCAAGATCATCTACGCGGGCTCCAGCAACTTCGCGGGTTGGCATATCGCAAAGGCGCAGGAGGCCGCGGACCGGCTCGGTTTCATGGGGCTCACCTCCGAGCAGTCCATCTACAACCTTGCGCACCGGCAGGTCGAGCTCGAGGTCCTGCCTGCGTGCGAGGACTACGGATTGGGCGTCATCCCGTGGAGCCCGCTACACGGCGGGATGCTCGCCGGTGTGCTGGCGAAAGAGCAAGAGGGGAGCCGGCGAAGGACCGGCCGTTCGGCGGAGTTCCTCGAGGAGCACCAGTCACAGGTGGAGAGATACGAGAAGTTCTGCGCCGAGCTCGGCGAGCAGCCGGCGGACGTTGGGATCGCGTGGCTCTTACACCAGCCGGCCGTCACCGCACCGATCATCGGACCCAGGACGAAAGAGCAGCTCGACGGTTCGCAGCGCGCCCTCGAGATCGAGCTCGGAGATGAAGAACTGACTGCGCTCGACGAGATCTGGCCCGGACACGATCCCGCCCCGGAGGACTACGCCTGGTAGTGCAACACCCCTGGGGGAGGATCCGAGTTTTCCCTACGGCTCTTTCTCGAACCTGGCAATAACCTCGGTTGCCTCCCTGACACGGAGCCTGCACTGTGGACTTGATCCCGTACATGCCCCACTCCACTCTGCAAAGGTCGACCCTTCTTCGGGAGTCGCGATGAACGTTACCGCTACACCCTCATCCACGGAGCCGCTGCAGTCTGCCCCACAGTCAAGCCAACGCTTGGTCGGCTTGTGAGGCGCCTGTCCACGCTTCCATGCTTTCAGCATGTCCGGTGAATAGGCTTCCACCCTTCCTTGGCCAGTCCCACGCTTCTTGGCCGAGATGACCGGTAGTGCGTCCCACACCTCCCTCTCGAGCACCTTGCCCCGATAATCGAGAACCTTGACCGTCACGTCTACGCTAGGGGGAGTGAACCCTACGAAAAAGTCGTAATCGACCTGGAGCGCTCGAGGGGGCGAGTACCGCGTGACATCGATGATTTCCCCGTCGCGAAGCACGAGCTCGATGGCATCCACGCGGTCGGATATGGCTCCGTAGTAGGGAGTGCCCTCTTCCAAGTCCGGAGGCCCTGCTGCGCGGTAGAAGTAATCGGCGCCGTTGGGCCGCTCCGCTCCGAGGTTCGAACATCCGTATCCCGAACCGGGACCGGGCCCAAATCCGAACTCGATACACAGGGATTCCTGTGGGGCCCCTCGGTTCTTTTTAATCGATGACATGTATGCGCAGAAAAGCCATCTCGTGCCCTTCTGTTCCCCTTGCGCTATAGCAACCACCGGTGTAAGCCTGGTCATCTTTATCTTCCCGTATGCGCCACTGTGAGTCTCTTGCTCCTCAGCTGCGCGGCACTCCCTGCGCGCGTTTGATGGATCACCGTCCGTTGCGCCGTTCGGGAGCAGCGTGAAGGTGGTGAATGCTGCAACCAGTACTCCCGCACACAGGAGTCCGGCTGCTGCCATCCGCCGTCGTCGTAGGCGCCTCCCTCGGAGAAGGGCCTCTTGCATCCTCGACGCAGCAGATGGTTCTGCTGCCGCCCGGTTAAGTGTCTCGCGAATGTCAGGTGACATCGAACAGCTCATCCTCTTGGAACTCGGGACGTGCCCGCAGCGCGGCAATCCCCTTATGTGTCAGAGCCTTGACCGTCCCCTGCGCGCAGTCCATCAGATCGGCGGTCTGAGAGACAGAAAGGTCCAGATAAAACCTAAGTACTACCGCGGTCCGTTGCCTCGTCGGTAGCGCCGCTACTACCTTCCGTATCGAGATGATCGACGCGTCGTCCTGTTCGGAGAGAAAACCTGACCCCCGCCCCTCGAGTCGACGCCGAACCCGTCGCTCCGCAGCCTTCCTCCGAAAGTGTGAGTTGGTGAGGTTGATCGCCACCCGCCATACCCATGCCTCGGGTGCTTCGAGCTGTCGCACCTTCGACCAGTCGCGGCAGACCCTGACGATTGCTTCTTGTGCCATTTCCTCCCCCACGTCCGCGTCGCCGCAATACAGGCTAAGCAACCCAACCAACCGCGGTCGCTGAGACTCGCAAAAGGACACCAACGCCTCGACGCCTTGTTCGTGTCGCAAACTTGTCTGCTTTCGCCTTTGCCCTTAAGACGCACGACCACCGGACATCGGTTTACGTCATCGAGGCGACCAGTGGCTCAGGTGTCGAGCAGGCCCATCACCAGGCCGTCGAGGATGTCCTTCTCCGAGACGAGAACTTCCGCGGCATCGAACGCCTCCATGACCTGCAAGAGGATCTGCGCCCCTGGCACGATCACGTCCACCCGACCCGCTTCGAGACCCTTGATCCGCCTGCGCTTCTCGTAGGGCAGTGACGCCAGCCGCTTCAACAGGAGACGAACGTCACCATGGGACATGACCATGTGGTGAGTAACGTCGGGGTCGTAGATGGGAAGCCCGACCTTCAACGTCGCCAGCTGAGTGACGGTACCGGCAACGCCCACGAGCTTGGCGCCCGGCGGCACGGCCAGCATCGATCGCGCGCCGGCGAGCTCTTGCGCCAGGTCGTCGCGTAACGCCTGTAACTCCTCTGTGGTTGGTGGATCGGAATGGAGATGCTTCTCGAGCATCCGCACGCACCCGATGTCGAGAGAGACGAGATCCTGAGGTACGTCGGTCCCCGCCACCAGCTCCGTGGATCCGCCGCCGATGTCGACCACCAGGATTGGATCGGTGTCGCTCCCCAAGTCCGAGACAACCCCGCGGAACGTCGCCCGAGCTTCCTCATCACCCGAAAGTAAATCGGGTTTCTGCCCGGTGAGGCGTTTGACGCCATCGAAAAAGTCGTTGCGGTTGCGCGCGTCTCGCACGGCTGAGGTTCCAGTGACGCGCAGGCGTTCGACCTCGTACTCGCCGCAGACGGCGGCGTAGTCCGCGATGGTCGAGAAGGTTCGTTTAAGTGCTTCGGGCGCAAGCGCCCGGCGCTCGTTCACGCCCTCGCCCAGGCGCGTGATCGTCATCCGCCGGTCGAGCGATCGGAATCCTCCCGGCTGTTCCTGGGCGACCAGCAATCTCGTGGAATTCGTTCCGACGTCGATCGCCGCGACCCTCATTGCCTATCGAGCTTGACGCAGGGCCGGATGCAATCCGGCCAACCGACTTCCGCAAGCGCTAACGATCCGATCGGGTTCGGAGGGGATGCGAGTTCGTGGGCAGCATGAGAGTGCAGGCACTTGACTCGCTCCGGTCCGCCGCCAGGGGGCCCACCCGACTCGGTGGTGACCTCGTGTGCGTCTCGGCGCGCGCGATATCGCCCGAGGGCGCTCGCCAACCTCTCTTGCAGCCCGGGTTCCGCGGCCAGACGTTTCGTTAGCGCAGCCAGCTCTCCCGCTGCCTCGAGATGACTCATCCGCTTGACCAGGATCGGGCAGGTGAGCCAGTAC
>JACCXF010000122.1 GCA_013697295.1 Actinomycetota bacterium | reverse complement strand
GGGACGGGGACCGAGAACCTGACCGCTCACTCCGACGACGATCGTCACTCGAGCTGGTCCCCCAGCGGGAACAAGATCGTCTTCGGTAGCGATCGCCGCGTGCCGGGGGATGACACGGAAGCCGGTTGCTCGGCCGACGAGGGCCAACGAGATCTGTTCGTGATGAACGCCGACGGTACCGGTCAGAGACGATTGACCCGCATCGAAGCGGACGACTCGGCCCCCGCGTGGAGCCCACCGTGAACAAGCTCGGTGAAAGCTCTATGCGTGGCGAGCCGGGTTCGTCCTTAGAGGGGATCGGCGACGAGCACGCTACGCGACCCGAAGGGAACCCGGCGTCATTAGGATGCGCCGATGGCTACGTCCGCTTCCTCCGAACCTGAGGCGCTGATCCAGGCCGAGGGCCTTAACAAGCTCTTCGGTGAGCTGGTTGCCGTCGACGCGGTCGATTTCGAAGTTCGCAAGGGTGAGGCCTTCGGGTTCCTCGGTCCCAACGGGGCCGGGAAGACCTCGACGATGCGGATGATCGGCTGCACCTCACCGCCATCCGGGGGGACGCTCCGCGTCATCGGCATGGATCCGGTCTCTCAAGCATCCGAGATCAAGGCCCGGATCGGCGTCGTGCCGCAGATGGACAACCTCGATATCGAGCTAACCGTTCGCGAGAACCTCGAGATGTACGCCCGCTATTTCGACATCCCTCGGGATGTCGCGAACCCCCGCATCGACGAGTTGATCGATTTCGTCCAGCTCCAGGAGAAGGTCGATAGCAAGGTCGAGCCGCTGTCGGGAGGGATGAAGCGCCGGCTGACCATCGCTAGGGCCCTCATCAACGATCCGGATCTGTTGTTGCTCGACGAGCCCACAACGGGACTGGATCCGCAGGCGCGACATCTCGTCTGGGACCGTCTCTATCGCCTCAAGCAACGGGGAGTCACGCTCGTCATCACAACGCACTACATGGACGAGGCGGAACAGCTGTGCGACCGCCTAGTCGTCATGGACAAAGCGAAGATCGTGACCGAGGGCTCGCCACCGGACCTGATCGCCCGGTACAGCACGCGCGAGGTCCTCGAGCTACGCCTTTCAGACGACGCACGCGAGAAGCTTGCCACGTCCGCAGACGATCTGGCCGACCGCGTCGAGTGGCTACCCGACCGCGTCTTGCTCTATACGGAGACCGGCGACGCGACCCTGGCGGCTATCCACGAATCGGGGATCCAGACTTACAGCGCGCTCGTGCGCAGGGCAACGCTAGAGGACGTTTTCCTCACGATCACCGGGCGGTCCTTGATCGAGTGAACGCGACGAAGATCGTCAGACGTAACTCCTTGGTCCACTGGCGGGCCTGGCGAAGCTCGTTCTTCCTATCCGTGTTGTCCCCCGTCATGTTCCTCTCGGCTATGGGCCTCGGGCTCGGGTCCCTGGTCGAAGAGGAACAAGCGTTTGGCGGCGTCGATTACCTCGCCTTCTTCGCTACCGGCATGCTCGCGGCCAGCTGCATGCAAGCGGGCGCGTTCAGCGGAACCTATCCAGTCATGAACAAGATCGTCTGGCAGAAGAACTATGACGCGGTGCTCGCCTCGCCCCTCAACGTGCGTGACATCTTCCTTGGGGAGGTGTCGTGGTCCGCCGTGATGTTGACGCAACTCGCAACGCCCTTTTTCATGATCATGGCCTTTGCGGGGATCTTTGACTCGCCGCTGGCGATCCTTGCCATCCCTGTAGCCGTCCTTGTGGGAACTAGCTGCGCGGCCGTCATCATGGCGTACACGGCGACCCTCCACACCGACGAGGCTTACACGTGGCTGTTCAGGTTCGTCGTCACTCCCCTGTTCCTGCTGTCGGGCACCTTCTTTCCTATCGACCAGCTGCCGGCATGGGGTCGGGTGGTCGCTCACCTCACCCCGCTCTTCCACGGGGTCGAGCTCGTGCGACAGTTGACGATCTACGATCTGGACCCATCGGCCATCTGGCATCTCGGGTATCTCGTGGCATTGCTCGGCGTCGGGGTGGTCGTCGGGATCCGGAACTTCGAGAGAAGGCTGCTGCCCTGATGGCCATTGCCGAGCGGACCAAGGCATACCCCCGACCGTCACTCCACCGCGCGAGTCAACTCGTGTACCGGAACGCCCTCGCCTACAAGCACTATTGGATCGCGTTCATCAGCGGTTTCTTCGAACCCGTCTTCTATCTGGTTGCGGTGGGCTTCGGGGTCGGACAGTTCGTCGGGGGGGTCCCTTTCGGTGGTGGCCAGCTCGACTACGCCTCGTTCCTCGCCCCCGGGATGCTCGCCGCATCAACGCTCAATGGGGCTCTCTTCGACGGATTCTTCAGTCCGTTCTTCAAGCTCAACTGGATGAGGACCTACGACGGGATCATCACGACGCCGGTGAACATCTCGGATATAGCAGTCGGCGAAGTCGCCTGGGCCCTGATCCGGGGCACGATCTACGGAGCAGGCTTCCTGATCGTCATGCTGGTTTTCGGGCTGATCCATTCACCCTGGGCGTTGCTGGCGTTGCCGGCGGTGATGCTCTCTAGTGGTGCTCTCTCGGCCGGGGCCATGATCCTCACGGGTATCACGAAACAGATCTCCTCTCTCGAGAAGGTCATGACGTTGGTGGTGTTCCCGTTGTTCCTGTTCTCGGGGACCTTCTTCCCGGTGTCGCTCTATCCCGGCTACCTCCGACCGATCGTTCAAGCAACTCCGCTGTACCACTCGGCGTCGCTACTGCGAGCCCTGACCACCGGTGCGGTTGGATGGGCGACGCTCTGGCATGTCGTCTACCTCGTCGTGATGTTCGTCCTTGCGAGCGCTCTGGCGATCCGACTCATGAGGAGACGCCTGATCTCCTAGCTAAGCGCACCCGTCGCACCATGGGGTAGGAAGGTGTTTCATGCCCGCATCCAGGCTCAAGCTCGCGCCCACCGCCGAAGATCTCGTTCGCGGTTTCGAACGCATACGTGCGGCGATGGAGTTGCCGGCCGGATTCCCTCAAGAGGTTGTGGACGCCGCCGAGGAGGCGGCCACACGGGACCCCCAAGACCGTGATGAACACGAGCCTCGACCCGAGATCGAGTTCGTCACCATCGATCCGCCTGGAAGCAAGGATCTCGACCAGGCTTTCCACGCCGAACGGGACGGTCAAGGCTTTCTGATTCATTACGCGATCGCCGACCCGGGCTGGTTCATCTCACCGGGGGATCCGATCGATCTGGATTCTCGGCGGCGGGGGCAGACGCTCTACGCGCCCGACGCTCGGATCCGCCTCTACCCTCCGGTTCTAAGCGAGGGAGTGGCCAGCCTCCTCGAGGGTCGGGTGCGCCCCGCGATGTTGTGGGAAATGACCCTGGACGACGGAGGGGAGCTGCGGACGACCAACGTGAGCCGGACTCTTGTCACCAGCCGCGAGCAGATGACTTACGAGGATGCCCAGCGGGAGATCGATTCCGCCTCCCCGCGGGGGTCGCTCGAACTCTTGTCGGTCATCGGACGCTTGCGGCAAGAACGAGAGCTCGAGCGAGGCGGCATCCACATCGAGCTCCCCGAACAAGAGGTAAGCGGTCCGGCCGGCAACTACGCCCTCTCGTTCAGGGGGCCTCTACCGGTCGAGGAATGGAACGCGCAGATCTCACTGCTGACGGGAATGGCTGCGGCGCGTCTGATGCTCGACGGGGGCGCAGGTCTACTACGCACCATGCCCCCGCCCGAAGAGGACAGCCTTGTCGCTCTTCGCCGGGCGGCAACAACCTTGAGACTCGAGTGGCCGGACGCGATCACCCATGGGGAGTTCCTTCATCGCCTCGATCCATCCGACTCGCGTCACGCTGCAGTCATGAACATCGCGATGCGACTGTTTCGAGGAGCGGGGTACGTCGTGCTCGATGGACATCCCCCGAAAGAGACGACGCATTCGGGGATCGCAGCTCCGTACGCGCATGTGACCGCGCCGCTTCGACGGCTGGCCGACCGCTTCGCGAACGAGGTCGCGCTGTCGCTCTGTCGGGGCGATGCCCCCCCTTCGTGGGTAAACGAGGCACTCCCGGAGATGCCCGAGATCATGAAGGACTCGCACCGAAGGAACGGCGAGCTCGAGCGACGCGTCGTCGACCTCGTCGAAGCCGCCATCCTCGAGCCCCAAGTCGGACGCGAATTCGAAGGCGTCGTCGTAGAGGCCGGAGAGAAGAGTGGTTCGGTACAACTCGTAGACCTGGCAGTGGTGGGCCACTGCAAGTGTACGAACCTGGACCTCGGTACCCGGGTTCGGGTGCGTGTGAAAGAGGCGGAAGCTGAAGCATCGCGCCTCGAATTCGAACTGGTCGACGCTCGTACAACCGCACCCGACCACGATCAGGCAAGGGGGTAGATCAGCCTCGAGAGACGGCCTCGGCCGGGGGAGGCTGGCGAAGCTGTCTCGGCAGATACTGGGCTCCCGGGCCTCTGCTTGCAACGACATCGCGGGGGTTCGAGATGGCGCACCTCTTGAGCGAGAGACACCCACAACCGATGCAGGAGTCCAGCCCGTCGCGGAGCGCGACGAGGGCATCGATCTCGTCGTTGAGCCGCGATCGCCAATGCTTGGAGATGTTCTTCCAATCGGCAGCCGTCGGATTCCTGGAACGAGGGAGTTGCGCCAAGGCTTGCCTGACCTCTTCGAGGCTCAGGCCAACGTGTCGGGCGGCGCTGATGAACGCAAGCCTTCGTAGAACGCTGCGTTCGAAGCGGCGCTGGCCCCCCTCGCTGCGGCCCGCGCTGATGAGCCCCTCACGCTCGTAATACCTCAAGGCCGATGGTGCGTAGCCGCTCCGCCGGGCGACCTCCCCGACCAACAGCATCTCGTTCTCCATCGTCATCTCCTCCACTTGACTTAAAGCTTACTTCAACTCTTAGTCTGAAGCCACACCAACAAGGAGGTCTGGAATGTCATCTGCACTCATCACGGGCGCTTCGCGGGGTTTCGGCCGCGCCCTCGCCCAGGAGCTGGCCCGACGGGACTGGCAGCTGATCATCGACGCCCGGGGGGACGCAGAACTCCAGGCGTCCGCCTCTTCACTGGGGTCCGCCGTCACGGCGATACCAGGCGACGTCGCAGATCCCGAGCATCGCGAGGAGCTCGCGCGGGCGGTGGGTCGCCTGGGTCCCCTCGACTTGCTCGTCAACAACGCCAGCGTCCTCGGGCCCAGTCCACTCCCCGGTCTCGACCGCTACCCCATCGAGGAGCTGGAGCGGGTCCATCGAATCAACACCGTTGCGCCGCTTGCGCTGACGCAGCTTCTACTGGAGACGGTCCGCGCCGCCTCCGGGACGATCGTCAACATCACCTCCGATGCAGCGGTCGAACCCTACGAAGGATGGGGCGGCTACGGGTCATCGAAGGCCGCGCTCGACCAACTTTCGGCGATCCTCGGCGTCGAGCAGGGTTCCATCCGTGTCTACGCGTTCGATCCCGGCGACATGCGGACGGCGATGCACCAGGCCGCATTCCCGGGCGAAGACATCTCCGACCGCCCCGAACCCGAAACGGTGGTGCCTGCGCTCCTGCGCCTCTTGGAGGAAGCCCCGCCGAGCGGTCGCTACCGGGCGAGCGATCTGCTCATCACCGCAACCAAGGCCGCGTCATGACCCACCATTCCTCGCTCGTCCGAGCGTCGTTCGAGATCCCCGACGACCGCGCCGCTGCCGAGCCGCCCGAGATGCGAGGGCTGGAACGCGATGGGGTTCGTCTCCTCGTGGCCGGTCCGTCCGGAACGAGCCACACCACCTTCAAGGAAATCTCACGCTACCTGCGACGCGGCGACCTCGTCGTCGTGAACACCTCGGCGACGCTGCCCGCTGCGATCGAGGGGGAGCGTCGAGCGGGACGTCGCGTAGCAGTCCATTTCTCCAACCTGCTCGACGATGGCACCTGGACGGTCGAGCTGCGGTCCCCGGATGCATCCGGACCCCTTCTCGACGGGACCTCAGGGGAACGAATACGGCTCGAGGGCGGCGCCCAGCTCGAGATCCTGTCTGCTCATTCCGGTCCCGAAGGAAGAAGTCGTCTAGTCCGCGTCACAACGACCACGGACTGCGTCGAGGAGTATCTCGAAGCGTTCGGACGCCCCATCGCGTATACGTACTCGAAGGGGCGGCACCCGCTTTCGATGTACCAGACGGTTTTCGCGCGCGACCCCGGAAGCGCAGAGATGCCCAGCGCGGGACGGCCTTTCACCACCGACCTCGTCACGCGGATGGTGACTCAGGGCATCGTCTTCGCTCCCATCCTGCTGCACGCGGGAGTGTCTTCGTTAGAACGCGGTGAGAGCCCCCTTCCCGAGCGCTACCGCGTGGCGGCGGAGACAGCCAGGCTCGTCAACGAAACGCGCAGGGCCGGAGGTTCGGTGATAGCTGTTGGCACGACGGTGACAAGGGCCCTCGAAACGGTGACGGATGAAGACGGATCGGTCAGGCCGGGTGAGGGGTGGACCGATCTAGTCCTCTCGCCCGCTCGTCGGGCGAGGGCAGTGGACGGACTGATCACCGGGTGGCACACGTCGGATGCATCCCACCAGCTTCTCCTCGAGGCCGTGGCTGGCGGAGACCTGGTCGACCGGGCTTACGCCGCGGCGCTCCGCACCGGCTACCTGTGGCACGAGTTCGGCGACAGCTGCCTGCTCCTCCCCACCCGTGGCGCGCCCGACGAGGGTCAACCAACCAGGATCCCCTAGCGGGCCGACCGTGCGCGTGATTGAGTGGATCCAAAGCGTCCGAAGGAGGCCCACATGCGCAAATGGCTCGTAACGACGATCGTCATATGTCTGGTGATCGCAGTGCCGCTGGGGGTTATCGCGGCAACCACGCAGTTCAGGTCTCGGCTCGAGCGTCAAAGGGCAGTCGCTCGCTCCGGCGCCGTCGCGACGTCCAACCAGGACTGGCGAACGGTCCGCGGGATGCGCCGGCTAGTCTGCAGCATCCACGAGGTAAGTGTCGCGGTCTCGCTGGACGTCAAGGGCGCACCCGTCCAGTTCAGGATCCTCCAGGACTCAGGCCCCACGCTCGAGCCGGGCAGGGCTCGGTTCGATCCGGATGGAACCACATCGAGCTTCGCCTACAACTTCGTCGGAAACACAGGCACCTTCGAGGGCCTGGACGATCATGTTTTCGAGCTGCAGTGGCGGTCACCCACCGGTGATCAGGTCGAGCTCCGAGCCGCCTCGATGAACCTGCTTTTCGAGAAGGGCGACTGCACGCTCTGAGCTCCGTCCCACGGTGCTACCAGCCGGGGGGATCGCTTGCGGGAAATGACTCCATAGAGGCTTCGTCGACCTCGTTCTCGGTTCGGCCGGTCCGCTCGGTTTCGTAAGGCTCGCCACACGAGGCGCAATGGACCCGGCCGGAAACGCGTGCGACCCCGCAGGATAGGCATCGCTTGGACGGTGCGCCGCCAATCACTTCGCCGGCGACAGTCATCGACTCAGCATACAGATGAGTGCCCTTTCCCATCTCTCTGGGTAATAAACCGCAAACAACGCAATACGTTCGGAATGCGCATCCCGAACCAGTTGCATGGAAGAAACAAGAGAGCGGTCCCCTTGGCGGATCGCCGCAGCCGCAGCCGTCATCTTCATACCAGCGCTCATCGCCGTATACCTGAGCCGCCCTGAACCCCAAACCCCACGGGTCTCTCAGATCCTGAGCTCCGACCGGGCGAGTGATGAAGGCTCGACCTCGGACCAGGGCGATTCGCCAGCAGCGGGCGCCGAGGCGGCGGGCAAACGAGTCTCCATCGTCTTCAAACGCGGCAGCCGCGCAGCGCTCGGGACGATCGAGATCCCCGCGATCGATCTGCGCACGAGATTCTTCGACGGCGTCACCGATGAAGCCGTCGAGAAGGGACCAGGCCATTGGCCCGGGACACCCGGGCCGGGGCAGCCCGGGAATGCCGTCTTCGCCGGGCATCGAACGACCTTCACACACCCCTTCGAGGATCTGGACCTTCTAGCGCGCGGGGACCGGGTCAGAACAGACATGCCCAACACGCGCCCCACCGTATATCGCGTCTTCAAGACGACGGTGGTGCCCGAGGAGAGGTATGTGCGATTCGTCTTGAGGCAGCCCCAAAGGAAGGGCGCTCGGACGATCACGCTGTTCGCGTGCACGCCGAAGGGTTCACGCACGCACCGGATCGTCGTACAAGCCAAAGCCACTCCATCCAACACCAACTCGGAAGGACGAGAGAGGGGAGGCGGCGAGAACAATTCCAGCAGTTGAAGTAAGGCAACCTATTTCTCTACTAGGAGGTGTGCAACACAATGAGCAGTGAAGAGATCTTTAATGGGGAACCGGTCCTCTCGTTCGATCGAGATCAGGACCGTCGCAACTTCCTCAAGTGGGCAGGACTCGTGGGTGTCGGAAGCACGCTGGCAGTCGGAGGTTTCAGCAGCGTCTTCGCATCGGCTCAGGCCGAGGACAGCGATCTCGAGATCCTGAACTACGCACTAACACTGGAGTACCTGGAGGCGGACTTCTACACCCAGGGCGTCGACAGTGGAGTCGTGTCCGGCAGAGAGCTGGCATTGATCCAGCCGATCCGCGATCACGAGAACGCCCACGTCGAAGCGCTCACCGCGACCATCCAGGAGCTCGGCGGAACACCAGTGAAGGCGCCGAAGACCAAGTACCCGAACGGTACCTTCAACGACAAGGCCACGTTCCTCAAGACAGCGTCTACGTTCGAGGAGTTGGGAGTGACCGCCTATCACGGACAGGTCACCCTCATCAAGAGCGTCGACATCCTCGCAGCAGCAGCCGCCATCGCAGGAGTCGAGTCGCGTCACGCAGCTGTACTGGCCGACCTCACAGGCGGCAACCCATTCCCGGCGCCCGTCGAGAAGACTGCAAGCATGAAGCAGGTCCTCGCGGCAGCCAAACCCTTCATCAAGGCCTAAGGGAGGCGATATTCATGGATAGACGAAGTTTCTTGAAAGGCACCGCCACTGTGGTCCCGGCGACCGTCGGTCTGCAGATGCTGACGACGCGTTTCGCTTGGGCGCAAAGCTCCGATTTCGGGAGCGATGAGGATGTGCTGAACTACGCCCTGACGCTCGAGTTCCTCGAGTCAGAGTTCTACCGTCAGGGAAATGACGCCGGCCTGCTCTCTGGCAAAGAGGCCGAGTACGTTCAGACCATCGGAGCCGATGAGGACGCGCACGTAGCGGCCCTCACCGACACCATCATGAAGATCGGCGGCACGCCGGTCAAAGCTCCCGCAGTCGACTTCGGCAAGTCGTTCGCCAGCAGGGAGAGCTACCTGAAGACCGCGCACGTGTTCGAGAACACGGGCGTTGGTGCGTATCTCGGAGCAGCAGGATTCATCAAGAACAAGGACATCCTTCAAGCTGCCGCAGGGATCTTCGGGGTGGAAGCACGTCACGCCGCAGTCGTAGGAAGCATCCTCGGTCTTTCTCCCGAGGATGGCGTGTACATGGGAGCGACCGAAACGCCTCAGGACATGAACCAAGTCCTCGGCGCGATTCAACCCTTCCTCGCCGGCTCCAGCTCGATGAGTGGTGGAGCAGCAGTAACGCGTTAGGACCTGACCGGACCGGGAGCGGCTGCCGTTTTCTCCCGGTCCGGTCTTCCATCCGAGCCATGCGCTCGACGATATTAGGAGGCAAGATGAGTTTTCCAGGTGGTACCGAGCTGTTGCTCGTGTTAGCAGTCGTGATGCTCCTGTTCGGAGCGAAGAAGGTCCCGGAGCTCGCCCGATCGATGGGCCGCGCCGGCAAGGAGTTCAAGTCCGGTCTCAAAGAGGGCGAAGTTCAAGCCGCAATAGAGGGTCCCTGTCCTTTCTGCAAGACCGAGATCCCGGTCGAGTCGCAGTTCTGTCCCGGTTGCGCCAAGAGCGCCGATGAAGTCGTCCAGGCGCGCGCACTCGCAGCTTCCGAGATCAAGTCTTAGAAGGTCAGATCCCATGCCACAGATAGGTCCGATGGAGATCCTCGTCGTGGGTGTCCTGGCGCTGCTCGTATTCGGCCCCGACAAGCTTCCGGAGATGGCGCGAACGGTCGGCAAGACTTTTCACCAGTTCAAACGTATGGCGGCCGACGCCAAGTCTCAATTCGACGACGCCACCACGGACGACGAAAAGCCCAACTCGGACTCGGAACCAGTGGCATCCGGTACCACGACGGTTACGGGCGCGGACATCTCAGTTGCGCCCGATAGCACCCTGACCACCATAGAAGTGGGCGACACTGCCGTGGTCAACCCCGACGCGGTCGAGACGGTCGAGCAGCATTCCGTACCGGCAGGCAGGCCATGAGCACCGCCGCGGATGTGCGCAGGGCGCGCTGGCGCCCGTGGGGCCGAAGCTCTTCGGTAGCTCCATCCATGAGCGTGATCGAGCACCTGCGCGAGCTCAGAAAACGGATCACCTATGCCGCCGTTGCGTTCCTCGTAGTGTCGATCGGCGCGTTCTTCTTGTACGAGCCGATCCTCGAGCTCCTCAGGGGGCCGCTCTGTTCTCTTGACGAGCGCTTCCTCGGCCCCCAGGGGTGCCAGCTGGTATTCACGCGCGTGTCGGGAGCCTTCGCCTTCCGCCTGAAGGTCACCAGCCTCGCGGGGATCTTCCTGTCATCGCCGGTCTGGCTGTATCAGATCTGGGCCTTCATCACCCCGGGCCTCAAGTCCAAGGAGAAGAAGTACGCACTGCCGTTCCTTCTCTCAGCAGTGATCCTGTTCATCGTGGGCGGCGTCGTTGCCTATCTGACGCTCCCCACCGGCTTGCGCCTGCTGATGACCATCGGTGGCGAAGGCCTGGTTGCCTTTCTGGAAGCAGACCGGTATCTCTCGTTCGTTGGCCTGATGATGCTCGGCTTTGGAGTGATGTTCGAGCTACCTATCTTCTTGTTCTTCCTCGGTCTCGTAGGCGTCCTGTCTGTCGAACAGCTCCGCCGAAACCGCAAGGTCGCACTCATTGCGATCGTGGCTCTCTCGGCCGTGGTCACGCCGAGCCAGGACCCGTTCACGCTCTTGGCGCTGGCCGTCCCCCTCTACCTGATGTACGAAGGGTCGATCCTTGCATTGCGGCTGGTCAATAGAAGGAAGGCCCGTAACAAGCTGGCCGTCTAGGATCCACGCTTCCCGCTACCCCTGGACTGTTGCTTCTTCGCCTCCATCCGGTCGCCTAGCTCGTCCAGTTCGTCGTCCGAGAAGATCTGCTTAGCCTTCTTGAACATGTCGTCTTCCTCTTCTCCGATGTGGTGCTCGATGTTCTCCTTCATGACCGAGAACTTCGCGGCCCACCTCTCGTCCTCGACCGACACGTCGTTCAGCTCGCCGAGGATCTGGTTGACTACATGGTGCTCCTCGTAACCCTCGAGCACGACCTCCTTGGCCTTCTCGTGCTGCTGGAGCGCTGGATAGAAGATCTCTTCCTCGATCGTCTCGTGGATCTGCATCTCGCTCTTGATCTTCTCGAGCACCTCGGTACGCGTCTTGACCGCGTTCTCGGTTGTGTCGTCGCCTTGTTCCAGCAACTTCTTCACTTTGCGATGGTCTTCCTTCAGCAGCTCGATCGCGTTCGGCATCAGATCTCCTCTTCCTCCGGATGGCTTGTCTTCGTTCTCCCCCGAGCTGAGCTGTCTAATCCGGGACGGGGACGTCGATCGCCCGTTTCCCGAGGGATTCTTGAGGGTAGGAAACGGGAGTGACAACCACCTTTACGCGAGGAGGTCGCGATGAGTGAGGTCGACAAGCTCAAGAACAAGGGCGAGGAGTTCAAGGGCAACGTGAAAGAGGGTGCCGGACGGGCCAGCGGCGACAAGGACCTCGAGGCTGAGGGCCAGGCCGATCAGTCCAAGGGCAACCTGAAGCAGGCCGGCGAGAAGGTGAAGGACGCGTTCAAGGGCAACTAGCCCACGGCGATCTAACTACAGATAACCAAGGAGCGGCTCGATCGAGCCGCTCCTTTCTTTATTGCGTCGTATCCGATCTTTATCGCGTCGTATCCGAGCCCTGGCGGCGTATGCGAAGGTCTAGGTGAGGCTCGGCGCCTTGCGCTCCACGGGACTATCGTCCAGGACCACCTCGTCGACGACCTCTTCCTCGCCCTCGATGTGGATGTTCGGCAGGATCCTCTGTAACCACTTCGGAAGCCACCAGTTGGCGTCGCCGAGGAGTTCCATGGTCGCCGGCACCAAGACCATCCGCACCAGAGTGGCATCGACGAAGATGGCGACGGCCAGACCCATCCCGAACAGCTTTATCGCTCGTTCGTCGAAAGCGAAAACGAAGGAAAGGAACAACGTCACCATGATCGCTGCTGCGGCCGTGATGACGCGCGCCGTGTGCGCCAGGCCATTCGCGACGGCCGTGGCGTTGTCCCCAGACTTCAGATACTCCTCACGGATCCGCGACAACAGGAAGATCTCGTAGTCCATCGAAAGCCCGAAGAGGATGGTGAACAGCATCATTGGGACCCACGCTTCGATGGGCGCGGTGCTCTCGACACCGATAAGGCTTCGGCCCCAGCCCCACTGGAAGATCGCGACTACGACCCCATAGGCTGCTGCGATCGACAACAGGTTCATCACCACTGCCTTGACCGGAACCACCAGTGAACGGAATACCGCCACCAGCAGCAGGAACGAGAGGGCGAGGACAACCGCGATCAGCACCGGTAGACGCTCGCTGTTCGCGTCGGAGAAATCGACGATCGAAGCGGTAAGCCCGCCAACGTTCACATCTACTTCTGAGCCCTCGAGCGCCCCGGGTATGACCTCCGTGCGGAGTTCATTCACGAGAGCAGTCGTTTCGTCGTTCTGTGGCGAGGTGGTCGGGAACGCTGTCATCACGGCTGCGTCGCCCGCCTCATTTGGGATGGGCGGAGTTACCGCAGCGATGCCATCGGTCGAGCTAAGCGCCTGTCCGACCTCCTCCATGGCGGCGAGGCCTTCCGAACTCTCGAGCTCAGCCGCGAGAAGCAACGGACCATTGAAGCCGGGTCCGAAGCCCTCAGCCAAAAGGTCGTAGGCGCGACGGCTGCTCCTCTCGGTCGATCCTGTGCCCGCGTCGGCGAAGCCAAGGTCTATCTGGAAGACGGGGATCGCAAGGGCGATCAGGATCGCCAACCCAACACTCGTCATCAGAACTGGACGTCGCTGGATCGTTCTACTCCAGCGATAGGACATGGTGCTCTCGAAAGCCTTCTTCTCGCCCTTGAACCAGGGAAGGCGCCACTTGTCGATGCGGTGGCGTACGAAGCCGAGGGTCGCGGGCAGCAACGTCACGGATGCGAGCATCGTGACCGCAACCGCTGCAGCTCCGCCGACGGCGACGCCCTCGACGAAAGCGAAGCCCATCAGCAGCATCCCAAGCAGCGAGATAACCACCGTGGTGCCGGCGAACAGGACGGCCTTACCTGCCGTCGCCACCGCGACGACAGTCGCTGATTCGGGATCGAGACCATGCTCGAGCTGTTGCCGATAGCGCGTGACGATGAACAGTGCGTAGTCGATCCCGACTCCGATACCGATCATCATGGTGAGCTGCGGCGCGAAGTCGGGAACGTCCAGGAAGTTAGCGAATAGGAAGACCAGGGAGAGCCCGATGCTGATGCCGAACAAAGCCATGAGGATCGGAAGACCCATCGCCAGCACCGAACCGAAGGTGATGAGCAGGATGATCATCGCGGCCAGCAAACCGATACCCTCGGCGCCCCCCGGCTCTTCGAACTCAGAGAACGCGATCACCGATCCGCCGGCCTCGATCGTCAGACCCTCGGTCTCGGCGTCGGCAGTGATCTCCTTGATCTCCTCGGCGATCGGCACCGGAACGGGCTCGCCATCCAGGTTCTCGAAGTGCACGGTTGCGAATGCGATCGAGCCGTCGGACGATATCTGTTGCGCTCCCTTGGCATACGGCGAGTCGATGCCGATGACGTGCTGCACCTCGGAGAGCTGGGCGAAGAGGCCTTCCATAGACGATCTCACCGCGGGCTCCGTAACGCCGCCTTCTGCCTGGAAGACGATGTCGGCCGTCTCTCCCGCTTGCTGCGGAAAACGTTCCTTCAAGAGGTCGTAGGCCTCCTGGGAATCAGACCCGGGCAGCGAGAAGTTCTGCGAGTACTCGCCCCCAATGGTCGAGCTCAGGAATCCGAACCCGACGAGTGCCACGATCCAAAGCCCCAACATGATCCATCGACGTCTGTAGCTCCATCGCGCCAGACGATTAAGCATCCGTGCCTCCCTCGAAACTCGTCCCTTTGACCCGCTTACTGATTACTCCCCAGGCTAAGGACTCCGGAGGGTGCCCTGCGCCGGTCTGCGCAAATTGCGTAGGCCATACGCGAGGTTCATCCGATACGGCGCGAATGTTCATCTGGCACACAAACGATTCTCCCAGATGGGTCCGCCGACGAACGGAGCGGCACCTCGTGCGAGACCTTGATTGGCCTCACACCAGGTGCGATAGCTTCGCTGCTGCTACTCGACCTCTATCTCGCTGGTGAGCTTCGCCTCGAAATCTTCGAGGTTGTAGGTCCGGCCCGACTCGAAGGTCATCTCGACCACCACCGAGGTTCCGGGCTTGATGGTCTGCATGCCGCCCGGGAACTGGGCCGGTGCTTCGGTCTTGAACCCGCTCCCGAACCACTTGCCGAGGTCCTTCTCGGTCATACCTTCCTCGTACGAAACGAACGCGAACTCGTGCGGCTTGGTCCCATCGTTCACCAATTCGATGGTGTGGGTCCCTGCCGAGATCTCGGGCACGTCGAAACCGTCCTCGGTCGCCGTGATGGTCAGATCCGCGCTGGGTGGCTCGGCGTCGGACGTGCCGGTGAGGCTGAATAGCCTGACCATCCCCTCCTCGACGTGGGGCGTGCCCTCGGGCGTTGGAAGAAAGCAGAGGAAGATGTACTGGCCTTCATCGAGGTCCCGAGTCATCGATGCCCTGACTCCGGGGCTGAGCACCGGGATCCCGGCGATGTCCTTGAACCAGCTCGGCGGGCGCCCTCCCTCGAGGGCCTTCATCACGTCGTCCATCGTCCGCTCGCCTTCGATCTGACCGAATGCGATCTCGTGAGGCAGCTCGCCCTCGTTCGTGGCTGCGAAAGTAACGGTTCCGCCCTCGAGCTCCTCCGGCATATCGAACGAATACTCCATGAGGCCGACCTCGACGACGTTTTCGTCCGCCGTCGATCCTGCGCCACCTCCATCCGACTCATCGTTACCGCCACAGGCTGCGAGCAGCAACGCGCAGCAGAGCAAGGTGACAATGGCAAACCGAGCTTTCATCGTTCCCCTCTCAATTATTGGCAGCGCGTAGCTTCTCACGCGCGAGACTTCACACACGGATCGGCTCGCTCTACTGGGAGGGTGGCCAGGCTTGGCAGACCGTCTATGAGGTCCTCAGGACCTTGCCGGGGTTCATGAGGTTCTGCGGGTCGAGCGCCCGCTTGATCGAACGCATGACCTCGACACCCTCCGGCAACTCCCGCTCCAAGAAACTCGTCTTCCGCAATCCGATCCCGTGCTCACCGGTGCAGGTGCCCTCCGCCTCCAGGGCGCGATCCACCAGGCGATGGTTCAGATCCTCGACCCTCGTCATCTCGTTCTCGTCGTCTGGATCCACAAGGATCACGACATGGAAGTTCCCATCGCCGACGTGTCCGGCGATGGTTGCAGTGAGCGATGACGCGAGGATCTCGGCGCGGGCGGCAACGATGCATTCCGCCAGTCGTGAGATGGGAACGCACACGTCGGTCGTGACCGCGCGTGCGCCGGGGCGCAGAGCGCGCGTGGCATAGAAGTGATCATGTCGTGCCCGCCACAGGTCGGCCCCTTCTTGCCGGCTCGCAGCTCGATAGTCGATCGCGCCGAAGCCTAGAATCACGTTCTCCACGGCCTTCGATCGTTCGAGCACTCCGTCCGGGGAACCATGAAACTCGAGGAAGAGCGTTGGAGCCACTTGGTGGGCCGACCCTGAGAACGCATTGATCGCTTCGATCGAGAGCTCGTCGAGGAACTCGATGCGTGCGATGTCAATGCCCACCTGCATGACGGCGGTAGCAGCATCGACGGCCCGCTCCACGTCCGGGAAGCGGCACGTCGCACTCGATATCGCTTCCGGAATGCCGTAGAGGCGCACGGTCACCTCCGTGATCACCCCGAGCGTCCCCTCGGACCCGATGAACAACCTCGTCAGGTCGTAGCCTGCCGAAGACTTGCGCGCCCGTTGCGCCGTATCCACAACCAACCCGTCTGCTAAGACGACACGTAGGTTGAGGACGTTCTCACGCATCGCGCCGTACTTGACGGTGGTCGTTCCCGATGCTCCGGTGGCAGCCATACCCCCGATCGTCGCGTCAGCGCCTGGGTCCACGGGGAAGAAGAGACCTTCTCGCGCTAGCCGATCGTTCAGCACATCGCGTGTCACCCCAGCCTGCACGGTTGCATCCATATCGCTTGCACGGATCGCCAGGGTCGAGTCCATGCGCGTTGTATCCAGGCTCACTCCTCCGGACGTTGCGAGGACGTGCCCCTCGAGCGACGTGCCTGCCCCGAATGGGATGACCGGGACACGGTGCCGCGCGCACGCCCTTACGGTCGCGGCCACTTCCTGGGTGGAATCCGGGTAGGCGACCCCCTCCGGCGCTGCGTCATCGAGCGGCGACTCGTCGCGCCCATGTTGGGCAACGCCCGCGCCCGAGGTGACGAATCGAGCCCCGAGGATCGCGGTCAGCTCGTCGGTCACCGCCTGAGTCAGAGTCACTGCCCGAGCCACCTCAGAACCCTAGACGCAAGGAACCTGGCTCTGGTGCGGGGAATAACGGGCAACTTGAAGGGGTTGGACCCCTTGAAGGGGTTGGACCCTATGGGTGTTCTTGTGCAATCTCCAGCTAGGCTACGCCCTCGTTCGGAGCCCGAAAGGCGTGAATAAATGGTTAGTGAGTCCTTCTGCGCAACCTGCCTGCGCACCGTGTACGCCGGTGGCAACGAGTCTTGCCCGGTGTGCGCTTCACCGCTCCTTAAGACAGGGGTAGCGGTCGCCGAGAACGCCGATCCCGTGACCGTCTCCGCATCCATCGACCCGAGCCTCATCCCGGACAACGAATCCTTGCGCCTCGAGGCCGTCAAGCGTTACGAGATCCTGGACACCCCGCGTGATGGGGCCTTCGATCGGATCACGTTCCTTGCGTCGAAGATCTTCAACGTTCCCATCTCCACCGTGACGATCGTCGACAGCGATCGGATCTGGTTCAAGTCGGCCCAGGGGCTCGAGGCGGAGCAGATCGATCGGGATCCTGGACTTTGTGCGTCGGCGATCCTGGTCGACGAGCCATGGGTCGTCGAGGATGCGAAGATGGACCCGAGAACACTGGAGAACCCTCTGGTACTTGGTGACCTCGGACTGCGCTTCTACGCCGGCGTTCCGCTCGTAACCGGCGACGGGTACAAGCTCGGGATGCTGAACATCATCGACCAGCAGCCACGTGAGCTGTCCGAAGACGAGCTATCGATCCTCCAAGAACTATCGAAGATCGTCGTGGACGAGCTCGAGCTAAGACTTGCCGCCCGGCGCATGCACAAAGAGCTCAGCGCACACTAGCCATCCCCCGCATGCATCGCAGTGAGGTCGCTGCATTAGCCAACGTTTGCGACTGCATCGCCCCGATGATGGCGCCCATGATGGCGAACCCGACCGTCTGGTACGCGCTGAATAATACGCTGAGAACCGGTTTCCTCTGCTCGTAGATGCCGTTCGTGAACGTGCTCGCGGTCGCGAACGCGATCCCGCACACGATTCCAACGGCGATGCCGTCGCCGACCGAGGGTTCGGCTGCAAGCGTGAGTAACAGAGCGACGCCCAGCGCGCTGACAAGCGACCACAGCGCACCGATCGCCATCGCGGCATCCGGGCCCTGGTTCATCTCCGCCTCTTCTCCGCTCTTCCCCATCGCTTGCAACCAGCTCCCCCTTGAAGAGGACGCCGTACCAGAGGAATCCCAGAACCTGGTGCGCCACCGCCGCCAGGAGCACGGCCAGGAAGTTGATGTCGAAGTCCATGCTCCCGCCTTCCCTCGTGAAGTCGAAGTCCAACTTCCCTCCCTGATGATCCGTCCTAAGCTATACGAGCCCCAAGCCCCCGTGCCCGCTTCGTCGTGGGCGGGCCTGGGAGGATGCAAATGAGACCGGGCTAGCGAACGGGGGATACGGCGATGGGAGCGAGCAAGGACGAACGCGAGGCAAGGCAGCACTTCGCCGAGCGGTACTCGCCCGAACCCGACGACGTCCTGGACGCCGTCGAACGGGCCGTCCTGGGGGACGCGTGGGGGGCCAACGGGTTCACGACCGTAGCCGAGGCCAACGCGCTGGGCGAGCAGGCTGGCTTGGACGAGAACGCACACCTCCTGGACATCGGCACGGGTCGGGGTTGGCCCGGGTTGTACCTGGCACGAAGAATGGGATGCCGGGCGACCCTTAGCGATCTCCCCGTCGAGGGGCTTCGCCTTGCCATTGATCGGGCGGCGCGCGAACGGCTCGAACTTACCGGGGCCGTGGTTGCCTCGGCCAAGGATCTGCCTTTCGCATCGCGCTCTTTCGACGCGGTGATCCATACCGACGTCTTGTGTTGAATCCGCCCGAAGCTCTCCGTGCTGAGAGCCTGCAGCAGGGTGTTGAAGCCGGGTGGCCGAATGGCGTTCTCCACTATCGAGATCGCCTCCGGCCTTTCGAAGTCTCAACATCGAAGAGCCGCGCTGCGCGGGCCGCGCGCGGTCGTTTCCACCAGGCCCGCCGGCCGATTGATGAGCGCGGCACGCTTCACAGATGTGCGCCTGACGGACGTGACGGATGACTTCCTTCGAACCGCACGAGCGTGGTCCACCGAATTCAGTCGCCATGAGAGCGAGCTCAAACGAGTCCTGGGCGCTCAGAACTGGGAGGACCGTCAGGCCGACCGCGCGGCCATGATCGACGCCGTCGAGGCGGGTCTGTTGTGCCGGTACGTCGTCACGGGTACCGCGCGCTAGGTCAGCAGGAGCACTGCAGCGTCTTGGTGCAGGGTTGTCGAGTCACACCCTCAACAGGCAGAGATCCGCCCGGCCCCCGGCGACGATCGTGTTGACGTGGTCGATCGTTGCGATGTCGCCCGTGGCGATCGTTGGGAGCCCCACCTCGTTGCGCAAGCGGTCCGCGTAATGGGTCAAGAAGTAAGGGTCGTACCTGGGGGTGAAGCCGGGCACCGTTTGGCCCGCGGCTGCCCGGACGAAGGCGCACCCTCGTTCCTCGAACCGACGGGCCACGTCGACCGCGTCCTCAAGATCGATCCCGCCCCGCGCCCAATCGCTGGCACCCAGGCGGATACCTACCGGCATCCGCCCCGCCGCGGCCCGGACCGCCTCGAACACCTCGATCGGGAACCGGAGCCGGCTCTCGAGCCCGCCCCCGTAGTCGTCGGAACGGTGATTCGTCAACGGCGACAGGAACGTACTCAGAAGGTATCCGTGGGCCAGGTTCAGCTCCAGTCCGTCGAAACCCGCGGCGCTCGCTCGCCTCGCAGCGGCGTCGAAGTCCTCCAGCACCTCGGTCATGTGCGCACGACCCATCTCCTCGGGCACCGCGCTACGCCGCGTATAGGGAAGGGGGGATGCGGCCACGAGCCCCCACTGCCCGTGCCGGAGCGGAAGATCGGCCCCTAGAGTTCGCGGCCGAGTGGCGCCGCGGGGGCCGGAGTGACTCAAGGTGGCGATGAACGAGGCGGTCGAGACCGCTCGAGCTCGCCCCAGGGCGCCCCGCCACACTTCGCGCTGTTCGTCGTTGTAGAGGCCGGGACATCCGGGCGTGATCCGTGCGCGCTCGGACACGGCGATGACGTCTGTGAAGACGAGTCCGGCCCCCGTGCGTGCGGCGACTTCGAGCTCGCCCTGCACGGGCACCCCTTCGACGGCCGAGTAGGAGGGGTCCACGTTCACGGCGACCCGATTTGACACCGGCAAAGCCCGGATATGGATGGGCGCGAACGCGGGCGGGGCGGCGAATGCCGGAGTGAGACGCTCGTCGGACGCCTGCCGCAGGAACCACCGATCTACGGAGCCTACGAAATGCGGATCGCGCATCCGCAGATCGTCATAGTCGATCCGGCCGCTCCTGGACAACAGGTGGAAGGCGAACTGCATCGGCTCCATATGGACGTAACGAGAGGTGTTCTCGAAGTAGGTCTGGCTCTGGCGGGCAGCCTCCTGGAAGCGTTCGACGCGCGGCTTTCGCTCCAGCTGGTAGTCGTCCAGAGCCGCGCCGATATCCCGGTGAGTCTCGAGTGAATCGACAAGAGCGATCGAGTCTTCCATCGCCAGCTTCGTGCCCGACCCGATCGAGAAATGCGCGGTGTGAGCAGCGTCCCCCAAAAGGACCACGTTCTCGTGGTGCCATTTGCGATTCTTGAGAGTGATGAAGTTGATCCACTTCGAGTTGTTGGACTCAAGCCGGTGGCCTCCGAGGTCCGAAGAGAACAGCTCCTGGCAGTAGGCGATGCTCGTCGCCTCGTCCGCCTCATGCAGGCCCGCGCGCCGCCAGCTGGCTTCGTCACATTCGACTATGAAGGTACTGAACGATCCATCGAACGGATAAGCGTGCGCTTGGAAGAAGCCATCCTCGTTCGAGCGAAACACGAAGGTGAACGAGTCGAAAAGATGACGGGTACCCAGCCAGATGTAACGCGAACTGCCGTCATCGAAGCGGGGCCGGAACGCGTCCTCGTGTGCAGCGCGAACACTGCTCCGGATCCCGTCCGCTCCCACGACGAGGTCGAAGTCGCTGAGCGCCGTCAGCCCGACTATCTCATGTTCGAACTCCAGCCCCACGCCGAGCTCCTCACACCGCTCGGTCAGGATGCTCAACAACGCCTTGCGTGAGATGCCGGAGAAGACCTGGCCCCCACAACGGATGACCTCGTCTCGATACCGCACGTCGATCGCGTCCCAGATGATGAAGTCATCTGTGATCTGGGTGTACGTCTTGGGGTCGGCTTCTCGGAACGAGGTCAGCGTCCGGTCCGAGAACACGACGCCCCACCCATAGGTTGCGCCCGGAGGGTTGCGCTCGAACACGACGACCTCGTGATCGGGGTCCGCCTTCTTGAGCAGCAACGAAAGATAGAGCCCTGCCGGTCCTCCGCCCACGACGGCTACCTTCACCTCATGCCCCCGACAACGCGTCCTGCAGGCGATCGAGCTGGTCAAGGTCGCCGACCGCAGGGAGGAGCACAACCTCATCGCACCCGGCTTCCTTGTAGCCACGAACGAACTGGGCCACGGCCTGAGGGGTTCTCAGT
>JACCXF010000097.1 GCA_013697295.1 Actinomycetota bacterium | reverse complement strand
CGTCGTCGGCGAGGCCCTCCGCTTTCTGTTGGAGGTTCGGCTCGACGAAGGGATCCTCGGCGAGGACGAGGCCTTCAGGCGACTCGACGCCTGGGCGCGGGACCGCGGGCTGGACCCCCCGGGGCTCTGGGTGCCCCCCAAGGAAGAGAAGAGCGATGAGCCCATCGGGCCGTGATCATCCGGGTGGCCCCTACTTCGAAGCGGTGGCAGAGCGCCTCGGGCGTGCGTATCTGAGGTACGGATTCACGCAGGGAACCGAGCAAGAGGTCGAGTTCCTCATCTCTCTGCTCGACATCCCGGCGGGGGGGAGGATCCTCGATGTGGGCTGTGGTCCGGGTCGACATTCCGTTGCGCTGGCGCGCGCCGGATACGCGATCACCGGCATCGACATCTCCGGGCGATTCCTCGAGATTGCAGCCGATGAGGCTCGCCGAGCGGGTGTCGCTGCTTCGTTCTTCGAGGTGGACGCCCGCCAGATGCCCTTCGACGACGAGTTCGATGCGGTCATCTCCATCTGTCAGGGCGCCTTCGGATTGATGGGTCCCGACGACGGATTGGTGCTCCGCCGGCTGGCCGAGGCAGCGAAGCCGGCGGGCCGTGTGATCGTCACCGCGTTCAGTGCCTACTTCGAAGCGCATCATCGTCGGCCGGACGCGACGTTCGATGCCGCGGAGGGGATCGTGCACGAGCGAACGACGATCAAGGACGAAGCAGGAGGCGAGCACGAGATGGACCTGTGGACGGGCGTCTACACGCCGAGGGAGCTGCGACTGCTCGCGATCGGTGTCGGCTTGATCCCTCAGGCGGTGTGGTCGGTCGAACCGGGTGACTTCGGGCGCCGGCCCCCCGATCTCGATCACCCCGAGTTCATGCTTGTCGCGTCGAAGCCTTCGGGACGGGAGCGCTGAGGAGTCCCGCCCTCTGCATCGCGGCTCCCATGATTACGCCCAATGCCAGGGTGGCGCCTCCCGCTGCGACGAGAACGATCCGCATCGAGGTCCCGCTCAGGAGCACCATGGTTCCGGCCGCTGCGACGCTCGCCAGGTTGTACAGGATGTCGTAGAGCGAGAAGGCCCGTCCTCTGACCTCGTCCGGCAGCGACTCCTGCACGGTTGCGTCCACCGCGATCTTGGCGATGAACGCTCCATAGCCTCCGACGAACATCAATCCCAGGATGGCGGGGAGGTTGCCGAGTCCTCCCAGCACCAGCAAGCTCGTTGCCGAGATGCCGAAGCCGAGGATCACGAGACCGGGTTTCGTCAGTCGCCGCCCTATAGCCGGCGCGGACAGGGCCCCCATGAAGGCCCCTACGCCCGCCGCTCCGAGTGCCAGAGCACTGGCGCTCAGCCGGCCGCCGCGATCGGCCGCCGCCGGAAAGTCGTTCTTGATCACGAGGATGGCTGCGATCGCCACGAAGATACCGACGGTGCGAAGCAGGAAGATGGCCGCGAGTGATAGACGAACCCGCTCGCGCACCCAGACCTGATGCACCCCCTCGAACAGTTCGCCGGCCACCCTGCCGACGGCATCCCGGAGCTTCTCGAGGTGCGCGTGCGGGTGGGCCATCGGCGTGGATAGGGCGCGCGAGGCGATCGCTGCTCCTGCATAGAGGGCTCCGCCGAGCACGAACGTAGGTCCGGTGTCCAACAAACCGATGGCGGCGATCCCCAGGATCCCCCCGGAGAGGGCGGCGATCATCCCTCCGCCTCCCGAGATGGCGTTGCCTTTGAGGAGATGGTGCTCGTGCAGCACGACTGGGAGAGAGGCCCCTTTCGTGGTCAGGAACAGCCGGCCGAGTCCGAGGACCAGGAGCGCTGTGGCGTAGAGCGCTAGATCCCCGGGCAACGACGAGGACCACAGAGGAAGACTCGCGATGACGACGGCGCGGACGACGTTGGTCCACACCATCAGATCGCGCCTCCGCCACCGGTCCACGAAGACTCCCAAGAAAGGGGCGATGATCGAGTACGGCAGGAGCGTGAGGGCGAAGATCCCAAGCACGCGCAGCGGCGCTTCACCGAGAGGCTCCAGGATCAAGACTTCGGCGAATCCCGCTTGCGCGATGCCGTCTGCCGCCTGAGCGCAGAACTGGGCAACGAGCAAGAGCAGGAAGTCCCGCTCGAGCTTTACTCCGGCAAGGTGACGAATGCGCGCGATCACGCAACCATCATGCGCCGGTTCGCGCGGGGATGAGGCCCGGGTCTAGCTGTGGGGTCGAGCGACCGGGTCCGGGTCGATCGTGAAGGTTCCGGACGAGTGGCCGTTGTGGGACGAGCCGTTGGTGTTCTGCGGCGCGTGTTGCACCGAGAGAGGCTCGTTCTTGATGAATGCGTCGACCTGCTCGAACGCCTCCGAATCCGAGTACTGCACGGGCGGAGACTTCATGAAGTAGGAGCTGGGGGCCAGCAACGCCCCGCCGATCCCGCGGTCGAGGGCGAGCTTCGCGCATCGAACCGCATCGATCACGACGCCGGCCGAGTTGGGGGAATCCCACACCTCGAGCTTGAGCTCCATGCTCACGGGGATGTCGCCGAATTCCCGGCCCTCGATCCGGATGTAGGCCCACTTCCTGTCCTTGAGCCACGGGACGTGGTCCGACGGACCGATGTGGATGTCCTCGGGATCGATCCCGGAGGCGATCTGTGATGTGACCGACTGCGTCTTCGAGATCTTCTTCGATTCGAGCCGTTCGCGCTCGAGCATGTTCTTGAAGTCCATGTTGCCGCCGAAGTTGAGCTGGTAGGTGTGGTCGATGATCACGCCCCGGTCCTCGAAGAGTTTCGATAGGACCCGGTGAGAGATCGTCGCGCCGACCTGGCTCTTGATGTCATCGCCGATGATCGGGACGTTGCGCTCCTTGAACCGCTGCTCCCACTCCTTGTTCGTCGCGAGGAACACCGGCATGCAGTTGATGAACGCGACTCCCGCTTCGAGAGCCTGCTCTGCATAGAAACGCGCAGCCTGCTCGGAGCCCACGGGAAGGTAGTTGATGAGCACGTCGACCTTCGTGTCCTTGAGCACCTGAGCCACGTCCACCGGAGCGACATCGGACTCGGCGATCTCTTCGCGGTAGTACTTCCCAAGGCCGTCCAGTGTCGGGCCGCGCTGGACCTGCACCCCGACCTCAGGTACGTCCGAGAACTTGACGGTGTTGTTGGGCTCGACCCAGATCGCTTGCGATAAGTCGAGTCCGACCTTATTGGCGTCGACGTCGAATGCGCAGACGAACTCGACGTCGGACACGTGGTACGGCCCGAGATCCACGTGCATCAAACCGGGCACCCGTTCGTCCGACCGCGCCTTGGCGTAGAACTCCACACCCTGAACGAGTGAGGAGGCGCAGTTACCGACTCCTATGATTCCGACCCTTATCTTCGACATGTCACTTGCCCCCTTGTCCGGATACCTCAAGTGGTTTTAGGACGCGGCATCTCCGGCGCCCTCTCTTGAGTGATCAGTTCTTCGATCCAGGCGATATCGCTCTCCGTCGTCGCCATGTCGTGGTTCTGCATCGAGAGCGCATAGCTGTCCATCCGCTCGCGATAGGTGAGGAGATTGCTCTTGAACTGTGCGAGCTTTTCCTGGAGGTATGCACGCCGCCGCTCTAAGAGCGTGAGGCGAGTCTCTGGGCGCAGATAGCGGAAGAACGCGAGACGAAGAGTGAAGTGCTCGGCGTCCACCGCTGCCGTCTCTTCGAGCATCTGCGTGAACATCTGTTCGCCGGTGTCGGTGACTCGGTAGACCGTGCGCCGTCGTCCGGACGTCAGCGTCGCGTCTCGGGCACCGCCCTTCCGGGCCCCCTTCCCCGATCGCCGAGGGGGCGCCGGCTCAGCCAGCTTCTCCACCGCTCCTGCTTTGGCGAGGCGTCGTAGGGCCGGATATAGCGACCCCCACGAGACTTGATAGAAGGGGCCGAGCATGGCCCCCAGCTGCTTACGAAGCTCGTAACCGTGCATGGACCGCTCCTTGAGCAGGCCGAGCACCGGCAACTCGAGCATCCCTGGTTGTCTCATAGGCTTCGTCCCTTATCCGAGGTGGTATCCCAGTGATGGTATCAGTTCGATATATCGAAACGATATATCAGCTCGATAGTAGCGCGCGAAGGCGGAGGTGGCGAACGGAGTGGGCCGGCGGGGACTAACGATCTTCGCTCTCGTGGTCGGAGTGGTCTCCGGCGCGGCGGCCGCGACCGCAACGTACTTCCTCGGTCTCGAAGGAGAGACCGACCTGAACGACTGGTTCCTGCTGGGGGCGATCGGGTTCGTCGTTGCGGTGATCGTCGGAACCATGACGTATCTCATCGCGCGCGAGGACGAGCCGGAGGCCTGAATCTGGCAGCGGGACATGGCTCGTCAACGGGTACCATCCTGGGATGGCGGTATCCGGAAGATCGTTCGATCCAACGAGGCCTCCCTCGTCCGTAACGGGCGGACCCGTTGTCGACTACAGCCTTGCGCGACGCTCGGTACTGAGCGCGCTCAGGCGCGGCCATCTAGGAACTCACGATGTCTGCGACGCACATCCCGAGCTTCTGCGCGCTGCGAAGAACATCGGCGAGACCAGATCGACTCCCTGTCCCGTCTGCTCGCACGAGTCCATCCGCTGGGTCCGGTACGTCTATGGGGAAGAGCTCAAGCGCAACAACGGCCGCGTGGTCTATCCGGCCGAGTGGCTGCGTGAGCTGGTTGCGACTTGCGATCATTTCACCTGCTATCTCGTTGAGGTGTGCGTCGATTGCGCCTGGAACCACCTCGTGCGCGCCTACTCCGCCGGAAGGAGGTACCAGGCCCCGCCCGCCCAGACCGAGCGCAGAGAACGAGGTTGAGCGCGTCTCTCGTAGGAGCTGCGTTCGCGGCGCGTGCCTCAGGCCTTCTGATCGCGCTGGGGTACCTCTTCGGTCTGGTGCCGGGCTCGGTCGTGGCTGCGGTCGGGGCGCTGGCGCTTGCGACCCTCGGTCGTTCCTTTCTGCAAACGCCGGTGGAGCAGGGTTTCGGGGCCGCGGGACTTGCGTTGATAGCGGGGGCCGTCGGGGTCGCGACACTCCGCTGGGGGACACTCGAGCTTGAGGGGTTGCGGGGGGCGCAGGCCGTGCTCGGGGCAACGATGCTGGTGGGGCCGACCCTTGCAGCGGTGGCGGCGTGGCTGGGGGCCGCGTCGGGCCTGATCGGCTTGGGGCTGTGGCTCGAGCCCGGTCGTCCTCGAGACGTCGTTCACTGGATGTGGTGGGTTCTGGAAGCGGTGGCCGGCGGATTGATCCTAGGGGTCGCGTTCTGGGGCCCGGCCGTGCTGTTCGGCGGCGACGACATCGGGACCGTTGCACTGGGTCTTGGGCGTTGGTTCCTCGTCGCCCTGGTGGGGGCGGTCCTCGGTGCAGCGATCGCTTTCGCTCGTGAGCACCTTCCCGCCGTCATCTCATGGGTCGCGGTGGCTCTGGGCGCGGTTGCGATAGCCGTCGCGGCCGGTCTCGTGCGGAGCGTCGTCTAGATGATCGGATTCGTGCTGTTCGCGCCCGCGGTCGTCGCGGTGCTGTTGGGCGGGGTCTTTGGGCGCTTGCAGGAGTGGCGTGCGCGCGTGCTTCTCTACGCGGTCGGAGCCGGAGCCGGCGTGACCCTCTTCGTGGTCGCATCGTCGGCGGAGTCCTGGCGCACCGTCACCCTCGGGCCGGCCTCGGCCATCGCCGGAGCCGCCATCTCTTGTTCGTTCGTGCTGGCCGCGGTTCTGGATCTTCGGACGGACCGCTGGAGGGTGCCGACGTTGGTGGGGATAGCCGGAACATCGATGGTGCTCGCGGTGTCGAACGATTGGCTGGTGCCGGGGCTGCTTTTCTGGACCTGCTCGACGCTAGCGCTGGCCGCTATCGGTAGAGATGCGCACCAGAGGGCGAGCCTGTGGGCGACCTTGTTCGCGTCGGACGCGTTGTTGTACGCGGCTCTCGTGGGTTGGGGACTGTCGGCCGAACGCTGGACCATGCCCGGAACGCTGGAGGGCTGGATGTTCTATCTGGCGCTTGCTGCGATCGTGCTTCGCTCCGGCGTTGTCCCGTACTTCGGGGTGTGGCGGATGCTGGACTCGCAGGCCGTTGCGGCCATACCGATCGTCGTGGGTGGCGCGTTCGCTCTTGGCGAGCGGTTCGTATTCGGGTCCGCGCCTCTCGAGGCGGCGGCCCTCATCGCGACGGCGCTGGTCGTTGCCCTGTGGGGGACGATCGTCCGCAATACCCCCTTCGCCGTCATGGGGACGTGGCCCATCGCACTTCTTCTGGGGGCCGCCCTCGCCAGCCGTTCGGCGGCAACGGCTGCCTCGCTGGGAGCCGTCATCGCCGTGTCGCTGTTCGCCCTGTGGCCGCAAGCATCCAGCGCGGCGCCGGCCCGCGGGATCGTTCTGGCGTTCGTTCCTCCCGGCGTTGGATTCTGGGCGGTTCTTGCCGCAGCCACCTATTCGTTCGGTCGCATCATCGAAGCTCCGGATGTACTCGAGGAGACCTCTTGGGTCGTGGTCTCGGCTCTGCTGCCATTCGCAGTGGCGACGGCCGTATCGGTTGGCGCGCGCGTCGCTCGCGCGCGCGGAGACGTGTCGTTGAAACCGGCCGTCGTGGCGAGCTGGGGGCTGCTTGCCGTGTCGTTCGTCGCCGGGCTGTTTCCGGAAGCGATCCTCGATCTCGACGAGGCGGCAGTGCCGGACCCGAGCCGAACCGGCCTGCTCTTCGGTGCCGCGCTGGTCCTGGGAGCGGCGGGGGGCTGGTTTGCGAGGAAGCGCACGTGGGCCGGGCGAACTCCGCATACCGGAGCGCCGCGAAACTTCCGTCACCGTGGGCCCACCCTCGGCCCCCGGTCGTTGCTGGCGCTGGACTGGACAGCTCTGACGCTGGGCATCGGCACTGTGGCCGCCGCCGCATGGATCACGCTCGAAGGGTTGCGCTCGGGTTTCCTCTAGTTCGTCTCCACCTCAGGGTCGAGACGTCACCTCAGAGCGGAGGCCGCCTCTTCATCCGCGTCATCACCCAGCACCACACCCGTTCACCATCCCTGGTGTCGGTGTCGAGCACCCGAGCGCCCTGAACGAAGCCCGCTTTCTGGTAGCAGCGGATCGCGGCGAAGTTATCCAGCTCGGTCGTGAGAACGACGGAGGAAGCACCCCGCTCGGTTTCGAGGTATCCGCAGAGGAGCTCCATCATCCGCGTCCCGAGGCCGTGACCGAGTGCGTCTCTCTCCCCGATGAATACGTCGACACCCCAGGCGAGATCGTCGAACGGGATGCCGACCTCGTCGGCTTCGGCCGCGTATGAGCTCCACCGGTAGAACTGCATGAAGCCAACGGGGGCCCCTCGAAGCTCGACGATGCACAACGTCGTGGGGGCGGTGGGGGCCGTGTCCGGCTGGTACTCGTCCGTGGCCGCCGCCACGGAGAGCGGAGGGTCATCGGGATCCCACCAGTGGCGCACGTGTGAACTGTTTCTCCACCGCACCATGAGCTCGTAGTCGTCTTGGGAGTCGCGCATGCGACGTATGACCAACTTGTCCTCCTCGACCAGGATCGGCGACTGCACGAGTTCCCCTTTCGGCCGAGGGCGTCCAGCCCCGAATGTCTAACGTGTGGTTGGACGATCTCGGATCGCCGTTCCAGCGATAGCCGACGACGGAGAGGCGCCATCCAACTTCTGAGCGGCCCTAGACTGCGCAAATGGCCGCTAATCGTACTTCTCGCCGTGGGGCGAAAGACCCTCGCACCCGGGGGCAGAAGATGCTCCTCCGCTACGGGTGGCTGGTTCCCCTCGTGACGCTGGCGGTCGGGGCGGGCGTTCTCGCCGTCACCTATGCGTTCGCCTCGATCCCGCTCCCATCCGACGTGAAGCTGGCGTCCGCAGCCGAGGTGTACGACCGCAATGGGAACCTCATCGGGATCTACTCGGGTGAGGAACGCCGGTTCCTGATCGACACCAACAAGCTCCCCGATTTCATCGGGGCCGCTGTGATCGCCGCCGAGGATCGTGATTTCTACGATCACAACGGGATCTCGCCGAGAGGCATCGTGAGAGCGGCGTGGGAGAACATCACGGGTGGCGGAATCTCGCAAGGAGGCTCGACGATCACGCAGCAGTACATCAAGAACGCCGTGCTGCGCGACCCGGAGCGCACGATCACGCGCAAGATCAAGGAAGCAGTTCTCGCGGTGAAACTTGAACGCCGTTATTCGAAGAAGGAGATCCTTGGCTTCTATCTCAACACTATCTATCTGGGTCGGGGGGCGTACGGGATCGAGGCAGCAGCGCGCGTCTACTTCGACAAGCACGCGCCGGACCTAACTCTGGGGGAGATGGCATACCTCGCCGGGATCATCTCCGCGCCCGAGTCGTACCAGCCGAAGGGCAATCAGGAAGGAGCGCGCGCCCAACGGGATCGCGTGCTCGAAGCGATGCTCGAGGCCGGTTCCATTGGCCAGTCGCAGGCTGACAAGGCGATGCGCAGCAAGGTGAAAGCGATCAAGGACGTAGACGGCGAGACCAAGACGCAAGAGGCCGCCTATTTCATGGAGTGGCTCCGCAAAGACGTTCTCGAGCCCGAATACGGAAGTGAGCTGTACACATCCGGTTTCAAGGTTTACACGACCCTGGATCTCGGACTGCAGAGCGAGGCCGAGGAGGCTGTCGACAATCAGCTGTCGGCTGAAGACAAGGTTCAGGCTGCCCTCGTGTCGATGACTCCGCGCGGTGAGATCCGAGCTCTGGTGGGCGGTCGCAACTTCAACAACGTCAAAGCGGCACGCGGGTTCAACTTCGTCTCGGACAATGGGCGTCAGCCCGGCTCCGCCCACAAGCCCTTTACGCTGCTGTCGGCGATCGAGCAAGGAATCTCGCCCTCCTCGCGCTTCTCGGGCGCGTCGCCCGCCTACATCGAGGACCCGATCTGCGCCAATCCCGACGGCACTCCGTGGGAGGTGGACAACTACGGCGGGTCGTCGTACGGGACTCTGGACCTCGACCAGGCGACCACCAACTCGGTGAACGCGGTGTACGCGCAGTTGATCGCAGAGATCGGTCCCGAGGGCGTTGCGGATCTGCTCGAAGACTTCGGGTTCAGTCCGCCTGAGGGTGAGAAGGAGATACCTCCACGTTGCGCCCTAGCGCTCGGGGGTAGCGACGTGGATTCGACCCCGCTCGAACTGGCGCGTGCCTACGCGGGCTTCACCGCTCGCGGTGTGCTTCCCAAGGTGTCGCCGGTCCGTTACATAGAGAGTTCCGAAGGAGATTGCGTCAAGTCGTATCTGCCCACCGATCAGAAGTGCGGAGTACGAGCCAAGCAAGGAGGGACGACCGTCGTCGAGGAGAATTCGGCCGACGTCCTGAACCAGGTGCTGACTCATGTGGTCGAAGGCGGTACCGCAACCGCCGCTGCGATCGGACGCCCCGTCGCCGGCAAGACGGGGACCACCCAGAACAACGTCGACGCATGGTTCGCGGGCTCCGTCCCGCAGTTGACGACCGTCGTGTGGATGGGTTATCCGGCCGAGCAGAAGGGACAGCTCGTTCCCGAGATGCGTTACTGCTCGGACCCGGAGTTGTGTCGCCCGGTTCAGGGGATCGAGGTAACCGGCGGTTCGTTCCCGGCAGAGATCTGGGCGGACTTCATGATCGATGCGACCGCGGAGCTCGAGATCCTTTCGTTCCCGACGCCGGTCAGCATGCCGAGCACGATCATCAACCAAGCTCCGACCGTGCCGAGCGCGGAGCCGACCGAGGAGCCGAGCGAGGAACCATCCGAGGAACCGGCCGAGTCAGTGGAACCGCCCCCCGTCAGTGAAGCTCCCGTGACGCCCAGCGCTCCGCCACCCTCGACCGTGCCATCCGTCGCACCGAGCCCAAGCGCAGCTGGCGGCGAGGGTGAGAATGCGGCCTCGGCCGCTCGCCGCGCCCCCCGGCGACGGGACGGCCCATAGGCTCCATGCGCGAGCGCGCGATCGACCGCAGCGCCTCCCTTGTCGTGCTCGTTTGCGCCCTGACGCTCGTCGGGGGCTATGCATTGAAGGCCCGTTGCACGGCCCTCCAGTGGGACGGACAGCAGTACGCGCAGCTCTGCTACAACGACATCCAGCCGTTGTACGGCCAGCGTGGTGTCGAGGATCGTGTCTTTCCCTATATCGATGGACGGCTCGTTGACGGCGAGCTCAAGGGAGGCGCAATCGAGTACCCGGTGCTCACGGGGTTGTTCATGTGGGCCACGGGACTGCTGGTTTCGGACTGGGGCACCTATCTCCTGATCTCTGCGATCCTGCTCGCGCCCTTTGGCCTGCTGGTGGCCTATCTGCTGGCGCGCATGTCCGGAGCTCGAGCGTTCCTCTGGTCGGCGGCGCCCGCGATGGTGCTCTACGCCTTCCACAATTGGGATCTTCTGGTCGTGGCGGCGGCGGTCGCGGGCTTTTGGTTGTGGAGCAGGGGCCGGTCGCGGGGGGCCGCCGCACTGTTCGGTGTAGGTGCGGCCGTGAAGATGTTTCCGATCTTCTTCCTAGGGCCTCTCGTTCTGGAGCGGTGGCACACCAGGGGGTGGCGGGACGCGCTGAAGTGCGGCGCCGTGGGGATCGGAACGTGGGCTCTAATCAACCTTCCGTTCGTGCTGATCGATCGCACCGGTTGGTGGACCACCTACGAGTTCCACCGGCTACGAACGGCCGACTTCAACAGCATCTGGATCTGGGGTCTGCGCAGCGGGGAGAGCCTCCGCGACGCGCTGGCCGGTGCAGGTTCTCTCGCCTTCGATGCGGCGCGGCTCAACCTTCTGACATCGGGCCTGACCGCCGCCTCGTTCCTCGTGGCTCTGGGCGTTGGTTGGTGGCGAGCGCGGCGCGAGGGCACCTATCCGGTCGTACAGGTGTGCGGTGCCCTACTGGTCGCCTTCATGCTCTGGAACAAGGTGCACTCGCCGCAGTACGCGTTGTGGCTGCTTCCGTTCTTCGTCTTGATCGGCATCCACTGGTTCTGGTGGGTCGCCTATTCGATCGCGGATCTAGCGGTGTACATAGGGATCTTTCGTTGGTTCTACGACTTCAGTGTCAGCCAGAACGCAGCCACCATGACCGCCGCCAAGTGGACGTTGGTGTGGGGTGTGCGCGCGAGGGGGCTGCTCTTGCTGCTCCTCTTCGTCGCCTTCCTGATGGCGAAGAAAGTGCGGGTCGAGCGCTCTGCAGAGACCCAAACCACAGTTGTGTCGCAGGGTTCACCTAGCGTGATCGATGCCGGAGATCGAGGGCCGGTCCGAGGCTAGGGGCGGAAAGGAGGTGCTACCATGCCCGCTGAGCGGCCTCGCGGCTGCGATCTGTCCCCTGCCCGACCCGCGGAGCGCACCCCCGGGAGGGCCTCGGAGCCGGATCATTTTCGGCTCGAGTCCAGAGGAGGAGATTTCATGCGCACTTATGAGGCCATGGTCATCGTGGATTCAAGTCTGGAAGAGGGCGATATCCAGAAGGCCGTCGACCGCTTCTCGACGGTGGTATCCGATTCGGGTGGCGAGGTCAAGGGCGTCGATCGCTGGGGCCTCCGCAAGTTCGCCTACGAGATCGACCATCAAAAAGAGGGTTATTACTTCGTCGCGAACTTCATGGCCTCCGAGGAAGCCATCGACGACCTGAGGCGCGTTCTCCAGATCTCCGACGAATACATCCGCGGCAAGATCGTCAGACCCGAGTACCCCGCGTCCAAGCCAAGGAGCTGAGCATGGCCGACAACACAGTCACTCTCGTAGGAAACATCACGGACGACCCCGAGCTGCGCTTCACGCCTTCGGGAGCGGCCGTCGCCAACTTCACCGTTGCGGTGAACCGTCGGTGGCGTACCCCCGAAGGCCAATGGGAAGACAAGCTCGATGGTTTCTTCCGCTGCAACTGCTGGCGCGACATGGCAGAGAACGTCGCCGAATCCATGACTAAAGGGATGCGGGTGGTCGTTACCGGCCGGCTCCAGCAGCGTTCGTGGGACGACCAGGAAGGCAACAAGCGTTCGGCGTTCGAGATCCAGGTCGATGAGGTGGGCCCGTCGTTGAGATGGGCGACCGCGTCGGTCCAGAAGTCGCAACGTTCGGGCGGGGGCCAGTCCTCCGGCTCCGGTGGATCCGGCTCCGGTGGATCCGGCGGCGGCGACTGGGGCGCGCCCGCCCCTGTTGGCGGTCCAGCTCCCGCGGACGAGGGGGGCTTCTAGGTGCCGAGAGGAAGAGGCGATCGCGACCGCGACCGGAAGACCAAACCGCCGACGATCCGCAAGGGTCGCAAGAAGTATTGCCAGTTCTGCGCCGACAAGTCGTACATCGACTACAAGGACATCTCGATGCTGAGGAAGTTCTTGAGCGAGCGCGGCAAGATCCGCGCCCGGCGCGTCACCGGGAACTGCTCCCAGCACCAACGATTGGTTGCCACGGCCGTCAAGAATGCGCGCGAGATGGCGCTCATCCCCTACTCGGCGAGATAGGGGGCCGGCGTGAAGATCATCCTTGCGGACGACGTAGACAACCTTGGGACGAAAGGCGACGTGGTGTCCGTGGCGGATGGCTACGCTCGGAACTACCTGGTCCCCAAGGGCCTCGCTCTCATGGCGTCCAAAGGCGCTCTCAAGCAGGCGGAGCAGATGCGTCGCGCCCGCGAGGAGCGCGAGCAGAAGGTGAAGGAGGAGGCCGCCGGGCGGGTGTCGAAGCTGGGCGCGACGTCCGTCTACATATCCGCCAGGGCCGGCGAGGGCGGCCGCCTGTTCGGCTCGGTGACCAAGACCGATGTGGCTCGTGCGATCCTGGAGCAGCTCGGCGAGGACGTCGATCGCCATGTCATCCGTCTCGACGATCCGATCCGCACCCTCGGCAGCCACAGCGTCGAGATCCACCTTCACGAAGAGGTCAACGCGCTGGTGACGGTCGAGGTCATCGCCCATGAGGAGGAGCCCGAGGCGCAGTAGCCTCGGCCCAGCCTCCGGCGCACAAGCTTTTTGCGGGCCGGATCGCCGCTCGCGCCCCGTTTCAACAACGAGCCCCGGCTTATCCACAGTTCGCGGGGCGTGATCGACGCCAATCCACAGGGCTGTGCCCCTTGTTACCAACAGGTGGTTGCGCATACCGTCAGGCGGACGGCCGTCGACGGGCCGACTTCCCCCGGAAAGACCGGCGATTACATGTCGCTGGCCCATGCTTGACTGATGAATCGACGGGACGCCAGGGGGAACTGAGTGGCTCAACGCGCGCCGATCGCGCCTGTAAGGACCAACCGAATACCGCCCCACAACCTCGACGCCGAGCTATCCGTGCTCGGGGCGATGCTCGAATCGAAAGAGGCGATCGCCAACGTCATCGAGGTCGTCAACCCGGACGACTTCTACAAGCCGGCCCACACCGAGATCTACGACGCCATCCTGGCTCTCTACGGCCGGGGCGAGAGCGTCGACGCCATCACCGTGGCCGAGGAGCTAAACCGACGGAACACGTTGGAGCAGATCGGCGGCAAGCCGTACATCCACGGTCTCCTCGAGGCATATCCCACTGCTTCTTCCGCGGGCCACTACGCGCGCATCGTCGAAGACCATTCGCTGCTTCGTCGGCTCGTCGACGCCGGGACGAAGGTTCAGGAGATCGGTTTCTCGATCCCCGAGGACATCCCCGAGGCGATCGACACGGCCGAAGAGCTCATCTATGACGTGGGCAACAGGCGCCTTCGGGATGACATCCAGCCGATCCGCAAGCTGCTCACACAGAACATGGAATCGATCGAACAACTTTACGAGCGCGGCGAAAGCATCATCGGACTGGCCTCCGGCTTCCCGGACCTGGACGAGATGACCGCGGGATTCCAGCCGTCCAACCTGATCATCGTCGCTGCCCGTCCCTCTCAGGGTAAGAGCGCGCTGATGGCAGACTTTGCCCTCAACGCGGCGACTCGACAGAGTGCGCCCTGCGTGATCTTCAGCCTCGAGATGTCGCGTCACGAGATGGTGCAACGCTTCCTGTCATCCGAAGGGAAGGTCGACTCGCAGCGGATCCGGCGCGGGACGCTGCAGGAGCAGGACTGGACGCGCCTGTCTTCCGCCCTCGGTCGACTGGCCGAGGCGCCGATCTTCATCGACGACTCCGCGAACGTGACCTTGATGGAGATGCGCGCGAAGTGCCGCCGCCTCAAGGCGAAGTACGGCCTGGGGCTCGTGATCGTCGACTACCTACAGCTCATGCAGTCTCCGCGGAGATCCGAGAACCGCCAGCAAGAGGTGTCGGAGATATCGCGTGGCCTGAAGATCCTCGCCAAAGAGTTAGAGGTCCCGGTCATCTGTGCGTCGCAGCTGAACCGAGGCGTGGAATACCGCTCGGACAAACGACCACTGCTAGGCGACTTGCGAGAATCGGGTTGTCTGACCGGAGACACGCTGGTCACTCTTGCTACGGGTGAACGTCGGCCAATTGCGTCGCTTGTCGGGGCTCAACCGGAAGTGGTCACTCTCGATGGGTGGCATATGTCGACGGTCACCGCTACCAAGGTATGGCGGACGGGTCGAAAGCAAGTTTTCCGTTTGACGACCGCCACTGGCCGGAGAGTTCGGGCAACCTCGAATCACCCATTCCTTAAGTTCGAGGGGTGGCAACCCCTCGGTGAGCTAAAGCCCGGGGACCGCATCGGCATCCCGCGCATCTACCCACAGAACCTCTCGACCGACCCGTGGCCGCCCGAGAAGCTCATCCTGCGGAGGATGACACGGAGGCGCGGAACCACCTCCGCGGGTACGCCCCGTTCTCGCCATGCTCCAAGCAGAGCATTGCGCCTCGATTCCCCGAACAGGTCGGCGTTCGGCACGATGACTCCCGAATCTTCAGTCTTGCCCCAAGACACCCTCGCTCCCATCGAGCTTCTCGATGATGTTGAGCTCAAGGAGATCGCAAGCTCGGAGATCTTCTGGGACAAGGTTGTATCCATCGAACCCGACGGTGTCGAGGATGTATTTGACATGACCGTTCCCGGCACGCACAACTTCGTTGGGGACGGCGTCCTGGTTCACAACAGCATCGAGCAGGACAGCGACCTCGTGATGTTCATCTATCGCGACGAGGTCTACAACCCCGACACCGAACATCGCGGGGAGGCCGAGCTCATCCTGGCCAAGCACCGGAACGGCCCGACCGGGATCGTCCGCCTCGCATTCATGAACCAGTACACGAAGTTCGCATCCATCGCCGGGAAGGCGCGCCGCTGACGGGCGTCAATCTCCCGCGCCGGATCCGAACGCTCAACCGGCGGTTGACCAAGGACGACCCCCCGTTCGAACCGAAGCCTCGCCGCCCGATACTCGACGAGCTCGTACTGACGGTCCTGTCGCAGGCGACTTCGGATGTGAACTCCGGGCGCGCGTTCGAGGGCCTCAAGGGACGCTTCGCCACGTGGGACGAAGTTTCGGTCGCCCCGGTCGAAGAAGTCGCGAACGCTATACGTGCGGGGGGCATTGCGGACGTCAAGGCTCGGCGCATCCAGGACATCCTGCATGCGATCGAGGCGCGCGAGGGATCCCTAGAGCTGGGTCGTTTGAACACGCTGCCCGATGAGGAGGTCGAGGAGTATCTCGATTCCCTCCCGGGGGTCGGTCCCAAGACGGTTGCGTGCGTGTTGCTGTTCTGCATGCAACGCGATGCGTTCCCCGTTGACACGCATGTGCACCGGGTCGGTAAGCGACTTGGCATCATCGCTCCGAAGGTAACGGCGGAGGCCGCCCACCGAACGTTGGGGCGAGATGTCCCTCCCGACATCCGGTACGAGTTCCACATGGCCTTGATCCGGCACGGCCGTACGATCTGCAAAGCGCGCGCGCCGCGCTGCACCGAATGCGTGCTGTTCGACCTGTGCGAGGCGGGCCCGCGTTTGCTGGCCGCCGGCGAGGCGCGCTAGGACTTGTTTGTCTTGATCAGCCCGCGACTCAGCCTTTGAACTGAAGGATGCCGAGCGCGTTCTTTCCCGGATCGACTATCCACGCGGCCCAGGCGAATCCCAGGTCTGCGATGCCGTCTTCGGTCTTCAGGCCCGGCATGTCGTACTCTTCGATCGTGACGCCGCGCGACCGGAGCTCGGCGACCTCGGCCCGCACATCTTGGACCCGCCAGGACGCCTGTGTCTGCTCGTCGGCCGTTCCGGTTGTGCTGTGGGTCACGGCCAGCTGCGTCTCGCCGCATCGGAAAACGATCGCCGCCTCGCTCTCCTGCAGGATCTCTAGCCCGACGAGGTCGTGATAAAGCGCCGCGCCTCGGTGAGATCCTGCGACAGCAACACCGGGTAGATCGGATTGTCTCCAAGCATGATGATCCTCCTCTGGTTCACGTTCTCGACGTCTCTATCCTCAAGCTTGGTCGGCGCGGCGTGACCAGGCGAATCGGAGGCAACGATGGAGCGGGTGAGGGGAATCGAACCCCCGTCACTAGCTTGGGAAGCTAGAGCTCTGCCATTGAGCTACACCCGCGGAGGGCCCGATTATAGGAGGGGCCCGATCGGGTCATCGAGGATGACGATTCCTCGTCGTCTGAGCATCCCACCGCCCCCCGTCTGCGCCTCTCTGGGCGGGCGCGAACTAGCACTCCTCGCCTCGCTAGACTGCGCCGCACATCACTAGGTCAGCGGAGGCGCCTTGATCCTGTCCGACCATGACATCCGCTCGGAGATCGACTCCGGGCGCATCGGAATCGAGCCGTTCGACGAGAGCGCCGTGCAGCCCTCGTCGGTCGACCTGCACGTCGACCGGTTCTTCCGCACTTTCCACAACCATCGCTATCAGGTGATCGACGTCAAGCAGCCGATGGAGGAGCTGACGGAGCTGGTGGAGGTGAACGAGGACGAGCCTTTCATCCTTCATCCGGGCGAGTTCGTGCTGGGATCTACGTGCGAGTACGTGCGCCTGCCGAATGACCTCGTGGCGCGTCTCGAGGGGAAGAGCTCGCTCGGGCGATTGGGCCTGCTGATCCATTCCACCGCGGGCTACGTCGATCCCGGGTTCGAAGGACACCTGACACTCGAGCTCTCGAACGTGGCCAATTTGCCGATCACCCTCTACCCCAACATGAAGATCGGGCAGATCAGCTTCTTCAAGCTCACGTCCGCCGCGGAGAACCCCTACGGATCGAGCGCGATCGGTTCGAAGTACCAGGGCCAGCGAGGTCCCACGCCCTCGCGCTACTACGAGAACTTCAAGGACTAGTCGAGGTCCTGCCAGCCCAGGAAGCGCTCGGTCACCGCGCGATCCCCCAGCACCTCGAGACGGTCGAGCGGGATCCGGCGCCAGAGGGCGAGCAGAAGGTCCGACGCGTTACCCCTAAGAGCTGCGTCGCCCTTCTCGTGGCCTCTCGTCACTTCGATGCCGTCCGCCTGCAGGCGGACGAGCCACTCGCCCTCGCCGTCGGTGCGATGGAGATGGATCGTCTCGCCCGCCCCGTTCGGGGTCACGTCCTGCGCCGGGCCGAACACTTCGAGCCATTCGTCGACGCCATCCACGGCGAGCTGGCCGTCGATGGGATCCGCGTCTCCCACGGCGTCCTGTGCATCCCACCGGTGCACGGCGGTCTCCTGGGGCATCCGTCGCTGGATGAAGCCGATCTCCTTGCGCGCCGACCAGCTCCACACCGGCTCGTCGGGAGCCGACCCCGAGAGCGTGTCGACGAGTTTCTCCAGTCCGTCCTGGTACCAGGCCGCGATGCCGGGATCGTCGTCGGGGGCCGGTTCGGGCCGCGACTCCGATGGATCCGCCAACCGGCGCGCGGCGATGTCGCCCCAGAAGCGATGGACGCCGCCGGTATGGACGAGAAGCTCACGCTCGGTCCAGTCCGGACAGGCGGGCACCCGCCGGTCGAGGTCTGACCGCGCCGCCTCGAGCAAGGCCGCTCCGTCCGACCGCAGTAGGTCCATGTAGCGATCGAGGGCGAGTGGGGCCACGGTCAGTCCGTGGTCTGAGGGTCGGTGGGGCCGGCGGCCGTTCCTGACATCTCTTCGGTCTCCTTCGTCGCGGGGTACTCCTCGCCGTTGCCGCCGGCCGAGGATTCGGGATGGAACTCGATCGACTCCAGCAGGAGCTGCGCGATGTCGCGCACGGCCATCTCGGAATCGGCGTGCCGCTCGGTGACTCCGTCGGAGAGCATGATGTTGCAGAAGGGGCAACCCACCGCCAGAGTGTCGGAGGCCGAGGCGAGAGCCTCGTCGGTCCGCTCCATGTTGACCTTCTTGCCCATCCGTTCTTCCATCCACATGCGGCCCCCGCCTGCGCCACAACAGAACGTCGAGTGCTTGTGTCTGTGGAGCTCCTCGTACTCCGTTCCGGGGATCGCTTCGATCACCTCGCGGGCCCCCTTCCACACGTCGTTGTGACGCGCGTTGTAGCAGGGGTCGTGATAGGTGACGGTCTTCTCCATCGAAGCGGTCGGCTTCAACCGTCCTTCCTTCACGAGCTCGGCCAGGTACTCGGTGTGGTGGACAACGTCGAAGACCCCGCCGAACTGCGGGTACTCGTTGAAGATCGTATTGAAGCAGTGGGGACAGATAGTGACGATCTTCTTCGGCTTGTGTTCGTTCAGAGCCTCGATGTTCTGCTCGGCGAGCATCTGGTAGATGTACTCGGCCCCCATGCGTCGCGCCGGGTCACCGGTGCAGGACTCGTCGGGCCCGAGCACCGCGAACTTTACGCCGGCTATCTGCATGAGACGAGCGAAGTCGTACACGACCTTCTTGTTGCGGTCGTCGAACGCGCCCGCGCAACCGACCCAGAAGAGCACCTCAGCATCCGGCGCTTCGGAGATGTGCGGGATCTCGAGGGCCTCCTGACGCGACGAGCCCTTCATCCATTCGAGCCGGGCCTGATGAGGCTGACCCCACGGGTTGCCCGTCGTCTCGAGACTCTGTAAGGCGCTCTGCATCTCCCGGGGGAACCGTGATTCGCCCATGACGAGGTTCCGGCGCATGTCCACGATCGTGTCGATGTGTTCGATGTTCACCGGGCACGCCTGGACGCAAGCGCCGCAGGTCGTGCAGTCCCAGATCACCTCGTCCTCGACGACTTCTGGGTTAAGTGCGGGCAGCTCTGCAAGAGCGGTTTGGAAAGCTTCGTCGCTCTCGCGTTTCGCTTTCAAGAGCTGAGGTCCGCGCTCGAACAACTGGTCGCGCAGATCCATGATGAGTAGCTTCGGTGACAGAGGTTTGCCGGTGTTCCACGCCGGACACTGCGACTGACAACGTCCGCATTCGGTGCAGGTGAAGGTGTCGAGCAGCTGCTTCCAGGTGAGGTCCGACACGGTCGCCGCGCCGAACGTGTCGTCCTCCGACATCTGCTCGATGTCGAGGTGCATCGGCTTGAGCGCGCCCTTCGGGCGTTCCGACGTGAACAGCACGTTGAAGCCCGAAGTGATGATGTGCAGGTGCTTCGAATACGTGATGTAGACGAGGAAGGCCAGGATGATCAACGAGTGCCACCATGAGAAGACCGTGTCGATCGCTTCGCGCGTCTGGAGTGACATCCCCTCGAAGAGCTGAGCGAACGTATTCGATACCGGCGTCCACCTCGTGTCGTAGGGGAAATGACCCAGCGATATCTCCGCGGCGCGAGTGAACAGGATCGTGAGCATGATCCCGGCGATCGCGAAGAGGATGTAGTCGGCCTCTCGGAGATGTGAACCACGGAAGCGACCGGGACGCTGGATCTTCCGGATGGTGAACGCCATCCCGATCCCGACCAGAACCGCGACGACGAAGCCGTCCTGCAGAGCGCCGAGCGGTCCCCAAGTGCCTATCAGGGGAAGATGGAAGCCCTCCTGGTAGACCGCGCCGAACGCCTCGACGATCGTCGTGAAGAGGATCACGAAGCCCCAGAAGATGAAGAAGTGCATGACGCCCGGGATGCTCCACTGGAGGAGCTTGCGCTGGCCGAAGACGACCACGAGCTGGTCCTTGAGCTTTCGGCTCCAGTTCCGTGGTATCCGGTCGTCGGGCTCGCCCAGCCCGAGGAATCCCACCAGGTCGCGCGACCTGAGGGCGAAGGCGGCGAGGGACGCCAGGATCAGCGTCGTCATGAGGACCTTCTCGAGCACCGCTTCAGCCTCCTCGGTCGACCCGCCCAGAGGCGTCACCGCCCTGGCGGAGCGCAGTATAGGTCCCGTGGGGCGGGGGCACGGGGCGCCCGGTCGGTCGGGGGCAGGGAACCCTTCCCGGCCGTCCCGCGGGCGGGAATGGACCGGCGGGGGGGATTGTTGATAGAGAGACACTCAACTACGATGCGTGCTATAGCATCAGAGACTCACAGCGTAAGCAAGGCAAACAGAGATAGCCCCAGCGGGCAACGAATCCACAGGAGGAACAAGACATGGCTAAGGCAGTTGGGATCGATCTAGGAACCACCAACTCCGTCGTAGCGACCCTCGAGGGGGGTGAGCCGACGGTCATCCCCAACGCGGAGGGCCAGCGGACGACCCCCTCGGTCGTGGCGTTCTCGAAGTCGGGCGAGGTCCTGACGGGCGAGGTCGCGAAGCGCCAGGCGATCACCAACCCGGATCGGACGATCCGCTCGATCAAGCGCCACATGGGTCAGGACCACAAGGTCGAGATCGACGGGAAGAACTACTCCCCCCAGGAGATCTCCGCGCGCATCCTGCAGAAGCTCAAGAGCGATGCCGAGGCTTATCTCGGGGACACCGTGACGGAAGCGGTCATCACGGTTCCGGCGTATTTCGACGATGCGCAGCGCCAGGCCACCAAGGAGGCCGGCAAGATCGCTGGCCTCGAGGTCTCACGCATCATCAACGAGCCCACCGCCGCGGCCCTGGCATACGGCTTGGACAAGACCGAGGGCGAGCAGACGATCCTGGTGTTCGACCTGGGTGGCGGAACGTTCGACGTTTCGGTACTCGAGTTGGGCGATGGGGTCTTCGAAGTGAAGTCCACCTCGGGTAACACCAATCTCGGCGGCGACGACTGGGACCAGCGCGTCATCGACTATCTCGTGAAGACCTTCAAGGACAACCACGGTGTCGATCTGTCGAACGACAAGATGGCTCTCCAGCGCCTGAAGGAGGCTGCTGAGAAGGCCAAGGTCGAGCTCAGCTCGACGCAGAACACGACGATCAACCTGCCGTTCGTCACCGCGACCGAGCAAGGTCCGCTTCACCTCGAGCAGACGCTGTCGCGCGCCGAGTTCGAGCGCATGACCGACGATCTTCTGGGCGCCACGAAGGGCCCCTTCAATCAGGCGGTCAAGGACGCGGGCATCTCGGTGTCGGACATCGACCACGTGATCCTCGTGGGTGGCTCGACCCGCATGCCGATGGTGCGCGACCTCGTGAAGGAACTCACCGGAGGCAAGGACCCCCACCAGGGCGTCAATCCGGATGAGGTCGTTGCGATGGGCGCCGCCATCCAGGCGGGTGTACTGCGTGGCGAAGTGAAGGACGTCCTTCTTCTCGATGTCACCCCACTGTCGTTGGGTGTCGAGACCAAGGGCTCGATCTTCACCAAGCTCATCGAGCGGAACACGACCATCCCGACGAAGCGCTCCGAGATCTTCACGACCGCGGAAGACAATCAGCCCTCGGTGCAGATCCATGTGCTGCAGGGTGAGGCCGACATGGCCTACCGCAACAAGTCGCTCGGGCGGTTCGAGCTCGTTGGACTGCCGCCGGCCCATCGGGGTCTTCCTCAGATCGAGGTGACCTTCGACATCGACGCTAACGGCATCGTGAACGTGTCCGCCAAGGACCTGGGCACCGGACAGGTGCAGTCGATGACCATCACCGGTGGAACCAAGCTCGCCGACGACGAGATCCAGCGCATGATGAAGGACGCCGAGGAGCACGCCGACGAGGACCGTCGCAAGCGCGAGGAAGTCGAGGCTCGCAACCAGGCCGACAACGTCGTTTACCAGTCGGAGAAGTCGCTGAAGGAGCATGGCGACAAGCTCGACGAGTCCGACCGTCAGCACGTCGAGTCGTCGCTGGCAGCCGCCAAAGAGGCTCTGAATGGTCAGGACCTCGACCGCATCAAGCAGACGAGCGAGGAGCTTCTGAATGCATCGCAGAAGTTCGCTGAGGTTCTCTACCGCCAGGCTCAGCAGGAGCAGACCGGGGCCGCGGGCTCCGGCTCTGCGCCGGAAGGCGACGACGGGGTCGTTGACGCCGAGGTAGTGGACGAGGGCGAAGAGAGAAGCGCCTAAGCCATGGAAGAGCCACGTAAGCCACGGATAGTGGACAAACGCCGAAGCGCACGGACCGCCCCCGAACCGGGGGCGGTCGCGCCGGCGGACGATGTCGAAGTGGTCGAAGTGATCGACGAGGGCCGTAACGGCGACACCGGAGAAGTTGTGACGGATGTCGAATCGTCGCCTCTAGAAGCCACCGAGGAAGAGATGAATACAACCGCAGAACCCGATAACTATCTGGACGACCTTCGCCGTCTTCAGGCGGATTTTGAGAACTACCGGAAGCGCATGATGCGCGAGCAGAGCGCGCTGGCGGATCGCGCGTCCGCCCGGGTCATCGAAAGGATGCTTCCGATCCTCGACAATTTCGAGGCCGCTATCGCGCATGGCGAGGGCGGTCCCGGGGTCGAGATGGTCTACAAGGAGCTGCGCCGCGCGCTCGAGGAAGAGGGCCTGAAGGAGATAGAGGCTCTCAGCGAGGCGTTCGACCCACGCATACACGAAGCATTCGAAGCCCATGAGGACGATGCCGTAACCGAGCCGACCGTGGCGAGCGTGATGCGCCGCGGTTACCACCTGGGCGATCGTGTGCTCCGCCCGGCGATGGTGTCGGTTGCGCGTCCGCCGGAGGTCGCGTCGGCCGACGCCGGCGAGAACGCCGCGGAGGCCTGACCTATGTCACAGCGAGACTGGGCTGAGAAGGATTACTACAAGGTGCTGGGTGTCTCCAAAGACGCGTCCAAGGAGGACATCAAGCGCGCCTACCGGAAGCTGGCTCAGAAGTACCACCCTGACGCGAACAAGGGCAACGAACAGGCGGAGACCCGCTTCAAGGAGATCTCCGAGGCACATGCCGTGCTGTCGAATCCCGAGAAACGCACGGAGTACGACGAGATGAGGCGCTTGTTCGAAGCCGGTGGGGACCGGATCTATGGATTCGGGCCCGAAGGTGGGGGCGGCGTGCGGATCAACATCGGCGATCTCTTCGGCAATCAGGGATCGGGCTCGGTGTTCGAGGATCTGCTCGGCGGAGTGGGATTCCGCACCCAGCGTCGGGGCGGGGATCTCGAGTCGGAGGTCACCCTCTCGTTCGACGAGGCCATCGCGGGGTCCACGTTGACTCTCGAGAACGGCAGTCGCGTTCGCGTCCCCCCAGGTGTGGGGGACGGGGCCCGCATCCGCGTGGCGGGTAAAGGAGCCCGCGGTGTGCAGGGAGGCGCGTCTGGGGACTTGTACGTGCGGGTTCACGTCACGCCTCACCCCATCTTCGGCCGAGGCAGGAACGGCAACCTCGAGATCTCGGTGCCGGTGACGTTCACCGAGGCCGCGCTGGGCACCAAGGTCGAGGTGCCGACCCTCGAGGGAAGCGTCACCGTGAAGGTTCCGTTGGGGACTCCGTCAGGGAAGGTCCTCAGGGTCAAGGGCAGGGGCGCACCTCGGCCCCGTGGCGAGAACGGCGACCTCCTGGTGACCATCTTGGTCCAGGTTCCGCAGAAGCTCTCCCGCAAGGAGAAAGCATTGCTCGAGGAGTTCGCCGCGATGCATGACGAGTCACCGCGCGAGCACCTGAAACGTTACATGGGTGACCGGCCGGCGAGAGCCTCTTAGGGGGTGGGCATGGACGACAAGAAGACCTACTCGAGGAGTCAGGCCATCTACGTCATCTCCGTGGCCGCCGAGCTTGCCGGGGTGCATCCGCAGACCCTGCGCGTTTACGAACGGAAGGGACTTCTGCAGCCTCAGCGGACCGCGGGCAACACGCGCCGGTACTCGGACCGCGACATAGAAGTGCTTCGACGCATCCAGGAGCTCACCCAAGAAGGGATGAATCTCGCCGGCGTCATGCGGATCATGGAGCTCGAGCTGGAGATCGCGGCGTTGAACGAGCGTTACGAGAAGGCGACGTCACAGCTCGAAGTTTCGCTAGCGCGACTCGAGGAATTCGCCTCCGAACGCGAGCGTATGGCTCTCGTTCCATTCAAGGATGTGCGAAGAGTCCGGCGCGCGATGAAGTCCGACGCCCTGGAAGAAGCGGGCCGGAGAAGGACGTTTCCGTCGCCTCCGGTCGACCTGACCTAGTCCACCCGGGCGGAATGACAACCGAGCGCGTCGCCACCCCCCATGGCCCCGTTTCGTTCGCGATGGATGGACCCGAGGACGCGCCTGCGGTTGTCGTCCTAGCCCCCGGGGCAGGCGCGAGCATGCGGCACGAGTTCATGGTCGCGATGTCGGAGGAGTTGGCGGGTTTCGGGCTGTCCGTAGGCCGGTTCAACTTCGTCTATTCGGAAGAGGGGCGAAAGAGCCCCGACCGTGCCCCCGTCCTCGAGGGCACCTACCGCGCCGTGGCCGACCACGTCCGGGGATCCATGCCGGGCCGACCATTGTTCCTCGGCGGTAAGTCGATGGGCGGACGTATCGCCTCGCAGATCGTGGCGGCAGACGTCGACTGCGACGGCTTGGTCTATCTCGGCTATCCGCTGCACCCACCCGGACGACCCGACCGGATGAGGGATGAGCACCTGTATCGGATCGACCGTCCGATGCTGTTCGTCGAGGGGACCCGCGATCCCTTCTGCCCCATAGCTACGCTGGAGGACGTGCGCCGGCGCATCCCCGACTCCACATTGGTGTTGATCGACGACGGCGACCACACGTTCAAGGTTCGGAAGGCTTCTGGGCGAAGCACGCGCGCTGCGTGGGGCGAGGTCGCCTCGGCTGCCGCAGGGTGGATCCTCGCCCACACCCGTTAAGGCCGTGATCCGGCTATGCCGGTGGTTGAGGAGCCGGGGCTGTGGGTTGCGCGGCGCCGAAGCCGAGTGTCTGCAACGCTTCGATACGGTCGTCGAGTGGCGGGTGAGTGTCGAACATGCGGTTGAGCCAGGCGCCCGATCTGTTCGACCGCCGGCCCTTTGGCCCCTCGTTCGCCGAGCGTGCGATCGGCGATTCGATCCACAGATGCGCGGTTGCCTTGCTCGCCGTGCGCACGACGGTTTGGTCGTCACGGAGCTTCTGCAATGCGTTGATCAGACCCGGCGGGTAGCGCGTGAAGTTGATGGCGTCGGCATCGGCCAGGAACTCGCGTTGCCGTGAGATCGCGAATTTAAGCATCTGCGCGAAGAAGGGGGCCAGGATCATGAGCCCGATCCCGAGGAGTGCGATCGGTGCCCCCAGTCCGCCTCCACGATCGTCACGGTTCGAACCCCCGCCCCACCACATCGCCCGCAGGAAGAAGTCGGCCAGGAGCACCACCACACCCACGAGAGTTACGGCCAGTGTCATCACGAGCGTGTCTCGATTCTGGACGTGTGACAGCTCGTGTGCAATGACGCCCTCGAGCTCGTCCCGCTTCATCTTGGCGAGCAGCCCCGTCGTTACCGCCACCGCCGCGTGCTCGGGGTTGCGACCCGTAGCGAACGCGTTCGGTGCATCGTCCTGAACGACGAAGACGCGTGGCTTCGGGATGCCTGCTGCGATGCTCAGGCCCTCGACGATGTTGTGGAGCTGCAGGTATTCGTGCGGGTCCGCCGGTTGAGCCCGGCTCATGGACAGGGCGATGCGATCGGACGCGAAGTACGACCCCCAACTCATGGCGATCGCGATCGCCACCGCGATCCCGAGCGGCCAGAACCCGGTATCGGTGTAGAGCCCGAAGAACCATCCGATCGCGCTGACAAGCAGCACGAACACGAAGATGAGCGCCCATGACTTGCGGACGTTCGAGGAGATCCGTTCGTACATCCGATTACCGGCTTCGGTCTATGCGGGTGGAGCTGACGAGGTCGGCCCCCCGGCTGGGGGCGGCGTCGGCTGGGTGCCGCCGCCCTGACCGAAGTCGACGCGCACCGCCGCCCGCGACTGCTCCTCCGCCTCGAAGTACGGCTTGGCTTCGAAGTTGAAGGCCCCGGCGATGAGGTTCGAGGGAAATTGTTCGAGAGCGTTGTCGTAGACAAGGACGCGCTCGTTATAGAACTGCCGCGCGAAAGCGATGCGGCCCTCGGTCCCCGTCAGCTCTTCCTGCAGAGCCAAGAAGTTCTGGTTCGCTTTCAGATCGGGATACGCCTCTGCCACCGCGAAAAGCGACCGCAGTGTCTGAGTGAGCATGTTCTCCGCTTGCGCCTGATCTTCGATCCCCCGTGCATCCATCGCCTGCTGGCGGGCTCGGGTGACCGACTCCAACGTCTCGCGCTCGTGGGCTGCATAGCCCTTGACCGTTTCCACCAGGTTGGGGATCAAGTCGTAGCGTCGTTTGAGCTGGACGTCGATCTGTGACCAGGCTGCTTCGATCTGATTCCGAAGTCGTACCAGCTTGTTGTAGGTCACCATGAGGAGCAGCACCAGGAGTACAACCACTCCCAGCACGATCCATCCGATCAAACCCATCTGAATCCTCCTTGTCGTCTACCCCTACCATCCGACACTCTGCGGCCGTAGGCAAACGCCTCCCACCGTTACACTGGGGCGATGAGAATCTCGATCGAATATTGCGCTCAATGAGGCTACGCACCTAGAGCCGTCGGTCTGGCGGAACGCCTGTTGGAAGAGTTCGAAAACCAGATCTCGGAGCTCGTCACGATCCCCTCCAGCGGAGGTGTCTTCGAGGTCGAGGTCGATGGCGACCTCGTCTTCTCGAAGAAAGCGACAAAGCGACATGCCGAGTACGACGAGGTGCTCGGAACGATCAGGAAGCGCGGCTCCTAGCCCGTCTGGAGCATCTCTCCGACATCGAAGGCGAGGTCCAGGGACTGGGTCGCATTCAGACGCGGATCGCATAACGCGCGGTAGCGCTCCCGAAGGTGCTCGTCGTCGAGGATGTCGTCGCCCCCTCCCAGGCATTCGGTGACATCCTCATCGGTGAGCTCCAGGTGCACGCCACCCGGCACCGTTCCCTCCTGGTGATTCACGGCGAAGAAGGCCTTGATCTCGCCCAGGATGTCGCCGAAGCGGCGTGTCTTCAGACCGGAGCCGGTGACAAACGTGTTGGCGTGCATCGGATCGCAGATCCACACCACGTCGTGCCCCGAGGCCTTGACGCCCGCCAACAGGGGAGGAAGAGCCTCCTCGATGGCACCGACTCCCATCCGGCTTATGAATGTCAGCCGCCCCGGTTCGTTGTCCGGGTTCAACCGTTCGCACAGCGTGGTCAACTCGTCGACCGTTGCTATCGGACCCACCTTGCAAGCGATCGGATTCCGCACTCCGGCCAGAAACTCCACGTGGGCCCCGTCCGGCTGTCTCGTGCGTTCGCCGACCCACAGCATGTGCGCGGAACAGCAGTACCATTCGTCCGAGAGCGAATCGCGCCGGGTCAGCGCCTCCTCGTACTCGAGCAGCAGGGCCTCGTGCGACACGAATAGATCGACCTCGTGCAGAGTCGAATCCGCCTCGAGGTTCACACCGCATGCGGCCATGAAGCGCATCGCTCCATCGATCTGCGCAGCCATCGCTTCGTAGCGCCGACCTTGACTGCTGGCTGCGACGAATTCCTGGTTCCAGACGTGGATCTGTCTGAGGTCGGCGAATCCGCCCTTCGTGAAAGCGCGGATGAGATTCAGCGTCGCGGCCGACTGGTGATACGCGCGAACGAGTCGGCCGGGATCCGCGCGCCGCGAGATTTCGTCGAAGGCAGCGTCGTTGACCGCGTGGCCTCGGAATGAGGGCAGTTCACGGCCATCGACGGCCTCGTTCGGAGTGGACCTCGGCTTCGCGAATTGACCTGCGATGCGCCCGACCTTGATCACCGGTAGCCCTGACGCGTAGGTCAGCACCACCGCCATCTGAAGGATGATCTTCAGCTTGTCCCGGATCGAATCGGCGGAGAAGTTCCCGAATGCCTCGGCGCAATCCCCCGCTTGCAAGACGAATGCATCCCCACGCCCCGCTCTCGCTAGGGCTGTTTTCAGCGACCTCGCTTCGCCGGCGAACACCAGAGGGGGGAGGGCTCGCAAAGCGTTGAGGGCTTCCTTCAGCTCGCGCTCGTCCGGCCACTCCGGCTGTTGCGCGGCCGGGTGACTGCGCCAGGATGAGGGGGACCACTCGGGATAGGTCAATGGGATGCCCGGTTTGCTTTCGCGTGGGACGATGCTGCCTGATGGCCGAAGGACTCGTCAACATAGAGCAGATCGAGGATGCCAGGAAACGGCTCGAAGGCGTCGCTGTCCAGACGCCGCTCGATAGATCGAGAGCCTTGTCTCACCACATCGACGGCTCGGTGTTCGTCAAGTGCGAGAATCTCCAGCGAACCGGTTCTTTCAAGATCCGCGGCGCCTATAACCGGATCAGCCGCCTCGGGCCCGAGGCGCGCTCCACCGGAGTGGTCGCAGCCTCGGCTGGGAACCATGCTCAGGGGGTCGCCCTCGCGGCATCGCTCTCGAAGATCCCATCGACGGTGTTCATGCCCGCCGGCGCCGCTCTCCCCAAGGTAGAAGCCACACGCCGCTACGGCGCGGAGGTTCACCTTACGGGCAAGGACTTCGGAGCCGCGTTCGAGGCCGCGGTGGAACATGCCCAGAAGACGGGGGCGGAGTTCGTACACCCCTTCGATCATCCCCACATCATCGCCGGTCAGGGGACGGTGGGATGCGAGATCGTCGAGCAGATGCCTGAGGAGGTCGGGACCGTGGTGGTTCCCGTGGGGGGCGGGGGCCTTATCTCCGGCATCTCGGTCGCCGTGAAATCGCTGCGTCCTTCTGCTCGGATCATCGGCGTCCAGGCCACCGGAGCGGCTGCTTTCCCCGTGTCGCTCGAAGCCGGGAAACCGGTCGCGCTGGAAGACATGTCGACCATCGCGGATGGGATCGCAGCCAACTGCCCCGGCGACATGACCTACGCTCACGTCGAGGAGCTCGTCGACGAAGTGGTGTGCGTGACGGACGAGTCCATCGCCCAGGGCCTGGTCTACTCGGCCGAGCGCATGAAGCTGGTACTCGAGCCGTCGGGAGCGTCGGGGGTAGCGGCGGTCCTCGAGCAGCTGGGCGATCTGCGCCCTCCGATCGTCGTAGTGCTGTCCGGCGGCAACATCGATCCCATGCTGTTGCTGCGCGTGATCAGGTTCGGACTGAGCGCCTCCGGCCGCTACTTCGCCTTCCGCACCCGCATCAACGACGAGCCCGGGGCCCTCGCTGCCCTCCTGGCCCGCATAGCCGAGCTCGGCGCCAACGTCGTCGGCGTCGAGCACCACCGCGAGGGGGCCAGGGTGCAACTCGACGAGGTCGACGTGGCGTTGCAGGTCGAGACCAAAGGGTCCCCCCACATCGCC